>CANKUB010000003.1 GCA_947486575.1 Betaproteobacteria bacterium | reverse complement strand
TTGAGGGATTGAACAACAAAATTCGCGTCATTCAACGTCGTGCATACGGGCTGCGCGATGAGGAATATCTGCGACTGAAAATACTCACGTGCATGTTGCCAGTGCTCTAAAATGCCTCAAATTCACCCACACTCGTACGCGAAGACCCCTTTTTATTGAGTTATTTATACGTTA
The DNA here is from genome assembly GCA_947486575.1 of Betaproteobacteria bacterium. GTDB lineage: Bacteria > Pseudomonadota > Gammaproteobacteria > Burkholderiales > SG8-41 > UBA5216. The sequence continues at coordinate 105,844 of CANKUB010000003.1, read as the reverse complement.
GTCTGCGCGGGCACCAGAGGCTTTGACGACCTTGGCCCATTTGGCGATTTCTGTGCGCAGATGCGCGGTGAATTCTTCAGGGCTGTTGGGCGGCATGGTTTCAAGTCCTGCGGCGGCCAGCGTCCGCACGACATCCGGCTGCGCCAGCACACGCGTGATGTCGCTGTGCAGGCGGCCGATGATGTCCTTGCTGGTGCCCGCGGGCACCACCACGCCATACCATCCCGAAATTTCGATGCCTTTGAGGCCGGCTTCCGCAAAGGTCGGCAGATCCGGCATCAATGCTGAACGTCGTGCGCTGGTGATGACCAGCGCGCGCAGCCGTCGGGACTGCAGGTGTGCCGTCACCGAAGACAGGCTCACAATCGCCATGTCGACATGCCCGCCGATCAGATCGGTAATCGAGGTGCTCGCACCCTTGTAAGGTATGTGCGTGATATCAACGCCTGCAATGGTTTTGAACAACTGTCCCGACAAATGTCCGGATGAACCATTGCCTGATGAGGCATAGTTAAGCTGCCCCGGTTTGGATTTGGCCAGCGCAATAAATTCTTTGAGCGTGGTCACGGGTACCGAGGGGTGTATGACCAGCACGTTGGCGCCGGACGCTGTCAGCGTTACCGTGGAAAAATCTTTTAAGGGATCGTAGGCGAGCTTACGGTAAAGACTGACATTGACGGTGAATGCGGGCTGCGCCATCAGCAGCGTATGACCATCGGCGGGCGCCTGCGCGGCGGCTTCGAAGCCGACATTGCTGCCGCCGCCTGGCCGGTTATCAACGAGAACCTGCTGACCCCATGTGGCGGTTAGCCGCTGTGCGAGCGTGCGCGTCAGAATGTCTGTGGCACCGCCTGCGGAGACGGGCACGATGAATCGCACTGGGCGTTGCGGGTAAGTTTGGGCAAAAGCGGGGTTGCCCGGCCAGATCGATATCGATACGGCCATGCCCAGCATGGCGCACTTGAACTTGAGGACGCACATCAACCAACAACCGGCGCGACCGAGTGCAGCATCCACCGCGCCAGTGCTGTCATGCGCGCGTCTTCATGTTGCTGGCCCATGAGCTGCACACCCACTGGCATGCCATCGACAGCGAGTAATGGCATGGTCACGCACGGCGCGTGCAGCATTGAACTGGGCGTGTTGAATACCGAATCACCGGTGGGGCGTGGAGCCAGCGGCTGACCGGGCACATCGCCGGGCCACAGCGGTGCGGGGCCCGGGCAACTCAACATGATGATGGCATCGGCCAATGGGGCGAGCGTCTCGTGGCATAGTTGTGCGGTGGCACGTTGCAGCAGCAGCGCGCGGTAGTCATCGGGTGACATCGATAGCGCTTTTTTCACGGTGGACTTGATGCGCTCGCTCACACCTTGCGGATAGCGTTCTATCAGCGCTGCCTGATACCAGCGATTTTCCCAGGCGGTGATGTTGTTGGCGATGTCAGCAGCTTTAATAATGGATTGCTCCAGTGCTTCGATCCACGCATGGTCATTGCGCCGGATCAACGCAACGCCTTTTTTAGCGAGGTTCTCGAGCAATTTCTCGAACGCCTTGCGGGTGGCAGCATCCGCTACTGCCCAGCCAGCGGATTCGATCACGATCAGCCTTTGTGGTTTTACCGCTTCCGGTGGTGTCGAAGGGCCGAACAGCCCCAGCTTGCCCGGATCGCCGCCCGCGCGGCGTGCGATTTCGATCGCCACCTGCCACATGTCTTCAATGCAGCCCGCGTGAACGCCGGTGGTGCTCATGCTGGTGGTTTGGCGCTCGCCCCGGTTGATGCCGCCTTGCGTCGGCTTGAGCGCAATGTTGCCGCAATAGGCCGCCGGACGGATAACGGACCCGCCGACTTGCGTGCCCAAAGCCGCAGGCGCCATGTGCGCCGCAATAGCGGCGGCCGAGCCGGACGACGATCCGCCCGGCGTGCAGGCGGGATCAAATGGATTGGTGGTGGGGCCGGGGTGCGAGCCGCCGAGCTCTGCCGTGACTGTCTTGCCGAGGATGACCGCACCGGCTTCACGCAGTGCCCACACGGCGGCGTTGTCGCGCAGCGTGTTATTGCCGCGATACGCCTCGCAGCCCATCTCGGTGGGCATGTCTTTGGTTTCGAGCAAATCCTTGATGGCGATGGGCATGCCGTCGATGGCCGACAATGGCTTGCCCGCTTTCCAGCGCGCGCTGCTGGCATCCGCTGCGGCGCGCGCGTTGCTTGTGTTCAACACGACGAAGGCTTTCACCACCGGTTCGCGTACGGCGATGGTGTCGAGACAGCGTTCGAGATAGGCGCGCGGTGTGTCGCTGCCGGATTTGAAACCCGCCGTGGCATCGTAAAAGGTTAGCGCTTTGAAAGTGTGGGGATCGTAGCGACGGGCGATGGTCATAGGGATTCCTTAAATTATTAAATAAAAACAAATAGTTATGATTAATATGCTACTCGAAGAAAAATCGTCCCACCTTAACGCCCGTCAGCCACGGCTTAGCGCTGCCTTCGACTTCGATGCGAAACTCTACTTCAACACGCAGCGAGCCATCAGCGCGTTCTTCAATCGCCAGCAACTTCGAGCGCGCGCGGATACGCGAGCCCGTTAGCAGCGGCTGCAGAAAGCGTATGCGATCCCAGCCTTGATTGAGCGAGTATTTGCGCGGGTAACGGCTGTAGGGCGAAATCGCGCGGCTCAGTTTGGGTAGGATGGAGATGCCCATATTGCCGGGGGCAATCGTGTTGCCGAGCGTTGACTGTTTGCTGCGCTCAACGTCGGTGTGTATCCAGCCGGTTTCGCCGGTGAGATCAACGTAATCATCAATCCATTGTTGCGTCATCACATGCCATTCGCCCGGCTCGGCTTCGACGCCCATATCGCGACGCATGGCTTCGATCACTTGCTGTTTAGTCATCATGCGAAAAGCGCTTTCTTTGTCAGGGTAATACTGTTTTCAGAACACGCATGAGTCGCCAAACAAAAGGGCCAAGCATTGAGCCTGACCCTTCTGTTTGTAATTCACCTGTCGCCACGCGGGCGAACGGCATGTGTGCTACGCCGGCGTAAACATCGGCACCGAAGTGCCATTCTCAGACTTAATAAAACAAACCTTGACCTTCGTGCCGCATTTCAACGCATCGAGGTCGCAGTTGACGATGTTGGTCATCAGCTTGGGGCCTTCGTCGAGTGCCACGTAGCCGATGGCGTAGGGCGTCGGCGTGCCGCGGCGGGTGACGCTGAAGGTGTAGATTTCGCCGGTGCCTTTGGCCTGTTGCCACTCCAGATTCTGGCTGAAGCAAAACGGACAGATGGCGCGCGGGTAGTGATGCACTTTGCCGCAGTCTTTGCACTTTTTGAGCATCAGCTTGCCTTCGCCTGCTGCTGCGAAATAGGGCTCGTCACCGGGGTTGAGTGACGGGTCGCGGATTTTTCTTTCCTGATAAATAGTTGCCATGATTATTCCCTTTCCATGATCAATGTGGCGCTGCCATGACGGGCGCCGAGTGCGCCGCCAGTACCGTGTGCTAACGCGATGTCGCAGTTTTTGACCTGAACTTTCGGATGCGCTTCGCCGCGCAATTGGCGCACCGCTTCGATGATTTTGGTCATGCCGCCGCGGTTGGCCGGGTGGTTGTTGCACAGGCCGCCGCCGTCGGTGTTGAACGGGAACTTGCCGACACCCGAAATCAGATTGCCGTCTGAGACAAACTTGCCGCCTTCACCTTTTTTGCAGAAGCCGAGGTCTTCGATTTGCATGATCACGGTGATGGTGAAGCTGTCGTAGATTGAGGCGTATTTGATGTCGCTGGGTTTGATGCCCGCCATTTCAAATGCGCGCGGGCCGGTCCAGGCTGCACCGGAGTAGGTGAGGTCTACGTCGCCACCCATTTGGCCTTTGGTGGATTCGCCGGTGCCGGTGATTTTTACCAGCGGGCGCTTCAATTGTTTGGCAATTTCGGGCCGCGCCACGATCACGCCGCCACCGCCGTCGCTCACCACGCAGCAATCCAGACGGTGCAGCGGGTCGGAAATCATCGGCGAGGCCAGTACTTGTTCCACCGTGACCACGTCGCGCAGCATCGCGTGCGGATTGTGTTGTGCGTGGTGCGAGGCCGCAACTTTTACCCAGGCGAGTTGTTCGCTGGTGGTGCCGTACTGGTGCATGTGGCGCATGGCGCACATGGCATACAGATTCACCGTCACCGGGCTGTAGGGTAATTCAAACGGCGAATCCGGCACGCCAGCGCCGCGGTCGCGCACTTGCGTGCCGCTGCTGCCTTCGGAGTTCGGACGTCCAGCCAGCGTCACTAGTGCGACGTTGCACTTGCCAGCGGCGATGGCCTCGGCGGCGTGTGCCACGTGTACCAGATACGAGCAGCCGCCCATGTCGGTGGAGTCGACGTGCTTGAGCTTGTCGAAATTCATGTAGTTCGCCAGACTCCAGACGTTTCCGCCTGGCGCGTCACCGGCGCAAAAAAAGCCGTCGATGTCGTTCTTGGTTAGTCCTGCGTCTTCCAGCGTGCCCTTGGCGATCTCGGCATGCAACTGTGATAACGAATGGTTGGGTGCTTTTCGCAGCGGATGCTCGAAAGCGCCTACGATGTAGGCTTTACCTTTGATACTCATGTGTGAATCCCCTTTGTTGAAACCCCCGTCAATTTAACCTGAAACGGCGAAACTCACAAATTGTCACGCAAGCGCACCGCGTGGCATGACTGTGTAGTTCAATTGGTGAATAATGGGCAGACAAATCAAAAAGCGAGAAGGCGTATTTATATGATTTTTCAAATGAAAATTTTGTCGGCGGGCGTCATATTGAGCATGGCGGCCAGCGCGCTTTGCCAGACGCAACAATGGCCCGCCAAACCGATACGCATGCTGGTCGGCTTTCCGCCAGGCGGGCCGACGGACGTGGTGGCGCGCATCGTCAGCGAAAAAGTCGCACAGCAAACCGGCCAGCAAGTGGTGGTGGATAACCGCCCCGGTGCGGCGGGTAACATCGCGGTGGAAATCCTCACGCGTGCAACAGGTGATGGCCACACGCTGCTGTATTCAAGCAACGCGATCGCGGTGTCGCCGGGATTGTATTCCAAGCTGTCGTACGATCCGCTGAAAGACATTACGCCGGTGACGGAAATTGGCGCCGGGTGTTTGATCTTCATGGTGCATCCGTCGCTGCCGATCAAAAGCGTGGCAGAGTTTATTGCCTATGCCAAAGCGCGGCCGGGGCAAATGAATTTCGCTTCGTCGGGCACCGGTACCAGCACGCATCTCGCGCCGGTGATGTTTTCACAGCGCGTGGGCATCACCACGCAGCACATTCCCTACAAAGGTACCGCACCGTCGTTGATCGACATGATCGCCGGGCGTGTGCAATTCATGATGGGCGCGGTGCTCACCGCCGTGCCGCATGTGCGCGATGGTCGTGTGCGCGCGCTCGGTGTCACCGGCAAAAAACGCATCGCGTCACTGCCTGATCTGCGTACGCTGGATGAAGGCGATGTACCGGGATTTGTGGTGACCACCTGGCAAGGTTTGTTCGCGCCTGCGGGCTTGCCCACACCTGTGCTCGCGCGCGTCAACGCTGAGTTCGTGAAGGCGATCAAAAGCCCTGATCTGCGCCCGAGAATTGAGCAGCAGGATATGGAGCCGACAGCGCCGGGGCACGTTGAATTCAACGCCATGTATCGCGCAGAACTCGCGCGTTGGACCAAGGTATCGAAAGAGGCGGGATTGAAAGCCGATTGAACAATTTTTTACGCGCGATCAATCTGCCTTTAGCCCGGCATCCTGAATCACTTTGCGCCATGCGGGTACCTCGGTTGCCAGTTTGCGACGCAGATCGTCGGGTGTGCCGGGCAGTGGCGTTGCGCCCAATGTCATCAGGCGGTCGCGCATGTCTGCGGTGTTGACGATGGCGACAATTTCCGTGTTGAGTCTCTGCACGATCGGCTGTGGCGTCTTGGGCGTGGTGTAGAGGCTGAACCAGCCCGCGGTATCGAAGCCGGGAAAACCACTTTCAGCAATCGACGGCACATCCGGCAGCAGCGGCGAGCGTTTGGCGGTAGTGACGGCAAGGGCGGTGAGGGAGCCGAGCTTTACGTGCGAGGTGAGCACCAGAATATTATCGATGGCGATTTGCAGGCGGCCACCGAGAACGTCCGGCATCATTGCGCCAGTGCCTTTGTAGGGAATAAACACCATATCGATGCCGGCAAGTCGCTTGAACATTTCGCCGGACAGATGCTGCACCGTGCCCGGCACCGACGCGCCCCAGGAAATTTTGCCAGGCCGCGCCTTGGCGTAGGTAATCATTTCCTGCACGGATTTCACGTTGATCGATGGATGCGCCACCATGATGTAAGCCGAGGTGGCCACCAACGCCAGCGGTTCAAGATCGCGCTGCACATCAAACTTGACGTTCTTGTAGAGGCTGCCAACAGCGCTGATCGACGAGCCCGAAATCAGCAACGTGTAACCATCCGGTTGTGCCTTTGAGACGAGTTCAGCGGCGATGATGCCGCTGGCGCCGGGACGATTGTCGATCACCACTTGTTGGCCGAGGCGCTCGGAAAGTCTGACGCCCAGCAATCGACCGACCAGATCAGTGCTGCCGCCGGGCGTGAAACCGACGATGAGGCGGATGGGGCGTTGCGGGTAATCGGTTTTTTGCGCCTGCGCCGCAATCGGTGTCATGGCCGTAGCCAGCGCGATGACCCATAAATTTTTCATAAAAGCCCGTTATACAAAATATATTTAAAAACAGATACTTACGGTTGTTGCTGCCACGGCGAGCCATCCCTGCGCAAGATCGGCACTGTCACATTCTCCGACGCCAACCGCGTTTGTACCGACAGACTGTGCGTGCCGGTGCCGCCCATCACCACAATCACGATGTCGTCGGGCTTGTCCGCAATCGGTACGCCAAACGCGGGTTCAAAATCGGCATATTGCTTGAGTAGCTTCTTGCTGAAGCTGGTGAGATTGCCACGCGGAATGCTACCGAACGGAATGCGTGCAAACTCCCAGATGAAACGTTTGACTTCGGCTTTGCTGTAGCCGCCATTCGCCAATAGGCGCGCGTGCTGCGGACACAGGATCAGCAGTGGCTGGCCTTCGCCGTTGGTGTTGCGATTGCCCACGTAGGCGATGGACGATGCCAGCGTGCGCAGTAAATCCTTTGCGGTCTGGCTGCCGCCGTTGTCGTCGATCATCGCGGCGGGGCAAGCGGGAATCAGCGTCACCACGCTGGTATCTGCGGTATAGCCGCGTTCCACATGCAGCGGCTGCCAAGGGTTCTCGTCTTCGTTCTCGGCGATGCAATGCTCAAAGCGGGCAATGTGCCCTTGCGTATGAATATTGATCGAGCCAGGCGTGCCGCCGATATTGATCATGCACAACTGCAACGCGCGGCCGATGGTGCTGGTGGCCCGCCAGCGGCTGCCGGTGTGGTTGTATCCGCAATTCAAATCAATTGCCTTGCACACCGGGCCATTGACGATGGGCAGCGGCGAGGTGTTGTGGGTGGAGGTCTGTACGGCATCAAGATTGAACTTCGGATCCGCGACGGCTTTCACACATGCGATGATCACCGGCATGTATTCGGGCTTGCAGCCCGCCATGACGGCATTGGCGGCGATTTTTTCGATGATTGCCTGCCCGTGTTTGGGCGCCAGTGTGCCGATCACGTCACCAGCTTTCCAGCCGAGTTCACGTTCGACATAAGCGGTCATCGCCGCCACGCGTGCTTCGGTCGGCGGCACGATGGGCAGGCCGTCTGTCAAATCGTTATTCAGAAACCATTCGTTGATGGCTTCCCAGGAATCTTCGAGATCGAGAACGGGAGCTTCTGTCAACGGCGCGTTCATGCGGGCACCTTGCTGCGCGTGGCCGGATGATCGTAATTGACCAGCGTATCGAGCGCCTGCTTGTTGGTGCCAGTGAGTTGTTCAATCACCACCGGGTAAGCCGCACGCGCAAGCTCACGCACTTCGTCGGGCGTCAAATCGTTCAGTGGATGTGGCACGACCAGTTGAGGCAGATTATCCATTTGCAGATTCTTCGCCGCCAGACGCCCGTGCACGCGAAACGCCGTAGATACCACTGTCGAAGTGGGCACGCCGCGCTTTTCAAGATACACCGAGTCGTGGATACACCACGACGTGCAGCCCCCTCAATCACCCCATGCGTTGACCAGTGCCTGCACCTTGCCTTCCAGCTCATTGGCGATCAGTTTGCTCGAGGTGAAATTCTTGCGCACGGTGAATGTTTGCAAGCCGCTGTAGTCGGCGCGCATCATTTCTTCGATGAACTGAATGAATAGCCCGGCGTTGGGTTTGATGTTATCGATAAAGCCGATCGATTTGCCGTGAAGCGTTTCGAGCCGCCGCGCCAGTGCCATGCGTTCGATGGCGCGCTGGCCGACGGGGTTGACGATTCTTATGGTATTGACTGCTGTCATGTGGTCTCCTTGCTTGTGTCGCTATTCTGCGCGTAATCCGGTGGCCTGCAAAACCTTTTCCACGCGAGCCGTGTCCGCTTTGATGGCGGCGTCGAATTGCTGTGGCGTGCTGCTTGCCGCTTCAACACCGGAAACAAGAAACCGTTCTTTGGTCTCCGTTAATTCGAGATATTTGCGCGCGGCGTCATTCAGACGAGCGATAATCGCGGGCGCTGTTTTTGCCGGTACGAACAGGCCGCAGAAGGTCAGCGACTCATAACCCGGCACAGTGGCCGCAATGGCGGGCAGGCCCGGTACTAATGCAGTCGGTTCAGCACTGGTCACAGCCAACGCCCGCAGACGGCCTGATTTCACGTGCGGCATTGCGCTGCCGGTGGTGGCGAACATGATCTTGACTTGCCCGGCAATCACATCATTCAGCGCCGGACCGCCGCCTTTGTAACTGATGCGCACCAGGTTAACGCCCGCCATCTGCTTGAACAATTCGCCCGCCAGAAAGTTGGCCGAACCCACCAGGCCTGCTGCGTAATTCACCTCGCCTGGCTTGGCCTTGGCCAGTGCGATCAACTCTTTCACCGAATGCACCGGCAGCGAAGGATGCACCACCAGCATGTTGAGCGAGCGCGAGGCGAGCACCACTGGCGCAAGTTGTGAAACGGAATACGTGGCTTTTTCAAACAGCGGCGCGATCCACAACGTATTGTTCTGCACCAGTACGGTGTAACCATCAGGCACGGCATTGGCGACGGTCACGGACGACACATGCGTGCCGCCACGGTTATCCACTACAAACTGGTGTCCAAGCTTCGCGGTCAGTCCCAGCGCCAGCAGGCGCGCGGTGAAATCCACCCCACCGCCGGGGGCTGAAGTGACTAGGCGTACGGGTTTGGCTGGATACACCAGACCTGCGTTCTTCGACAGTGCCTGTCCGTACGACAGGGTTGCAGACGCTGCCATTGCCGCAGTGATCAGTGTCAGGCTGAATCGCGGCACGCATAGTGAAAACAACATAACTTAGTGATTTTATTTATTAAAATTATTCAACCCTTATCCCGGTTACCTTGACCACTTTGGTCCAGCGCGCAATTTCCGAAGTCAGGTAATCAGTGAGCTCCGCAGGCGTGCCACCGACCGGCACCAGACCATGGCTGGCTATGCGCTCACGTGTGTCAGGTTGTTGCAGAAAGCGATTCAAATCGGTGTTGAGTATTTTGACCACATCCTGCGGCGTGCCCAGCGGCGCCAATATCGCCGTACGGGACATCACTATCGAATCTGGCACACCGGCCTCGGTAAGCGTTGGTACGTCGGGCAGATCCGGCACACGTTTGGCCGCAGTCACCGCCAGTGGGCGCACCTTGGTGCCAGCGCGCAAGTACGGCAAACTTTCCGCGATGGGGCTGAATATCACCGGCATCTGCCCGCTCAAGAATGCCAGCAACGCGGGTGCGCCACCCTTGAACGGCACGTCCTGCATTTTGATCTGCGCGTTCATCATGAACAATTCCACTGCCATGTGCGTAATGGTGCCTTGTCCAGCCGAGGCGTACTGAATGTATTTCGGCTTCGCCTTAGCCATATTGATCAGCTCCTGCACGCTGTTAATGCCCAGCGAAGGCTGCACAATCAACACATAAAACGATTGCCCCACCGTGCCGATGGGCGTGTAGTCTTTGACCGGATGAAACGGCAGTTTGGGATACAGCGGCACATTGGTGGCTATCGACGCGCTGGCAAACAATAGCGTGTAGCCATCCGGTGTGGCGCGCGCCACCAGTTCATTGCCGAGCGAGGTCCCTGCGCCGGGCCGGTTATCAACGATCACTGTTTTGCCCAGGCCTTCACTGTATTTTTGCGCGACGATACGTGCCAGGATATCCGTAGAGCCACCGGCGGGAAGTGGCACGATCATGCGTATCGGCCGGAGGGGATAACGCGCTGTCTGCGCAATGGCGAGCGCCGGAAAACCGAACGCGAAAGCCGCCACGATACATCCCGTGATACTCGCATTGCGCAGCGCAGCATTCGCGACAGACTGGTGCAGATTATTCATTGCGATCTCCTCTTATTGTTGGGTAAAAGTATAGGCCAATTCCCGACCGGCGGTGCGGTTCGTATTGCGGACTTGCGATTGCAATCACACATGAAATCCAATTGACGCTTTGCGTACGCTAAGATTCTCCGCGCTCACGCTCTTTTGCTCTTTTGCCCCGTTCCACTCCCACAACACTAATTCGCTGGAGAAACCCATGACAGATATGACACCCGTAGCTCCCGGTTGCCTTAAAGGCGTCCGGGTACTGGATCTGACGCAGTTCGAGGCAGGCACTTCCTGCACCCAGGTAATGGCATGGCTGGGCGCTGACGTGGCGAAAGTTGAAAACACCACCGTCGGTGATCCCGGCCGCCGCCTGGGACCCAACAATAAAAAAGATGATCCGTATTTTCTTAACTACAACTCTAACAAGCGCTCCATCACCGTCAATCTGAAAAATCCGCAGGGCCTTGCGATCGTCAAGAAGATGGCGGAAAAGGCAGACGTGTTCATGGAAAACTTTGCGCCCGGCGCCATCGAACGCCTGGGGCTGGGCTATGACGTGCTGAGCAAAATCAATCCTCGCATTATTTACGGGCAGGTGAAAGGCTTTGGCGAAGGCAGCCCGTACGAGAAGAACCTGGCATTCGATATGATCTCGCAGGCCTGTGGCGGCACCATGAGTATTACCGGTCAGGCAGATGGCCCGCCTGCCAAGCCGGGGCCAACGCTCGGCGACACCGGCACCGGTATGCTGATGCTGATCAGCATTCTGTCGGCGCTGTATCAGCGCAACGTAACCGGCAAGGGCGTGCATTTGCAGGTTGCGATGCAGGACGCGATGCTGCACTACATCCGCAACTCGTTCGGCATTACCGCCAAGACCGGCAAGCCCGCGCCGCGCACCGGTGCGCAATCCAACAGCGGCGGCAATCCGCCGTGCAATATTTACCCTTGTGCACCGGGCGGGCCGAATGATTACGTCTACGTTTACACCAGCCGCGGCAATCCGGAGCATTGGCCGCGCCTGCTGGAAGCCTTGGGCCGCAAGGATCTCATCGGCGATCCGCGCTACGCCACACAGGACGCGCGCGTCCAACACGAGGCGGAAATCGACGCCATCATCACCGACTTCACCAGCAAGCGCGACAAGTATGAGTGCATGCGTATCATCGGTGCTGCCGTGCCTGCGGGCGCGGTGCGCGATACACTGGAATTGATGAACGATCCCAACTTCGTGGAGCGCGGCATCATCCAGAAAATTCAACACCCGACCAACGGCGAGTTCAAGATGGCGGCGTGGCCGGTGCGCTTTAACGGCAAGCCGGTGCCAGTCAAGCCCGCGCCGCTGCTGGGGCAGCACAGCGACGAAGTGCTTCAGGATTGGCTCGGCATCGGTGCAGATGAAGCTGCAAAACTGCGCGCCGATAAAATTACCGCAGCGTAAACATTCGAAGAAGACTACCAAGGAGAACCATCATGGCAGACATTACCGGCAACGAAATTCTGGGCAGGGCGCTAAAGAACGAAGGCACCAAGGACATTTTTTACATCATGGGCGGGCCGATGCAGCACGCCGAAACGGCGTGCGCCAAGGAGGGCATCCGGATGATCGACGTGCGTCACGAGCAGGCGGCGGCGCTCTCCGCACAGGCCTATAGCCGCCTGCTGCAAAAGCCCAGTGTGTGCATGGCCGCCAGCGGCCCCGGCGTGATTAATCTCACCACCGGCATGGCCAACGCGCTGATCGACTGCGCACCGGTGGTGGCGATTGGCGGCTCCAGCGCGATACACCAGTTCGGTCGGCAAACGTTTCAGGAAATCGATCAGGTGGCCATCATGCGCGGCTGCTGCAAGTGGGTGGGGCAGGCGATTGAAATTCGCCGCATACCCGAAATGGTCAACACCGCCTTTCAGAAAGCGATGGGCGGCAAGCCGGGGCCGGTGTATCTGGACATGCCCGCCGACATTCTGTACGGCAAGTGTCCCGAAGAAGAAGTGCAGTGGGATCTATCGGGCCGCTCGCTGCTGCGTCCGCGCCCGATGGGCGAACAGAGGCAACTCGATAAACTGATGGCCGCACTGGCCAAGGCGAAAAATCCGATCATTCTCACTGGCAGCGGCGTGATCTGGTCGCAGGCATGGCCGGAGCTGACGCAGTTTGTCGAGAAGGCGGGCATCCCGTTTTACACCACGCCGCAGGGCCGTGGCGTACTGCCGGATGATCACCCGTTATCGTTCCTCACCATGCGTTCATCGGCATTTCGCGATGCCGATCTGATCCTGATCATCGGCACGCGCATGAACTACATCATTGGACACGCCGCGCCACCACGCTTTGCCGCAGGCGCGACGATTGCGCGCATCGATATCGATGCCGATGAAATCGCCAGCGCACCGCGCAAAGTGGATATCGGCATCGTCGGCGACTGCAAGGCCGTGCTGCAACAAATGCTGGCGGCGATGGCAGGCCGCATCGATGCTAAAAACTACGCACCGTGGCGCGAGAAACTTGTCGCGGGCGAAGCCAAGAAAAAAGGCGAAACGGGCGGCGGCATGGCGATGAACAAAACGCCGATCCATCCGCTGCGTTTGTGCGAAGAAGTCAAAAACTTCATGAAGCGCGATGCCATTCTGGTGGTGGATGGTCAGGAAATTCTGAATTTCGGTCGTCAATCCATGCCGACATTCGCGCCTGCACATCGCCTGAATTCCGGCCCCTTCGGCATGATGGGCGTGGGCATGCCGTTTGGCGTGGGCGCAAAGGCCGCGTGCCCCGACAAGCAGGTGATCGTGGTGCATGGCGACGGTTCGTTCGGCTTGAACGCCATGGAACTTGACACGGCTGTGCGCCACAAGCTGCCGATCTTGGTGGTGATCAGCCTGAATGGGGGCTGGACAGCCGACCCCAAACGCGAAAAAACCGGACGCAATCTTGGCTACACGCGCTACGACAAAATGGCCGAGGGCCTGGGCTGCTATGGCGAGTACGTCGAAAAACCCGAAGACATTGGCCCCGCGCTGATACGGGCGCAAAAGAAAGTCGATGAAGGCATGGTGGCGCTGGTCAATATCAAGACAGACGACACGGCACGCGCGGGCACCGTGGCGTTTTCGTCGCATTCGACGTAACTTGAGTAATCTGCTGGCGTGAATTCGTCACGCCAGCACTTTCGAAAACGGTTTCACCAATCGCGCCCGGATTTAAGATCGGCATCAATCTTCGCCTTGCTGCGTTTGCTGGTAGCGCGCTGAGTTAACAACCATTGCACGGCTGTCATACCGCTCGCCGCCACTACCTTGCCCTGCGCAAGCTGCTGATACGCATCTTCAGATAGCACCACAGCTACAGGCCGGTTGCGCTTGAGGATGTGTACCGGGCCATGCCGCAAGCCATCCTCAATGGCGGCCATGCCTCGGCGTTTGAGTTCGGCTACGGGTAGCGTATTCATGGGAGAACCTTTTCGGTACAAATTACGATTCCAATTGTACGGAATTTAGTACTTGCCTATGCGATTTCCTACCAATGGTTACGACCCCGAAGGCAAAATTGGCCAATGTCCGCTATGGAACAGTTCAGCATCTTTTTACCGGCCGCCATCGGGTATAGATTTTCAAACGCTTGATCGGCTTAAAAACCAAGGTATCCTGTGCCTCAAGCGACGTCAAACGTGGGTGTTGTGATCGGAGAGAAGGAGATGTGTCTGGGCGGTACCCATGCGGCGCGTCGAGCCAAATTCTTGCGAAATAAGGCGCCATGATGAAATTTTTAACAGCAATGACGATTACCCTGACCCTGGGGTTGCAGACGATGATTGATGGCCCCAGCGTCGCCCAGTTGTACCCCAACAAGCCCATCCGATTTATCACCCCTTACCCGCCGGGCGGCGGCACGTCAGTGGTGGCTCGTATTGTCGGGCAGAAATTGACTGAAAAATGGGGCCAGCAGGTGCTGGTCGACAACCGTGGCGGTGGCAATACCATTATCGGAACCGAAATCGGGGCCAAAGCGTCTCCCGATGGCTACACCATTTTGTTTGTTGATAGCACGCTGGCCATTCTGCCGAACTTCTCGTCTAGCCTGCCTTACGACACCCTGCGCGATTTTGCACCTGTGGCCACGCTCACACGCATCCCTTTCATGCTGGTGCTGCACCCTTCGTTATCGGCCAACAACCTGCAGGAATTGCTTGCTCTGGCCAAATCCAAGCCTGGACAACTGACCTACGCTTCGTCCGGCAATGGCGGGCAAGGGCATCTGGCGATGGAAGTGTTAAGCCAACTCACCAGCGTCAAGCTGCAGCATATCCCCTACAAAGGCGGTGGGCCGGCGCTTACCGATCTACTTGGCGGTCATGTGCAAATGCATATCAATGTGCCGATTAACCTGATTGGCCCTGTAAAAAGCGGCCGACTAAAGGCCATGGCTATCACAGGCGAATCGCGTCTGGCGGCACTGCCCCAACTGCCCACTTTCGCGGAAGCCGGTGTGCCGAATTTCGATGTGAGCTACTGGCAAGGTGTTGTGGCTCCCGCAGGCACCTCCCCACTGATTGTCGACAAAATGTCGACTGAGCTTGCGAAGATTCTGTCGATGTCTGATGTGAAGGAAAGATTGAATAGCCAAGGCGCCGATCCCTTTATCTCCAATCCCCAGCAGTTTGCAGCGATGATCAAAGCAGAGTTAATGAAATATGGCAAAGTGATCAAGGCGGCCAACATCAAACTCGATTAGTGAGCGTAGGGTGGGCACGTCTTTTGTGCCCACGCGTTTTGCCGCACACCACGATCAGTCGCTTGGGTAAAACAAAAACGTCTTGCCCACCCTACAAAGGGCAATCGATTGAACTTATTTATTATTGCCGCAACACTCTGGATCACACCGGCAAAATCGCCTCCTTCCGATCCGGAGGCAAATCCGCGTCAAACGAATTCACCAGCAATGCGATGCTTGCGTAGTTGCCCAGTATCAGCCCTAGTTCAATCACGCCCTGTTGTCCCAGTTGCTCCAGCGCCAGCTGAAAGCCGCCACGGCTGACGCGGCGGGTGCGGAAGAATTCCTGCGCAAAGCGCACGACGGCGCTTTCATCATCCGCCAAGCGGGGCAGTTCCTTGCGGTCGCGCAGGGCATCGACCAGGGCGTCGGGCACGCCGCTGGCGCGCGCGCTGGCTGCATGCGCATTCCACACGTACTGGCAATCGTTTTCGCGCGCGGTGACCAGCATCGCCAGTTCCTGAATTTTTTTCGGCAGCGTGGATTCGTTGCGCAAATAGAGGTTCAGCGCATTCATGATCTGATGCGCCTTGGGCACGTGAACCATGATGGAACTCGGGCCAAAGCGCGGCACGGCGCCGTAGCCTTTCAGCAGTTCGTCGAACGCGGCACGCTGGTTTTCGGGAACACTGTCACGGCTTGCTAACGGTAGTCTTGCCACGGGAACCTCCTGTTGTTGTAAACGGCGTACGAATTTATGGATTGCCAATACCTGCGTCTTTTGCCACCTTTTGCCACTTGGCAATATCGGCAGCAATCAGCTTGCCGAATGCGTCGGGTGTTGCGGTCAAGGCATCGCTTGCCTGCGAGGTAAACCATTTGACGCTCTCCGCCTCGCGCACAATCGCACCGACTTCCGCGTTGATTTTGTTCGTGATATTCGGTGGCAGCCCGGCGGGGCCGAGCAGGCCCCACCAGATATTCGCCTCATAGCCCGGCAGGCCCCCTTCGGCGATGGTGGGCGCATCCGGCAGTGCAGCCGTGCGTTTGGCGCTGCTGATGCCGAGCATTTTCAGTCTGCCCGATTGCACGTGCGGCAGCAGGGGCGGCAAGGTGTTGATCAACACGGGCACGTGGCCCGCGATGACGTCGGTGATCGCGGGCGTGCCGCCCTTATAGGGCACGATCACCATCTTTACGCCCGCCATCAGATTGAACAATTCGCCCGCGAAATGCGTCAGTCCGCCTGCGCTGGAAGACGCGTACTGAATCTGGCCCGGCCTAGCTTTGGCAAGCGCGATCAATTCCTTCAACGTTTGTATGGGCGACGGTGGATAACTGGCGAATGCAACGGGTGCAGTGCCGATTAGCGCAACCGGTGTGAATGCTATGATCGGATCGTAGGGCAGCTTACGTTGTGTGGCAGGCGTCATCGTGTGCGTGATGGACGCCATCAATAGGGTATAGCCATCTGGCACTGCGTTTGCGGCCAGTTGAGTGCCGATAATGGCGTCGGCCCCCGCGCGGTTGTCGATGACAATTTGCTGGCCCAGCCGTGCCGTGAGCTTTTGGCCAATGTAGCGGCCCACAATGTCATTGCTGCCGCCGGGCGGAAAGGGCACGATGAGGCGTATGGGTTTCGTGGGATAAGCGACCGCCTGTGCGTGGCTTACAGCAGGACACCCTGCGAGCACTATTGCGGCCATGGCACGGTACAGCAATCGGGCAGGTTCCATTTTCCTCTATCGATTTACCCCGCACACTAACGTCCGGGCAGAATACGCAGCCAAAGTATCTCCGGGCAGGGCGCATGGCGTCAATCGCCGATATACGGAACCTGGCAGCGCTTGCCACGCCCGCACACTTGGAATAGATTGCCTTGTCACCGGTTGATTCCGCCGCAACTATTTTAAAAGCAGAGTTCCCATGAGATTGTCCGTCCTCGATCAATCCACCGCGTCCAAAGGCAAAACGCAGGATGTTGCCATTCGTGAAACGCTCGCGCTCGCTAAACACTGCGACGCGCTGGGCTATCACCGCTATTGGGTATCGGAGCATCACAACTCCGGCAACATTGTCGGCACCGCACCGGAAGTGTTGATGGCAGCCATTGCCGCGACCACGCCGCGCATACGTATCGGTAGTGCGGGCGTGATGCTGCCCCACTACTCGGCGTTCAAAGTGGCGGAACAATTTCGCGTGCTGGAGGCCATTGCGCCGGGGCGCATCGATTTGGGGGTGGGGCGCGCGCCGGGTTCGGATCAACTCACCTCGCGTGCCCTGAATCCGTATCCGCAGGATGTGCACGATCAATTCCCGCAGCAGGTGCAGGAATTGCAGCACTGGGTCACCGGCTCGCCGCTGCCCGACGATCACCCGTTTCGGCGTGTGATCGCGCACCCGACGGGGCCGACTTTTCCGCAGATGTGGATACTCGGCAGCTCGGATTACGGGGCGCAGCTCGCGGCGTATTTTGGGTTGCCCTATGCGTTTGCGTATTTTTTCAGTTACGGCTTTGATGTAGACAAAGCGCTGGCGCTGTATCGCAAGCAGTATCGCCCCAGCGAGTTGTATCCCAAGCCGCAAACAACCATTTGCGTGTGGGCGCTGGCGGCGGATACCGAAGCCGAGGCACTGTATCAATTCAAATCCCGTGAACGCGCGCTGATCGAGCGTGAGTCCGGCATACGCCAGCCGCTGATCTCACCGGAGGAAGCGTCGGCACGTCCGTTGACTCCGCACGAACAGGTGTTTTCTGACAAGCTGCGCCAAAATGCTGTGGTGGGGTCAGTGGATCAAGTCGTCACGCGCCTTGATGCGCTGGCAAAGCGGCTCGATCTTGATGAACTGGTGGTGGTGACGTGGACCTACGATCAAGCGCCGCGCATGCGCTCGTACGAATTGCTGGCTGAGGCGTACGGGTTAAATAAATCCGTAACGGCGTAAATCATGAATCCAAAAAATATCAATAAAAACAATAAGTTACTATCGATATCTGTAATGGCATTGCTGGCTGCAAGTGTCGCCGCGATACCCACCCAACCCGCGCATGGTGCGAGCGCCGATGCCGCCCGCGATTATCCGAACCGGCCGATCCGCTACATTCTGCCCAATGGTCCGGGTTCCAACGCTGACATTTTTACGCGCATCCTTGCACAAAAACTGAGCGATCATTTTGGCCAGCAAGTGGTGGTGGATAGCCGCCCCGGTGCGGGCGGCATGCTGGGCATCGACATCGCATCGAAATCCGCGCCAGACGGTTACACCATAGCGCGCGGCAATCTGCCTGCTCTGGCCATCGCACCGCATGTTTACAAAAAAATGCCGTACGACGCGCTGGTGGATTTGCTGCCGGTTTCGTTGACCGATAACGGCCAGAATCTGTTGGCAGTGCATGCCTCAATTGCCGTCAGCAATGTGCGCGAATTGATCGCGCTGTTAAAGGCAAAACCTGATGCACTGGCAATGGCCTCGCCCGGTATTGCCTCCGGGGGCCACCTCGCTGGTGTGCTTTTTACTTCGATGGCCGGTGTGCGTTCACTGCATGTGCCCTACAAAAGCGCCGGTGCGTCGATAATCTCGGTGGTGGCCAACGAATCGCAATGGACATTTGCGCCCATAGGCGCGCCGCTACCACACGTGCGTGCGGGGCGGTTGAAGGCGCTGGCGGTGGGCAGCGACAAGCGGGCCCCTCAGGTTCCCGAGGTGCCTACCGTTGCTGAAGCCGGTGTTAACGGCTATTACTCGACCAGTTGGGCCGGTGTGGTGGTGCCGAAAGGCACGCCGACGGCAATCATTACAAAACTCAATGCGGCCATCGTAAAAGTGCTGAGCGCGTCGGACGTAAAAGAGCAGTTCCTGGTTCAGGGCGCTGAAGCATCGCCCACTACGCCGCAGGAATTTGCGCGTTTTATCCGCGCCGATTATGACCGGATCGCGAAAGTGGCAAAGGTTGCAGGGCTGACCGCAGACTAAACGGTTGGTGTGTTGGTTTTGTCTGACAGTGGTGGGTCAGAATGCCTATTTTGCGGCCCCGTACAATGCTGCAATCCGCGCCACGATTTCTTTTGCCACAGCTTCCTTCGGCGCCCGCATGAGCTTGTGCGTGCCGCTGTCGTCCAGCAGCATCACTTCGTTGTCATCCGCGCCGATGGCGTTTTGCGCGAGATTGGCAACGATCAGGTTGACCTTTTTGCGGCGGCGTTTTTCATCGGCGTAGGTCTCCAGATTTTGGCTTTCTGCGGCGAATCCTACAGTGAACGGTGGTTTGGGTTGCGCGGCTACCCACGCGAGGATGTCAGGGTTGGGCACGAGCTTTAACGTCAGTGCGGCCTTGTCGGTTTTTTTGATTTTGTGTTCGCGTGGCTTTTCAACCCGGTAGTCGGCCACCGCTGCGACGCCGATGAAAATATCCGCTTGTTTCGCGTTGAGCTTTACCGCCGCGAACATTTCAGCAGCACTTTGCACGTTGGTGACGGAAGCGCCTACTGGCACTGGCTGGCTGCTCGGGCCGGATATCAACGTGACTTTCGCGCCCGCGCCGATGGCTGCGCGCGCGATGGCGTAACCCATTTTGCCGGAACTGCGGTTGGTAATGCCGCGCACTGCATCTATGGGTTCAAATGTGGGGCCGGCGGTCATTAGTACAGTCAGGCCGGACAGCGTTTTCGGCGCCAGAAACGCGGCGACGGCGTCAGCGATGTCCTGCGCTTCCAGCATGCGCCCCGCGCCGATTTCGCCGCAGGCCTGGTCGCCGCTGGCGGGGCCGAGTAGGGTTACGCCGTCTTTTTCAAGCTGCGTGACGTTGCGTTGGGTTGCGGGGTGATCCCACATTTGCCGGTTCATGGCGGGTGCCACCAGGAGCGAGCAGTCGCGCGCGAGGCACAGCGTGGATAGCAAATCGTCGGCGTGGCCATGCACGAGTTTCGCCATGAAATCGGCGGTGGCAGGCGCGATGACGATGGCCGCTTTGTCGCGCGACAACTCAATATGCGCCATGCTGTTGTGGATGCGCGTATCCCACATATCGGTGTAGACCGGGTTGCCGGAAAGCGCCTGCAGGGTCGACGGCGTAATAAAGCCGCAGGCGGCCTGCGTCATCACCACATGCACCGTGATGCCGTGTTCGCCGAGGCGGCGTACGAGTTCAGCGGCTTTGTAGGCGGCGACACCGCCGGTGATGCCCAGTACTATTTTTTTGCTTGTAATATCAGTCATATAGCGCTCTTTCGCCATTGAGCCGTGAGTGTAACCGTACAGCCGTCGCAGCGTAAACAGTAAACGGTAAGGGTGGTGCGGCGTTACTCCGGGTTCAGCGTTTGGTTTACCTTGATAGCTGTTGTTGCTTCAAGCGCTAATCGCTCAATTCCACACAAAAACATGGCAATCACTGACTGGCCCGCTGATGACCGTCCGCGCGAGAAGCTGCTCAAAAGAGGCGCGGCCACGCTTTCGGATGCCGAATTGGTGGCGATATTTTTGCGTACCGGCGCTATGGGAAAATCCGCCGTGGATCTGGCGCGCGATATGTTGCGTGAATTTGGCTCGCTGACTGCGCTGTGCGGTGCGGATCAGCAATCGTTCTGCAAGATTCACGGGCTGGGCGAGGCGAAATTCGTGCAGTTGCAGGCGGTGCTTGAAATGGTGCAGCGCGCGCTGGGCGAGAAATTAAAGCAGGGCGTAGCGCTGAATTCGCCGCAGGCGGTGCGTGATTTTCTGTGGTTGCGGCTGCACAATCGCCCGCATGAAGTTTTTGTTGTCGTGTTCGTCGATGCGCAAAATCGTGTGCTGGCCGTGGAGAATTTATTTACCGGCACATTGACGCACACCGTGTATCCACGCGAGGTCGTCAAACGTGCGCTGTTTCACAACGCGGCAGCGGTGATTTTTGCGCACAATCATCCTCTGGCGTGTGTGAGCCGAGCCGGGCCGATGAGATGCTGACCGCGAATTTAAAAGCGCGCATTGGCGCTGGTGGAAGTCAGTGTGCTGGATCATTTTGTGGTGGGGACAGATAGCACTTTGTCGTTTGCGGAGCGGGGTTTTCTGTAAGTATTTGTTTTTAAACATGTATTTTTAATTCACCCCATTTCATCCCAAGCCGGAAAATAGTGAATAGTACCGCTAAGTCCTTGAGTTTTTAGCCCGAATTCGTGTAAAATTCGCCCCCTTTGCCGGAGCTTTGCGCGGCACACGTATTTCGGAATT
This sequence comes from Betaproteobacteria bacterium, assembly GCA_947486575.1. GTDB lineage: Bacteria > Pseudomonadota > Gammaproteobacteria > Burkholderiales > SG8-41 > UBA5216. The sequence goes on along the minus strand of CANKUB010000003.1, from coordinate 84,446 downwards.
TTCGCTGTTTCTACGATTTTCTACGACTTCATCGTTCTGAGGGTTCATCATGTCACGCATTTGTCAGGTTACCGGCAAGAAGCCGATGGTGGGAAATAACGTTTCCCACGCCAACAACAAGACCAAGCGGCGCTTTTTGCCGAATCTGCATAGCCGCCGCTTTTGGGTGGAAACCGAAAATCGCTGGATTCGTTTGCGGGTATCGCAAGCGGGCCTGCGCACCATCGACAAAAACGGCATCGACGTCGTGCTGGCTGATCTGCGTGGCCGTGGCGTTGCGGTTTAACCAAGATTAAAGCGGAGAAATATCATGCGTGAAAAAATTAAACTCGAATCAACTGCCGGCACCGGTCATTTCTATACCACCACCAAAAACAAGCGCACTCAGCCGGAAAAGATGGAAATCAAGAAATTTGATCCCGTTGCCCGCAAGCACGTGTCCTACAAGGAAGCGAAGATCAAGTAGTAACTTTCTTCGGTACCAAAAAAAGCCCGCCGGACGCAAATCCGGCGGGCTTTTTTATGGGGCAATAATTACGAATAATTACGATCAGGCGTAGCAGCGTAAGCGCTTCGAGAACTCCTGCAACAAACTCGCAGAGTTGACCGCACGGCACTTTTTCAGGCGTAGCAGCGTAAGCGCTTCGAGAACTCCTGCAACGGTACGATACCACTGGTATCAGCGCGATGACACCAGTCTTCAAGCTTGCTGACCAATTGCTCTTTGCTGGCGGTGGAGCGCTGCCACACGCTGGCGAGATCGTCGCGCATGGTATACACGGTGTTAAGCACCGTGCTCTGGCTGATAACCTGCGCGCGTTCGGCGAGTTCTTTTTCGGGCAGCGCGGCGGCATCAATGTTCAGCCAGCGCTTTAGCCGTGCGCCGTCTACACTGACTGCGCGTGCTTTCAATGCCTGCATCTCAGCCGTGCAGGTGTCGCGCAGCGAGCGCGCATAACGCGTCACCACATCGTAGCGGTGTGTGATTACCGCTTGAAGCGTATCAAAATCACATTGCGCCTTGCCCGCATTAAGCTTCACCACGGGTGCAACTTTTTTCACTGTGGCCAAGCCCATTATTTCGAGTATGCGTATATACATCCAGCCGATATCGAATTCATACCAGCGGTTCGATAACTTCGCCGACGTGGCATAAGCGTGATGGTTATTGTGCAGCTCTTCACCGCCGATCAAAATGCCCCACGGAAAGACATTGGTGCTGGCATCCTCAGATTGAAAATTGCGATAGCCCCACCAGTGGCCAATGCCGTTGATCACGCCCGCAGCCAAAAACGGTATCCACATCATTTGCACGGCCCAGATGGTTATGCCGATCGGGCCAAACAGAATCACGTCCAGCACCAGCATTGAGCCGATCCCTATGCGGTCATGCACGCCGTAAACATTTCTTTCCAGCCAATCGTCCGGAGTGCCATGGCCATAGTGCTCCAGCGTCTCCTTGTTGGCGCCCTCAGAGCGATATAGCTCCGCTCCCGTCATCAGCACTTTATTGATGCCGAATATCTGCGGGCTGTGAGGATCTTCAACAGTTTCGCATTTAGCATGATGTTTACGATGAATGGCCGTCCATGCTTTGGTAGTCATGCCCGTAGTAGACCACAGCCAGAAGCGGAAAAAGTGGCTGACAATGGGGTGCAAATCCAACGCTCGATGCGCCGAATGGCGATGCAGATAAATTGTCACCGCAGCGATGGTGATGTGGGTCAAACCCAGCGTGGCTAGTATGTAACCCCACCACGGCAGATCAAGTAATCCTGTGTACATAATTTTCCTCGTTTACAACCTCTATATCGGCGGAGTCTACCGAAGTTCAAGTGGGTCGGGTAGTGATTTTTGGTTGCCAGCTTCCCCCTTGAAAGAGGTAAATTAACCCATTGATTTTATTGAACAATTTCTCTATATGGCGGATGCCGCCGTCGCCGGGACGTGATCCGCCATACGCACCACGCGCTGCGGGTAAGGAATCTCGATCTGCTGCTGGCGAAATGCCTGCCAGATTTCCAGTTGCAAATCGGACTTAAGCCGAAGCGTACCGGCCTGAGGATCGTCCACCCAAAAGCCCAATTCAAGCTCCACGCCACTGTCGGCAAAGCGCAGCAGCAGTGCTTTGGGTGCGGGCTCCTTGAGAATGCGTGGCTGACGCACCGCAGCCTCTTCCATCAAACGCATGGCCAGTTCAAGGTCGCTGTCGTAGCCCACCTGTATGTTGATCGATTGACGCACCCGCTTGTCGGTGTACGACTGATTGACGACGGTGGACGTAATCAGCGTGTCATTCGGAATAATCGATTCGGTACCCGTGAGACTGCGCACCACCACATAACGCGCCGTCATCTTGGTGAGTTGTCCGGTGTGAGAATCAATAGTCACCAGATCGCCGAGCGATACCGATCGATCCATCAGAATAATAAACCCGCTGATGTAATTGCTGGCAATTTTTTGCAGGCCAAAACCAAGCCCCACACCGAGCGCGCCGCCGAACACACTCAACACCGTGAGATCAATGCCCACCGCAGGCAGCGCAAATAAAATCGCTGCCAGCACCAGCAACGCTTGCGCGAGCTTGGAAATCATCACGCGCAGATTCACATCCAAGTCGGTAGCCGCCATTGCGCGCGTTTCGATCAACCGCCCCAGCCACAGTGCGATCAGCAGCGTTGCCAGTACCGACAACAGGCCCTGCAAAATCAACAGTATCGAGATGCGCTGCTTGCCCACCGAAAAGCCGAGGCCATCGAAAAACTTCAGTAAATCCGGCAACAGCGCAGTGACGTACAGCGCAAAACCGATCCACACCAGCGTGGCAATCAAGCGTATCAAAGTGTCGCGCCAGCCACTGGGCGCAAACACCTGCCGCAGCATCACCACGGCCAGACGAATCATGATCGCAGCCGTCAACAGCGCCACCATCAAATCCAGCAAGGTCAAACCGGTACCACCCATCACCGCGCGCGCTATCAACACCAGCAACACAGCCATCAGCGGAAACTGAATCGCCGTCAGCAGTTCGCGCCCGACGGCAGGTGAGTTTTCCATTGATGCAATGCGCGGGTGCAAGAGCTTGCCCGCAAGCCACGCCAGCAACAAACTCACGGCTGCTGCAGCGGCCTGCCACAAGAAAGAGACGTTGTGCAGATCAACCCAAAGGTTGGTCAGCAGATTGGGTAGTGGGGGTGTGCTGAGCACGCGGATTGGCACCGACGGCGGTGATTACGATGCAGAATATTCTAGCACCGCGCCAAAAAATCCATCGGTGCCGTGTTGATGCGGCGTGAGCTTTAAATACTTGCCGGTGCGCAAGTCAATTTTCTGTTGCTCAAAAACGCTATCGCAATCCACCAAATTGAACGCAGGATTCGCTGCGAGAAACGCTTCGACGATGGCTTCGTTTTCATCGTGCAGCAGGCTGCATGTGGCGTAGACTACACGTCCGCCGGGTTTTACCATCGCTGCTGCGGCGCGTAATATCGACGCTTGTTTGCGCGCTAGCTGGGCCACGCTTTCGGGCGATTGGCGCCACTTCAAATCCGGGTTGCGGCGAAGGGTGCCGAGGCCGCTGCACGGCGCGTCGATCAACACACGATCCGCTTTGCCTGTTAGCCGTTTTACGCGGATATCGTTTTCGCTGGCGATGGTTTGCGGATGCACATTGGATAGCCCGCTGCGCGCGAGGCGGGGCTGCAATTTTTTCAGCCGCGCTGCAGAAACATCAAACGCATACAGTCGCCCACGATTGTGCATGATCGCGCCTAGCGCCAGTGTTTTGCCGCCAGCGCCGGCGCAAAAATCGATGGTGAGATCGTGGCGCGAGGGGGCGAGCAAGCTGCACAGCAACTGGCTGCCTTCGTCCTGCACTTCCAGCGTGCCATCAAGAAACAGCGGCAGGCGATTTATCGATGGCCGTCCGCTGAGGCGCAGGCCGTTGGGCGCATACGGCGTAGGCGTTGCGGTCAGGCCATCTGCCGCGAGTTTTTCAATGACGTCATCGCGTTTCGCGCGCAGTGTGTTGACCCGCAGATCCAGCGGCGCGGGCTCGCTGAGGCTTTTGCCCATTGTTAAAATATCTGATTCTAAACAATAGGTTAAGAGATTTTCGACCACCCAGTCGGGTAATTCGGCTTGCACCGCCAGCGGCAGGTTATCCGCAGGTGCAGCCTTGATCGCGGCCACTGTTTCAACGTCGCTGCGCCGCAGTACCGGTTCGAGTTCACGCGCGTTGAGACCCTGCACACGCGTTAACCATGCGAGCAACAATTCGCGCGCACGGCCTTCGGTGGTGACATGATCCAGCAGCCGTTTTTTGCGCAGTACGCCGTAGACAGCTTCCGCAATAAATGTGCGATCTGCCGGGCCGATCTCGCGATGCTCACGAAAATAGCGGCTGAGTATGGAATCTGCGGGAAAATCAAAACGCAACACGGCGACGAGCGCGGTGACAGCGTGTTCAAACTGCGGGACGGATATTTTCAATGGGTGCGATGCAAGGGTAAGACAATGGAGCGGCTATTTTTCACCAACGCTGATTTCGGTGGCGACCTGTTCGCCGCCGGGTGAGCCATCGCGCCCGATAAAGCGGATACGCACGGGCAGGTAATGGTAGTCGGCGGCGAGCCACACTTCGATGCTTTCGCTGCCAGCTTGACGCACCTGCTTTACCGGCAGTGTGCGCAGATTGCCGAGCGGCGTTTCGATGGTTTCTTCGTCGAACACCCCCAGTTCGTAGCTTTCAAAACGCACGCCGTTGGTTACCGGCATTTGCACGCGGCCCCGTGGCGGGGGAGCGAGCGACAGTTGATACATAAAACTCAATAAATCCTGTGCGCCGGTGGGCAATGCCGAATCCTTTCTATCCGTGGCACGGCCAAACTGCAGTGTGTTTTTATCCCAATCAAACTGCGCTGCGGAATCGTCGGCATTGCCGCTGACCACAACCCTGGAGGTAAAACTTTTGGGCAGCAAACCGCGCGCGGTGACAGCGCCGCTGCTGTGATAAACGCGCGGGCCAAAGCGCGTCAATCGCGCAAGACCGACGGTTTCAGAAAGGCTGTCGAGCTTGTAGGTGTTATCGGCCGCCTCCCACGTTTGAATGGTGCGGCCTATGGTCGTCGGCAAGCTGCTCAGATAATAATTCAGTGCGTACGTAATACGTCCGCGCTTGGGCAACGTTTTAATCAAAGCGGGCTCAGGTGCAAAGGTTGAGGGCACAGCTTTGGCGACGACTACCGGCTCAGGCAGCGGTTCGGGTTGTGCAGTTACTACTTCTGGTGATGCAGGCTCAGGCGCTTGCGCAATGGCAAGCGGTTGCGCCCACGGCGCGAGTGCATCGGTTTTGACGAGTGACGGTGCGGCAGCGACAGACACCGGTTTGATGACCGGAGCGCGTTTCACGGCGGGCTTTATAATTGCAGCGGGTGCAGCCGGTTGCAGCCGCGCGAGCAAAGGCGTCGGATCAGCGCGCGTTTGTTCAGACGGCAACGACAGCCAGCCGCCGGACAAGGTAACGGCGTGCGCCAGCACCGACAGAGTCATGGCAGCCAGCAGCGACGAGCTTCGTGTGCGTTTCATTGCGCTAAGCCATCGGCAATAAAATAAAAATATTTAAAAACATATAGTTACAGATGGTCATCGAATGCGGGTGAAATCAGCGTGCCGCGTGCCGTTGCCACATCGGCATAGACGACAGTGTCATCAGCGAGTTTCACCCGCCCTTCGCACAGCCAGCGAATCGCCTGCGGGTAAATACGATGTTCTTCGGCCAACACACGTCCAGCGAGCGTGTCTTCAGTGTCATCCGCAAGCACTGGCACAGCGGCCTGCGCAATAATCGGTCCGCTGTCCAGGCCCGGCGTTACAAAATGCACGGTGCAGCCGTGCAAGCGCACGCCAGCCTCAAGCGCGCGCTGGTGCGTGTGCAGGCCGGTGAACGACGGCAACAGTGAGGGATGAATATTAATCATACGGCCCAAATAACGCACCACGAATTCTTCGGTTAACACCCGCATAAAACCAGCCAGCACGATCAAGTTCGCCTGATAGCGATTGATCTCCATCGCCAGTGCGGCGTCAAACGTCTCGCGGTCGGTAAACGCGCGGTGCGGCACCACGGCGGTGGGGATGTTGTGGCTTTGTGCCGTGGCTAAACCCTTTGCCGTAGGCTCGTTGCTGATCACTGCTGCGATCTGCACCGGCAGGCGCGCATTGAGAATCGCCTCCATGTTCGAACCCCGGCCGGAAATCAGGATGACGATGCGCTTCATGCGTGCGCCGAGCGTCAGACAACGACCGTTTGCGGGCTGCCCCGTTTGCGGCGCACTACTTCGCCGATTTGCCACACGCGTTCACCCGCGCGCGTGAGCATCGCCTGCGCTTTTGCCGCATCACCTGCGTTGACGACGATGATCATGCCGATGCCGCAATTGAACACGCGATGCATTTCGCTATCGGCCACGTTGCCTTGCTGTTGCAGCCAGCCAAACAGTGGCGGCATGGGCCATGCGCTACGGTCGATGCGTGCGCTCAAACCCGCTGATAATACGCGCGGAATATTTTCCACCAAGCCGCCACCGGTGATGTGCGCCAGCCCCTTCAACTGCACTTTTTTTGCCAGCGCCAGCACGGGCTTCACGTAGATGCGCGTGGGCGCTAGAATCAAATCCTTCAGGGGTTTGCCGCCAAGCTTGCTGGATAAATTAATGCGCTGGGTAGTGATGATCTTGCGAATCAGTGAATAGCCATTGGAGTGCGCACCGTTGCTCGCCAAACCCAAAATCACGTCGCCGGGTTTGATGCTTTTGCCGTTGATGATTTTGGATTTTTCCACCACGCCCACAGCAAAACCCGCGAGATCGTATTCGCCCGTCGGATACATGCCCGGCATTTCGGCCGTTTCGCCGCCGATCAGCGCGCAGCCCGCCTGCTCGCAACCTGCCGCAATGCCTTTGACCACTTGCGTTGCCGATCTCACATCCAGCTTGCCGCAGGCATAGTAATCCAGAAAAAACAATGGTTCCGCACCCAGCGTGAGAATGTCGTTCACGCTCATCGCCACCAGATCGATGCCGACGGTATCGTGACGCTTCAATTCAAACGCCAGTTTGAGTTTGGTGCCTACGCCATCGGTGCCGGATACCAGAACTGGCTCCTTGTAGCCACGCGGCAGGCGAAACAACGCGCCAAAGCCGCCGATACCCGCCATCACGCCGGGCCGCAGGGTGCGTTTGGCATACGGCTTGATGTTTTCAACAAGGCTATCGCCAGCGTCGATGTCGACACCGGCGTCGCGGTAGGTAAGGCTCTTGGAAGTAATTGATTTAAGGTGCTTTTTCACATCTATATCCGTAACATGCCGCAGTAATAAGGACTGAAAATCGCTTAATGTAGCGCTGCGTACCACTGCGCGCACCACAGCGACGAATCACCGCGATTTCGCCAGCCGATATTATCGCCGAAGCGGCCTGCGTGTGCCGACTGCACGCATTTGCCGCTTGTCAGAGGGCCGCAACTGCGACCGGTCAACTCTGTGCGTTTTGCTTGTTCTTCGCTTCCAGCGCCTTGATCAAACCATCAATGCCTGATCGGCTTATTTCGCTGTTAAACGAGCTGCGGTAGTTGGTCACCAGGCTCAGGTTCTCCACCACCACGTCGTAGACCTTCCAGCCGTTCGCTGATTTGGCCAGACGATAATCGACGGCGAAGGGCGTGCGCGTGGCATCTTTCACCATGGTTTTCACCGTCACATCGTCATCCGCCGGTTTCACCGCCACCGGCCGTACATCCACCGTTTGATCTGCGCCGGACGACTGCGTCAACGCGGTGGTGTAGGTGGTCACCAGCAGCGCACGAAACGCTTTTTCCAGCGACTGCTGCTGCGAAGGCGAGGCGTCGCGCCAGGAGCGGCCCACTGCCATGCGGGTCATCGCCTGAAAATCAAAATTAGGCAACACCTTCGTGTCAACCACATTGGCCAGTACGCGCCGGTCCTTGTTGGCCTTGATGACACTCAATACCTCATCGACCGTGCTCTTGACCAGCGCATCGGGCGCCGTCTGGGCAAATGCCGCGCCCGCTGCCATTAAAGTCACCGCACCCAACATTACCGCCAATTTTCTAATCATGGTTATTCCTTTATTCGTATTGTGATTGTGGAACACCTTTAATGCCCACACTGCCTTGGGCAATGAACCCTCAACGTGGTTCCATCCTGGCGGTTCCATGTTGGCGGCTACAAACTCTTGCTGCCCGGCAATGGTGATTAAATTAACCATATAAAACAGATGCTTACGAACCGCGCCCCGAAAAACGGCAATAATTCGTTACAAGATTAAGCTCGAGTCGCTCTCTGAGCCAATGGCGCCACGCCGGAATTGCCATGCCGCCGCAGCCAAACAAGCCACGAGGTTGCGCCCAGCGCCAGCAGCAAAAACGGAATCGTGCCGTAATTCACCGCATGCCAGCCGCTCACGTTAAGCAGCAGGCCCGACGACATTGACGAAACCGCCATGGTGCAAAACACCATCAGGTCATTTGCCGCCTGCGTTTTTGCGCGCTCGGCGGGCGTGTGGCATTCCGTCAGCAACGTCGAGCCGCCTACGTACATGAAATTCCAGCCGACGCCCAGCACAAACAGCGCCAGCCAGAAATTGATCACGCCGGTACCCGCCAGCGCGCACAGCACTGCCCCGAACAACAGCACAATGCCTGCCAGGATGACTTTCAGCACGCCGAATTTCTGAATCAGCGAGCCGGTAAAAAACGACGGCCCATACATGCCCAGTACATGCCACTCCAGCACAAAGGCGGCCGAATTAAAATGGTGATCGTGCGCGCGCATGGCCAGCGGTGTTGATGTCATAAATAAGTTCATGATGCCATACGACAACGCCCCGGCCAGCGCCGCCACAATAAACACTGGCTGGCGCATGATTTCACGCATCGGGCGGCCGCCTTCATTGCGCTCTTTTTCCGAAAGCTGCGGAATATCCAGTTGCGTGAGTAGCAGCGCGGCCACCACGCACACTGCCATCAGCGACAGATAGGAACCCAAAAACATATGGTCGGCGAATAGATCCTTGGTGCGCTTGGCCATCTCCGGCGCGACAAAGCCGCCGACGATGCCGCCAGCCAGCGTGAGTGAAATCGCCTTGGCGCGAAAGCCTGAATCTGCCACGTCCGCCGCCGCAAAACGGTAGTACTTACCGAACGCCGTGTAGCTGCCCATGATCATCATGCCGAAACACAGCAGCCAGAAATTCGCCAGGTACAGCGCAAGCCCGCACAAGCCCGCGCCACACATACCGATGCCTGTGCCCGTCTGAAAGCCGCTGCGCCGTCCGACGGATTTCATCAGCATCGACGCCGGATACGTGGTGAGCGCCGAGCCGATGACGTAGCACGTGAGCGGCACCGTTGCAAACGCCGCGTTCGGTGCCAGTGCAACGCCCGACAATCCGGTAATCAATACCAGCGTCACGCCGCCGGTTTGCAGCGTGGCCTGACAGGCGGAAAGAACTAAAACATTGCGGTGTTGTTTTTGCATATTACTCCGGCTTGATACCGGCGGCCTTCACCACTGGCCCGATGCGCGCAATATTCGCACGGATGTATTCGCCAAACTCCGCAGGCGTGCTGCCGATCAACGCAAAGCCCAACGCCGATAAACGATCCTTGGTCTCCGGCAAACGCGTCACGCGTAACGTCTCCGCGTTCACGCGCGAGACCAAGTCTGCCGCCGTGCCCGCGGGCAGCAAAAAGCCCGTCCATGAATCGAAGTCGTAGCCGGGCACACCGGATTCGGCGATGCTCGGAATCTGCGGCGTCGCCGCCGCGCGTTTCGCTCCCGTGGTCGCCAGTATGCGCAACTTGCTGCTGTTGGCATGCGGCAGTGCCGTTGCCAGCCCGGGAATCATCATCGGAATCTGCCCTGCCAAGGTGTCGTTAAACGCCGCCGCCAGCCCTTTGTAGGGCACGTGCAGCACATTGATGCCGGTCATTGCCTTCAACATTTCCATTGGAATATGCTGCGCACTGCCGACACCGCCCGACGCATAATTCAATTGCCCAGGGCGTGCCTTGGCAAAAGCAATCAATTCTTTGATGTTAGTTACCGGCACCGACGGATGCACCGCCAGACAGTTGTTAATCTCAGCAGCCAGCAACACCGGCGCGAAGTCCTTCACCGAGTCATACGGCAGCCTGGCGTAAAGATGCGGATTGATCGCCAGCGTAGCCACATTGCCCATGCCGATGGTGTAACCATCCGGCGGCGCCTTGGCGGTAAATTCCATACCGATGATGCCATTGGCGCCGGTACGGTTGTCCACCACGATTTGCTGCTTCCATTGCTCCGACATTTTTTGCGCATAGTGGCGGGCGAGCACGTCGACAGCGCTACCCGCAGCGAATGGCAGCACCAGGCGTACCGTTTTTGTGGGGTAGGTCTGGGCTGTTGCGATCGGCACGAATGCGCTCATTGCCAACAAGGCGATAGAACGCGCAATGCGTTTTTCATTCATATTTTTCCGTCCAATTTTTCATTAAGTGCGCAAGGCTGGCGCTCAGCCTATTACGACCCAGAAATCGTCACTCCCCCATCCGCAACAATCATCTGCCCTGTGATAAACGCTCCCGCCTCGCAAGCCAGGAACGCCGCCACACCGCCGATATCTTTTGGCTGCCCAATACGTCGCAAAGGCGTAGATGCTTCGCGTGACTTAAGCCGCGCTTCGTCCGACCACAGCGCCTTGGCAAAATCGGTTTTTACCAGCCCCGGTGAAATGGTATTGACGCGTATGTTCTTCTCGCCCCACTGCACGGCCAGCGCGCGGGCAAGGCCTGCCTCTGCCGCCTTCGATGTGCCATACAAGCCCAGCACTTGACTGCCGCGCAGCGCGCCGATGCTGGAAATGATGATCATCGAGCCGCCTTCGCCACGTTCACCCATTGCGGGCAGCACCATGTTGGCCAGCCAGAACACGCTCTTGACGTTGGTGGACATGATCTTGTCGAACACTTCATCCGATGCTGTGGTCAGCGGGCCGAAGTGCGGATTCGATGCGGCATTGCACACCAGACTATCGATACGCCCCCATTTTTTCATCACGGTATCGACCAAGCTTTGCGCCGCTGCCTTATCACCCACGTTGCACGGCACCGCCAGCGCTTCCTGCCCGCGCGCGGTGAATTCCGCCGCAACGGCATCACACGCATCCGCCTTGCGGCTGGAGATCACCACCTTCGCGCCGAGATTGGCCATTTCTTCTGCAATCGATTTGCCGATGCCCTTGGTGGAACCGGTAATGAGTGCAACTTTTCCCTTGAGACTGAACATGATTACTCCTGTTAACAAAAAGTTTTAGTCACGGATGAGCATCGACACTCCGTCACGCGACTATACCGTATCGCATGAACGGCGCGCACGAGAAACGCATACAATTCAAGGCGTGCCTCTCCATCTGCCACCCAACAACCTGCCATGACTGAATCCAAAGCCCCTCTGCCACTTGCCGGTATCCGCATCATCGAAATGGGTCACACCGTGATGGGGCCGTCGTGTTCGGTGGTGTTCGCCGACCTGGGCGCCGATGTGATTAAAGTCGAGCCGCCTGAAGGCGAGCGCACCCGCCACGTCAACGGCTTTGGCGCGGGCATGTTCCCGCTCTATAACCGCAACAAGCGCAGCCTGTGTGTCGATCTGAAATCGGCGGCAGGTAAGGCCATCGTGTTGAAGCTCGTCACCACCGCCGACGCGCTGGTGGAAAATTTTGCGGCAGGCACCATGGACAGGCTCGGCCTCGGCTACGACGATCTGTCGAAAATAAACCCGCGACTAATTTATTGCGCATTGAAAGGCTTTCTCGGCGGGCCTTACGAGCATCGCCCGGCGCTGGATGAAGTGGTGCAGTTCATGGGCGGCCTCGCCTACATGACGGGCCCCAGCGGTCGGCCATTGCGCGCGGGCGCTTCGGTGGTGGACTTGATGGGCGGCATGTTCGGCGTCATCGGCATACTCTCGGCGATACGCGAACGCGAAATCACCGGGCGCGGGCAACTGGTGAAAAGCGCGCTGTTTGAATCCACCGCCTTCATGGTGGCGCAGCACATGACCGGACAAGTCGTTACCGGCAAGGAACCGCCGCCGATGCCGGAAAAATTGAGTTCGTGGGCCATTTACGAAACCTTCACCACTGCGGACGGCAAAACTATTTTTATCGCCATCACCAGCGACAATCACTGGCGCGCGTTCTGCAAGGAATACGCGCTCGACGAATTGCTCAATGATCCGACGCTGAAAACCAATCCGCAGCGCGCAGCACAGCACGACCGACTCGCGCCCATCGTCAATGAAATCATCAAGGTGCGCAACTACGCCGACATGGCGGAAGCGATGGAGCGCCTCAACATCCCGTTCGCGCCGCTCGCCAAGCCATCTGATTTGTTTGACGATCCGCATCTGAATCAAGGCGGTCATATGCTCGACCTGCATTTCACCAATGGCAAGCGTGCCAACATTCCCGGCTTGCCGCTGGAGATGGGCGAGCACGATTTGTCGGTGCGCATGCAAACGCCGCGCAAGGGCGAGCACACGCGGGAGGTGCTGGCCGAACTTGGCTATGGCGCCGTGGAGATCGATAGCTGGATTGCCGACGGTATTGCCCTACTACCAGAAAACTCGTAACTTATTGTATTTAAACATATTTAAGGATAATCATGAATATCGCAACCAACACAGAAAAACTGCTGGCGCACAAAGACGGCGCTGCCGGCTGGATTACTTTTAACAACCCGGCCAAGCGCAACGCCATGTCCTACGACATGTGGCTCGGACTCGACATTGCGCTGGATGCCTTCATTGCGGATCCGGCGATTCGCGTGATCGTGTTGAAAGGCGCGGGAGACAAAGCCTTTGTATCGGGCGCTGACATTAGCGAGTTTAAAGAAAAGCGCGCCAATCCGCAGATGGTTGCCGAGTTCAACAAAGTGTCCGGTGCCATTGCCAACAAATTGCTCGAATGCACCAAGCCCACCATCGCCATGATTCGCGGCTTTTGCATGGGCGGTGGGCTCGGCACTGCGCTGCTGTGTGATCTGCGTATTTGCGCCGATGACTCACGCTTCGGCGTCCCGGCGGGCAAGCTCGGCGTAGGCTACAAATACCATGCACTGAAACGGCTGAACGATATTGTTGGCCCCGCCAACACAGCTGAAATTTTTTACACCGCACGCCAGTTCGACGCACAGGAAGCCAAGGACATGGGCCTTGTGAATCGCGTGCTGCCGGTGGACAAGCTGGAAGCTTATGTCGCCAACTACATCAACACCATCGGCGGCAATGCCCCGCTGACGCTGAAAGCGGTGAAGGTTTGTCTCGGCGAAATCGCCAAAGACGATCACGTTCGTGATATTGCACTGTGTGACCGCGTGGTTGATGAGTGCTTTGGCAGTGAAGACTATACCGAGGGGCGCACGGCGTTTATGGAGAAGCGCAAGCCGGTGTTTAAGGGGCGGTAGCTGTCCGCCCCCCCTTGTCACGCCAACACGAGTAAAACGCGCTACTTATTCTGGAACTTCGCAGGCCGCTTCTCGATAAACGCCGCCAGCGCTTCTTTTGCGTCGGCGGTATAGCGCAGTTTGGTGTTCATGGTGTTCTGCATGTCAATAAACTGCTCGGCACTGATGTCATGCGCGCGGTGCAGCGCCTGCTTGGTCATGCGCACGGCAATCGGTGCTTTGCTGTTAAGCTTGCGCGCAAGCGCCATGGCTTCGTCCATCAGCTTGTCATGCGGCACCACTTTATTGACCACGCCCCATGCCTTAGCCTGTGCTGCGTCGAACGGTTCCCCGAGCATGCAAATCTCGGTGGCAATCGCCATGCCCACCAGTCGCGGCAGGTAGTATGCCGACGCCTCCGCCATCAAACCGCGTTCGACAAAATTGCAGCCGAAATTAGCCTTATCGCTGGCGATGCGAAAATCCGCCGCAAAAGCCATGTTGTTGCCTGCGCCGCGCGTGACGCCGTTGATCGCCGCGATCACCGGCTTGGATAATTCGCCGAACGCTATCGGATAGTAGTGGCCCGCGTCAAACATCGGCTGAGTCAATATGCTGTTGCCGCCACCGGTGTTTTCGGCTTCGGCGCGCGCCTTCAAATCCGCGCCAGAGCAGAAACCGCGGCCCGTGCCGGTGACGATGATCGTCCACACGTCCGGGTCATACTCGGCCTTGCGCACCACCTCTGCGATTTCCTCGCGCATGGTGTAGTCGAGGGCATTGAGCCGGTCTGGCCGGTTGAGGGTGAGGATGCCAGTGTGTTCGCGAACTTCCCAGGTGATGGCTTTGTACATTTTTAGTTTCCCAAATTAATATTCATCCGGATTTCATGCCGCTTGAAAACGAATCCTGTCATTCCCGCGAAAACGGGAATGACATTGGAGGGTATTCGCCCCTATTACTTTGCTGCTGGCCGAAATTTTGGCGTGCGTTCGCGATCACCCGGGTTATCCCAGCCCTTCCAATTTGGCTTGCGCTTTTCCGCAAACGCCTTGCGCGATTCCACGCGGTCCGACAACGCACCGTGCTGATGCAGCAGCTTGGCATAGGCCTCAAGCTCATCGGACACGCTTCCGCGCATGGCGCGCGTCATGTGCAGCGTGTTCACACGCGACGCTGGCGGCAAACTCAGCAGGTGATCGGCCATTTCGCGTGCAGCGGGCATCAGTTGATCGGCATCCACTAGGCGGTTCAGATAGCCCAGTTCATACAGACGCTCAGCCGTAAATCTAAAGGCAAAGGCAATTTCCGTGGCGATAGCATGCGGCAGGTTGTTGACGATGCCGTGGCTATGCCCGCCCAGCAGCCAGCGTTTGGCTTCGGACGATTCAAACGTCGCGCCACGCACCGATACGCGAAAATCCGCGCGCTCGGTGAGCATGAAGCCGCCGCCCATGGCAAAACCGTTAATCGCGACAATCACCGGCTTATCGAGCGTGCCATCGTTGTAGGGATTTTCCCGTGCGGCGGACTCGGCCGAGGAACCCACGCGGCCTTTCTCGACAGACTCCTTCATGTCCTCGCCTGCGCAAAATGCGCGGCCCGTGCCCGTAAATATCGCCACTTCCAGGTCTTTGCTGTCGCGAAACTCGCACCAGGCATCCGCCAGCAGATTGCGCAGTTCGGTGCCCAGCGAATTCATGCGCTCCGGGCGGTTCAACCGCACCACCATGATGCCATCGCCCCGTTCGATTTCGACAAAACTCATGATCGTCTCCTGAAAAATTGAACCCGCATCATACGCCAGTGTAATCAGCGCCGATTGCCGGGTGCATCCGCGCGCCAGATGTGCTCACGCCAATACCAGCCGATCAGGGCGGTGCAAATCAGCCCTGACAGGCAATACAGCGTGGCGGTCGCGCGGTAGCCATAGTTCGCGATCAGCGGCCCGGCAATCATCAAGCCTATCGGCACGCCGTAAATCATCAGCGTGCGTGTACCCATGACGTGGCCGCGAAAGCCTTCGCGCGTGGTACGCAGCAGCATCGCCGACAGCGGCACCATGCTCATGCTTTGCGCGCAGCCCGCCAGCATGATCATCGGTATGCCCGCCGCAAATCCCGGCATTTGCGCGAACAGCAGGGTCATGGAATACCAGATGGCGCAAAACACCAGCATCATGCGCGCAGGCGGCAATCGGTAGCCTATGCGCGAGAGAATGATTGAGCCCATCAACGCGCCAAATGCAAAACTCGCGGCCAGGTAACTGAGCCCGCGCTGGTCTGTGTGATAAACATCCTTTGCGACATACGGCAGCAGACTATTGGTCAGCGGAAAGGCCGATACGTTGACCAGAAACGCAATCGCCATGGCAGCCAGCAGATGGGGTGTGCCCCACACATAGACAAACCCCTCACGCAGATCACTTAGAGCCGAGGCGGGGCGCGCATCCTTCGCGGCTTGCGACACCGGCTTGCTCGCCACCTGCAGGCTGAGCATCAGTGCGCAGAAGTAAAACGTGACGATCACCATGTAGGTTTTTGCCATGCCCAGCCACGCCGCCAGCGCTGCACCGGTCAACGCCCCCATCACGCGTGCGGAATCCTGCGTGGTGCGCGAAACGCTGGTCGCGCCGATGATGCCTGCCGCAGGCATGGTTTCGCCTACCAACGCATAACGCAGCACCAGATCGGCTGGCCGCACCAGCCCCATCAGAGAAGCGATGATCATTATGTGCAGCGGAATCAATACGCCAGTCACCGCAAGAACCATGGTGATGGATGCGAGCGAGGTATAGGCAAGCCGCAAGCCACAATAGGTTTTTTTGTTGCCGATACGTTGCCCGGTAACACCCAGCACCGGCGCTAGCAGCGTGCCCAGGTATTGCAGCGAGCCGAACAAGGTCAGCATCACCACCGAGCGGGTTTCGACGAGGATGTACCACGCCAGGATGATGTTCTCCATCTCCAGCGCCCACGACGTCACGAGATCCGCAGGCCACTGAAAACGGAAGCTGCGCACGGCAAAGGGCGCGAGCGCAGAGCGCCGGGGGGCGGATTCACTCATTCGGACAACCTGCAGCAATCATTGTGTAAGCAATTGTTTTTATTGAAATAATTTTTACTGGATTTTGACGTCCGCAGCCTTTACCGCATCTCGCCACAGCGGAATCTCGCGACGGATTTGTTCATACAGCGCTTCGGGCGTGCCGCCGGTGGGCGATACGCCGTCAGCGCGCAAGCGCTCCTCCATCTCTTTGCCGCGGATGATTTTGCCGACTTCACTGTTGAGGCGCTCCACTACGGGACGCGGCAAGCCTTTGGGTCCGATCAAACCATGCCAGTTGCTGACGTCGTAGCCCGGCACGCCAGCTTCGGCGATGGTCGGAATATTGGGTTCAGCGGCGATCCGCGTGGCAGTCGTAACGGCCAGCGCGCGGATGCGGCCGGCCTTTACCTGCGCCAGACCAACCTGCGGCGTGGCAAACACCAGCGAAATCTGTCCGGCGATCAGATCCGTCATGGCGACTGAACCGCCTTTGTACGGCACGTGAACCATGCTGATACCCGCCTGGTGCAGGAACAAGGCATTCGCCAGATGCACAATCGTGCCCTGCCCGGCGGAACCATAGGCGATTTGTCCGGGGCGCGCCTTTGCCAGTGTGATCAAGTCGCGCAGCGTCTTCACTGGCAATGACGGATGCACCGAGACCACCAGCGGGCCGCGCGCCACAGGAATTACCGGCGTGAAATCATTCAGTGGATCGTATTTCAGCGGGTACAAACTGGGATTGACCGCGTAGCTCGGCGTAATGATGTTCAGCGTGTAGCCGTCGGGCGCTGCGCGAATACCCGTCTCGAAGCCCAGCGTGCTGCCCGCGCCGGGCCGGTTCTCGACAATCACCTGTTGTCCCAATGCCTCACCCAGCTTTTGCGCGAGCAGCCGTGCAATGAAATCACTGCCGCCGCCGGCCACGGACGCAACGATGATGCGCATCGATTTCGTGGGATAAGGCTGCACAGTTTGCGACTGCGCCACGCCATTGATAAGCGCTAAACTTATTGAGATATAACATATTGTTTTTATAGGTATTTTCAATATCGTTACTCCGCCTTCACACCTGCGACTTTGATGATCTTGCCGAGCTTTTCTACCTCGCGCGCGACAAAAGCGGCCGCCTCAGCGGGCGTGCTGCCTACCGGATCAGCGCCTTCACGCGCCATGAACGATTTCATATCAGGATGTTGCATGGCCTTGATGGATTCGCCATGCAGCCGCGTAACAATGGCTGCTGGTGTCGCAGTAGGTGTAAACAAGATGAACCAATTGGCGAGTTCAAAGCCCGGGTAGATTGAATCCAGCGTCGGCACATCCGGTAACGCTGACGAGCGCGCTTTGGTGGTAACCGCAATGCCGCGCACTTTTCCGGCACGCAGAAACGGCGCAGCACTGTTCACGCCGGGAAACGCCATTTCAGTTTCACCGCCAATCAACGCATTCACGGCAGGTGCTGCGCCCTTGTAGGGAATGTGTGTCATCGCCGCGCCCGTTACCTGCTGAAACATCGCGCCTGCCAGATGGCTGGAAGTGCCCGTACCGTTCGAACCAAAGTTCAACCCGCCTTTGGTCGCCTTTGATAACGCCACCAAATCCTTGACGCTCTTCACTGGCACCGACGGATGCACCGTTAATAGCGCAGGCACTGAGCCCAATTGCGATACGGCGATCAAATCGCGGCGCGGGTCAAACGAGAGCTTGGGATACAAGGTTACATTCGCCGCGAGTGCGGATGTCGTGAACAACAGCGCGTAACCATCTGGCGCACTTTTGGTAACAATTTCCGCGCCGATATTGCCGCCCGCACCCGCGCGATTGTCGACCAGCACCGTTTGCCCGAACGATTCCTGCAGGCGCTGCGACAACACGCGTGCCAGAATGTCCGTGCCGCCACCGGGTGCGAACGGCAGCACAACCCTTATGGCGCGCGCCGGATAGTCCTGTGCCAGCACGGGCGCTGACGCAGCCAGCAGCGCCATCCAAAAAGCTCGTAGAACATTTAGAACGTTCAAGCAATGCTTTGTTCGCATCGTGGTTCCCCTGAATAACGCCAGTATCGTAGCCCTCCATACTGGTGCATACAACTGCCATCATGCACCGCGATGGCGATTCGGCTCGGTTATACTGCCATTGAGACACCACCGCCACTGCCTAACTCCACATGCTGCAACTCGCCAAAGTTCACTCAGCCCTCGCGCGCGGCCTTCTGGCGTGCATGGCGCTTGCTTCCGGTGCGGCTCTCTCGGCCGATGTGTCGTACCCCACGCGCCCGGTACGCATGCTGGTTGGATTTACCGCCGGCGGCACCAGCGACGTGGTAGCACGCATCATCAGCAAAAAGCTCACCGATGCCTGGGGCCAGCAATTCGTGGTGGACAACCGTGCAGGCGCTGCGGGGATGCTTGCGGTTGAACTGACCGCGCGTGCCGCGCCCGATGGGCACACGCTGATTTTTATTTCGTCCACGTTTTCGATGCAACCCAGCAGCACGACCAAGCTGCCTTACGACCCGAAGCGCGATTTCACGCCGGTGACCTTGGCCGTCGCTTCGCCCTACATTCTGGTGACACATCCCAGTGTCGAGGCAAAATCCATCAAGGAACTGATCGCACTGGCGAAAGCCAAACCCGGCCATCTCACCAGCGCTACTGCGGGGCCGGGCAGCGCCATTCAGGTCACCGCCGAATTATTCAACAGCATGGCGGATGTGAATATTCTGATGATTCCCTACAAAGGCGTCGTGGGCATCACTGACCTTATCGCCGGTCAGGTGAACATGGCGTTCGCGGGTTTTGCGCAATCCATGCCACATGTGAAAAGCGGCCGGCTGCGGGTGTTGGGTATTTCAACGCTGACGCGATCCTCGCTGCTGCCCGATGTACCCACGATTGCGGAATCTGGTGTGCCAGGGTTCGACGTCACCATCTGGTACGGCCTGGTTGCGCCTGCGAACCTGCCCAAACCTGTACTCACCAAACTGCACGGCGGCGTCGTTCAAACACTTAAGGCGCCCGATGTGCGGCAATCGCTCACCGATCTGAGCCTCGACATTATTGGCAACACACCGGAGCAGTTCGCAGCCATCATCCGCACCGATATCGATAAGTGGATAAAACTCGCCAAATCGCAAAAGCCACAAAGTCGTTAATAAACAATAATTTACAATGAAAGGAAAGCACATGAAATTCGGACGCTTCGAACATCAGGGAAAAGTTTTCTTCGGCATCGTCGAAGGCGATCAAGTGGTTGAACTTGACGGCTCCATTTTCGACAACTACAAGACCACCAGCAAAAAGCACGCGCTGTCGTCGCTGAAAACCATGGTGCCGTGCACCCCATCTAATTTTTACTGCGCCGGCATCAACTACCTCGCGCACATCGAGTGGGGCAACAAGCGCAAAGGCACCAACACCAAGCCGCCCGCCAAAGCCGACATCGGCTACCGCTCGCCCAGCGCGCTGTGCGCCACGGGTGACACCATCGTCATTCCGGCCGACGCGCCGGGCCCTATTCAGTATGAGGGCGAGCTGGTTGCCGTCGTCGGCAAAAAGGCCAAGAACCTCACCGAACAAAATGCGTTGTCGTGCATTCTGGGTTACACCCTCGGCAACGACGTCAGCGACCGTGGCTGGCAGGGCTCCGATCGCACGCTTTGGCGCGCAAAGAACTGCGACAACTGGAAACCCATGGGCCCGTTCATCACCACAGGCCTCGACCCGCTGGCGCTCACCATCAAGGTCAATCTCGACGGCAAGGAAGTCTCCAGCTACACCACCGACAAGATGATTTTCTCGGCACAACACTACATCGCCAAAATCACCCAATACACCACCCTGTGGCCGGGCGACGTACTGTGGCTGGGCGTGGATAACGCCACCATTCCCGATCTCGAAGACGGCATGGTGTGCGACGTGATTCAGGACGACATCGGCGTGCTGCGTAATTCCGTGGCCAGAGCCAAGGCGTGAGCGCGATGAAAAAACCAACCAAGCCAGTAGTGCGCAGCAAAGCCTTCAAAGCCGGCATCGCCACCCGCAGCAAAGTACTGGGTGCCGAGTACGTCAAGCGCGCCTTCAAAAACGCCGACGAATTCAGCATGCCGTTCCAGGAAATTGCCACTGAATTTGCCTGGGGCAGCGTGTGGCCCCGCAAAGGCCTGTCACTGCGCGACCGCAGCCTCATCACTTTGGCACAGTGCATCGCCCTCAATCGCCCGAACGAAATCAAGGTTCACTTGCGCGGCGCGCTGCGCAATGGCATCAGTAAAACCGAGTTAAGCGAAATGTGTCTGCACTCGTTTTTGTACTGCGGCGGGCCGGCATCGCTGGACGCGTTTCATGTGATGAAGACGGCGTTGCCGGAACTGGAGGCGGAGTTCAAAGCGGAGAAGAAGAAAAAGCGCTAGCCCAGCTTTTGTAGGTTGGTGCTGAGCCTGCGAAGCCCAACACCGCGAAATCACGATAGCTCCTATATCAAAGCGTCGAAATTTCGCGCAAGACGTTGTTGTTGGGCTTCCTGCGTCAGCCCAACCTACGAGCTACGAACTCTACGGCCTTCATCGTGGCATGCAGGAAATTTTGCGCCACCATCTGCTTGCCACGCAGCTTGAATGCGCTGAAATTACGCAGCCGCGCGCTTACGGGAGGATCGTTTTGACCGGGCAGCCAGGCCCTGCGTCTCCTGCGCGAAAGCCAACATACTCGCCAACGCCTTGTTAACGGCCTCGGAGGTGGGAAACGCTTTCTGAATCTCGGGCTTCAACACAACGACATTGCTCGCCTGCGTAAAATTCTTGAAATACTTGCCGCGCACGCCAACGCCGAGTTGTGCGCGTTTCAATTCGGGAATATCTTGATCACCCTTGCTCGTAGATGTCTTTTTCATATCGGGTCGCCTTTCGCGCGCTGATAATTCTCACATTTTCACGGCGTTCTGTGTGGACAATCACAAGGAGCCGGCCTTTGTTTGAAATGCCATACGTCCGGCTTCTATCCTCGGATTCGTAGTGATCGGTGTCCGCGAAAGTCAGCGCCAGCGCATCCGCGAACACGCTGACGGCCTCGTCAAAGGATAAGCCGTGTTTCCGCAAATTACTTGCGGCCTTCTGCGTATCCCATTCAAACTTGAACATATAGTCTACCTGATTGGCCAAGCATAGACGAACACCAGATCAATACGGAAATCAATTTTCATCGCTGACCTGTCTTCAACCCCGCCATCCTCCCCAACACCTCGCAAACCGAAGCCGTATCCTGCTGCGACAATCCCTGTGCCATTGCTGTGGTGTAAATCGGCGCGCAAGTCGTAAACAGCGGCAGCGGGCAATCGACGGATTTCGCCATGTCGCCGATCACCTGCATGTCTTTCTGCCATACCTCAACTTTCATCGTCGCGGGCAGGTAGTTTTGCTCTACCATCAGTTTGCCGCGCAACTTGAACACGCCGTTGCCCAGCACCGGACTGCTGGAGAATAAATCCCATACCTGTTGCGGATCGAGCTTCATCTTGCGGGCGAAGGTCATGCTTTCGCCCACCGCGACGTTGTAAATCGCCACCAGGTGATTGGCGATGAATTTCATTTTGGTACCGTTGCCGTAGGCGCCGACGAATTGCACGTTTTTGGTAAACACGTCGAGCACGGGCTTGGCGCGTTTGAACGCGGCCTGCGGCCCGCTGGCGAAGATGGTCCAACTGCCTTCCTTCATGCGCACCGCCGTGCCGCTAATCGGGCAATCGAGCGTTTGCGCGCCAGCACGGGCCAGCGCCTTTTGCGCGCGCGCCTTGTCGTCAAGGGTGAGTGTGCTGGTTTCAATAACCACCAGCGGCGCGCGGCTGGCTGACCGCTTCGCCGCCACGATGTTTGTCACCACTTCCTCGAGGACGCTGGCTTTGGCCAGCGACGTAATCACCACATCCGCTGTCGCCGCTACAGCGGTCGCGGATGTGAGCACGCGGCCGCCGGCCTTTTTCAGCCGTGCGCGCGCCGGTGCTGTGGGATCGAAGCCCACGACACTGTAGCCTGCGGCACACAGCGCTTCGGCCATCATGCCGCCCATGATGCCGAGACCAATAATGCCGACTATTCGTAACTCATTGTTTTTATGCATATTTAAATCACCAATGCCGCCCGCCCAATTATCAATTCCTTCTCCAGCCGTTGATGCAGCGCCTCTGCCTGCTCCAGAGGGGCCTTGTCGGTCACCAACGCACTGAATTCGCCTCGCGCCACCAGCTCCAGCGTATCCATGACTTCCTGACGCGTGGCGTAGCGGCTGCCGATGATTTCGATTTCATCGCGCAACAGCTTTGCCGGATCGGCGTTGAACGGTTTGCCGCTGCCACCCAGCGTAACCAGCCGTCCCCCTTTCCCCAGCGATGCCAGCGCGGGTTCAAGCGTGCTGGCATTGCTGACAAAATCAATCGCCACATCAACCCCTTTGCCGCCGGTGGCTTCGAGCAGTTGCTCGGCTACCCGGCCAGCAGAGGCATCGATGGTGATATCGGCGCCGCACTTCACGGCTGTTTCAAATTTGGCGGCAGATGTATCTACTGCGATTATTTTCTTCGCCCGCGCCCAGCGCGCCACTTTGAGCATGTGTATCCCCAGCCCGCCACCTGCGCCGAATACCACCACGGTGTCGTGCGGCGTCACGCGCGCGCGGCGGATGACTTTCAGCGGTGTCGCGAGTGCATCAGTAATCACGCCAGCTTCGGCGGGATTTTTGCGCCAATCGATCCCCTCCGGAAATTTCACAAAACTGCGCGAGGGCAGCTTGATGTATTCGGCGTAGCCGCCATCGGACTCGCGCCCGACGTAGCCGCCGAAGTTCTCACACAATGTCTCGCGATTGATGCGGCACCAGTGACAGTGACCGCAGTTGAAGTAAAAATACGCGGTGACGCCATCACCCATTTTCACATCGGTGACACCTGCGCCGACGGCGACTATTTCCGCTGCGATTTCATGACCGATGATGCGTGGGTAGTGACTCAACTTCAGACGCCCGGCGCGTGCGTGATGAATCGTCAGGCCCGATCCGCATGCCAGCACCCGTGCGACCGCTTCGCCGGGGCCGGGTGTGGGGTCAGGCACCGTAGCCATTTGAAAAGGTTGGCCGGGGCCAGTGAGCAGTACGGCTTTCATTCAGAAATCTCCATGGAAAATAATGGGTAATACGCGTTAGAAAATTTACATCAATACAATGATTGTAGGCCAGAATGCCCGAGGGCGGCGCTACAAGGCAGAGTAAAATGGCGCAGCTAGTCCTGCCACACAATCGCCGCTCCGCCCATACTTCAACCGCTCTGCCAAAAATCTCCAATGGAATTCATCCGCATTCGTGGCGCACGTCAGAATAATCTCAAAAATCTGACGCTCGACTTGCCCACCAATGATCTGATTGTCGTTACCGGCGTCTCCGGCAGCGGCAAATCCTCGCTGGTATTTGACACGCTGTATGCCGAAGGTCAGCGGCGTTACGTCGAAACGTTCTCGCCCTACGCGCGGCAGTTTCTGGATCGGCAGGATCGCCCACAGGTGGACGCCATTGAGGGCATTCCGCCAGCCATTGCCATCGATCAAACCAACCCGGTGCGCACCTCGCGTTCCACCGTCGGCACCATGACGGAACTCAACGATCACTTCAAACTGCTCTATGCGCGTGCAGCGGAACTCTATTGCCGCGGCTGCGGTGCTGCGGTGACGCGCGATACGCCGCAAACCATTCTGCACGCGCTCACCCAACGCGCAGCAGCAGCGGGGGATCCGCGTTTGACGGTAGCCTTTCCGGTGCCTGTGCCGGCAAACTTTAATGTGAGCGAAGTCAAAAAGCTGCTGGAGGCACAGGGCTACTCGCGGTTTCTGCACGAGAACGAGAAGCAACTGGAGGTTATTCAAGACAGATTCCGTGCAGGTACAGCGGAGCCTGCACGTGTGGTCGATGCACTGGAAGCGGCGCTGAGGGTGGGCCATGGACGCGTGAATGTGCATGCCACGAGCACCACGGCTGAGGCATCCAATACGGTTATATGGAAGTTCTCCACCGGACTGCACTGCCCGGATTGCGACATTCACTATCAGAATCCCACGCCCAGCCTGTTTTCGTTCAATTCACCGCTGGGCGCCTGCGACACCTGCCGCGGCTTTGGCCGGGTGATCGGCGTCGATTATGGCTTGGTGATTCCCGACGAATCCAAAACGCTGCGCGCGGGTGCGGTAAAGCCGTGGCAGACACCCAGCAACAAGGAATGTCAGGATGATCTGGAGCGGTATGCCAAAAAGCACGGCATTCCGCTCGACACGCCGTGGCGCGATCTCACCAAGACGCAACAGCGCTGGGTCACCAGCGGCGAACCGGAATGGGAAAGCTGGAAGAAATCCTGGCCAGGCGTGTGGTATGGCGTGGCGCGGTTTTTCAAATGGCTGGAAAGCAAAGCCTACAAAATGCATGTGCGCGTGCTGCTGTCGAAGTATCGCGCTTACACCCCTTGTGAAGCCTGCGGTGGCGCAAGGCTGAAAACCGAGGCATTGTCGTGGCGGCTTGGGTCGGAAGCCGCCAAATCACCCTTTTTACCGGTGGGGGCAGGCTTCGACGAAGTGAAGCTCGCGCACCTGCCGGGCCTGACTGTCCACGATCTCATGCTGTTACCGCTCGACACCGTGCGGACCCGCATGCAGCAGCTCACCTTGCCGCAGATGGCCGATGACGCGACCGCGATGCTGCTCAAGGAAATTCGCACGCGGCTCGCGTATCTGGCCGACGTGGGACTCGGCTATCTCACGCTGGACCGCCAGTCGCGCACACTGTCCGGTGGCGAGGTGCAACGCATCAATCTCACTACAGCGCTGGGTACATCGCTCACCAACACGCTGTTCGTGCTGGATGAACCTTCCATTGGCTTGCACCCGCGCGACATGGGCCGCGTGATCGGCGTGATGCACAAACTGCGCGATGCGGGCAACTCACTGGTCGTGGTCGAGCATGATCCGCAGGTAATGCAGGCCGCCGACCGCATTCTCGACATGGGGCCCGGACCCGGCGAACGCGGCGGTGAAATCGTCTACTTCGGTGAAGCAAAAAACTTAATAAAAACCTCACTTAACAACACTGCTTCCAGAACAGCGCAATACCTTGCAGGCACCCTGCGTGCAGACAGTGGCGTGCGCGGGCAAGCGCCACGCAGCGGCGTGCGCAAACTCGAACTGCGAGGTGTTACCGAACACAATCTCAGGAATATTGACGTCGCCATTCCCCTGGGCCATCTGGTTTGCATTACCGGTGTATCGGGCTCGGGCAAATCCACGCTGGTGCAGGATGTGTTGTACGCCGCGCTGATGAAGGCCAAGGGCAAGCCTTCAGACACGCCCGGCGCGCATCGCGCGCTACTGGGACACGAACACATCACCGATGCGGTGATGGTGGATCAATCACCCATCGGCCGCACCACCCGCTCCAACCCGGCAAGCTACGTCGGGGCGTTCGATGCCATCCGCGATCTTTATACCAGGGCACCCTTGGCACGTGAACGCAGCTACACGGCTGGCACCTTCAGCTTCAACTCCGGCAATGGCCGTTGCCCGGCCTGCGGTGGCAACGGCTTTGAGCATGTTGAAATGCAATTCTTGTCAGACGTGTATCTGCGTTGCGCCGACTGCGATGGCCGCCGCTACCGCCAGGAAATTCTGGAAATTCATATCGAGGGCAAGTCCATCGCCGACGTGCTGGATATGACAGTGAGCGAGGCACTGGCATTTTTTGCGGCTGAGCCCAAAGTAGGTGCTGCGCTGCGTCCGCTGGCGGAAGTCGGTCTGGAATATCTGCGCCTTGGCCAACCGGTGCCGACACTTTCCGGCGGCGAAGCGCAGCGGCTGAAACTCGCCGGACATCTGGCTGAAGCCGCACGCAGCGCAACTGCTAAACGACCCGCGCTTTTTCTGTTTGATGAACCCACCACCGGCTTGCACTTCGAAGACATCGCCAAGCTGCTCGGCGCTTTTCGGGAGCTGATAGCTGCAGGACATTCGCTGGTGGTGATAGAACACAATCTGGATGTGATTCGCGCGTCAGACTGGATTGTCGATCTGGGGCCCGAAGGCGGGGACGCGGGCGGCGAGATTGTATGCACGGGCACGCCGGATCAGGTGATGGCACACGAAACTTCGCATACGGGGAGGGCTTTGCGGACGTATGAAGCCTCCCTTGCGCAACAATCGTTCGCTGCACAACAGCCTGCCGAATACGTTGCTCGCCCAGCGGTCAAAACGCTGCCGTTCATCAAAATCCACCACGCCCGCGAACACAACCTCAAGAACATCGATGTCGACATTCCGCGCGGCAAATTTACCGTGGTCACTGGCGTATCCGGCTCCGGTAAATCCACGCTGGCGTTCGACATCCTGTTTGCAGAAGGACAGCGGCGCTACCTGGAATCGCTCAACGCCTACGCGCGCCAGTTCGTACAAGGCGCTTCAAGGCCAGACGTGGACAGCATCACCGGCATACCGCCCACCGTGGCCATTGAGCAGCGGACCAGCCGTGGCGGCCGCAAGAGCACGGTAGCCACGCTCACCGAGATTTATCATTTTCTGCGGCTGCTGTATGTGAAGCTTGGCACGCAGTATTGCCCTGACTGCGACGTTGCCATCGAGCCACAGAGCGCAGATGCCATCGTCGCCAGCATCATGAAACAGTCCCGTGGCGACCGTGTCGGATTGCTGGCACCACTGGTGATGAATCGCAAGGGTTACTACACTGACCTCGCCAAATGGGCTGCGGCGAAAGGTCACACGCATCTCCGTGTCGATGGCGAATTTTTGCCCACGGGGCAGTGGCCACGTCTGGCGCGCTTCAGCGAACACACCATTGAATTGCCGGTAGCGGACGTGCACGTATTGCCGGAAAACGAAAACCAGTTGCGCGCAGGCGTAGCACAGGCACTGGAACACGGCAAAGGCAACGTGCATGTCATCGGCAAACTGAACACGCTGGCACGTGCCATCGAAAAGCATGATCCGACCATGCCGCAACTGCCGCAAACAGCCTACTCGGCTAATCGCGCTTGCCCCTCATGTAGCCGCAGTTTTCCAGAACTGGATCCGCGCTTGTTTTCGTTCAACTCACGCCATGGCTGGTGCCCGGCGTGTTATGGCACGGGCTTAAAACTGGCCGGGTTCGACTGGGACGCCGAGCGCGAGAAAACGGGTACCGAAGAGCACGTGCTCGATTCCTGGCTGGAGTGGCTAGAAATCGAAGAACCCTGTCCCGCCTGTGACGGCCACCGACTCAATCGCGATGCGCTGGCCGTGCGGTTCGACGGGCAATCGATTGCGCAACTCACGTCCCTGCCGGTATCCAGGGTGGCCGCGACTTTCGGCAAATTGTCGCTCAAGGGCCGCGCTGCCGAAATCGCGCGCGACGTGCTGACGGAAATCCACACGCGCCTTACCTTTCTGGATGAAGTCGGCCTCGGTTATCTCGCGCTGGATCGCGCTGCGCCCACGCTGTCCGGCGGCGAGGCGCAGCGCATCCGGCTCGCGGCACAACTCGGCTCAAACTTGCGCGGCGTGTGCTACATCCTGGATGAACCGACCATCGGTCTGCATCCGCGCGACAACAAGGTTCTCCTCGACACGCTGCAAAAACTCGAAGCCAAAGGCAATACGCTGGTGGTCGTCGAGCACGACGAAGATACCATACGCCGTGCCGCGCACGTGATTGACCTCGGCCCCGGCGCAGGCAAGGTGGGCGGCGAAGTCATCGGCGAAGGCACAGCCGACGATCTCATGCGCAATCCGCAATCTATTACCGGGCGCTTTCTGTTGAAGCCGCTGCTGCATCCGTTGCATCCGCCGCGTGTGGTTAATCGCAACACGGAGGCCATACAAATTCGCGGCGCAACGCTGCATAACCTGAAGAAAATTGATGTGCGCATACCGCTGGCGCGTTTTACTGCCATCACAGGCGTATCCGGTTCAGGTAAATCCACGCTCGCGCGCGATGTTTTGCACGCGCAGCTATCGCTCTTGTTAAGCAAAACTCATGTTAAAAATAATTCAATAAAAACAAATAGTTACAAAGCCCTTGCGAATTGGCAATCTGTCGGCCGCGTGCTCGAAGTGGATCAAACACCCATCGGCAAGACCCCGCGCTCGTGCCCTGCAACCTACGTTGGCTTCTGGGATGCCATCCGCCGCCTGTTTGCGGAAGTACCCGAAGCGCGCATGCGCGGCTACAGCGCCAGCCGCTTTTCATTCAACACCAGCGGCGGGCGCTGCGAAACCTGCGAAGGTCAGGGTATGCGCAAAATCGAGATGAGCTTTTTGCCCGACGTGCGCGTGGCGTGCGAGACCTGCCACGGCGCGCGCTTCAATACCGATACGCTGGCCGTACTGTTCAAAGGCAAATCAGCAGGCGATGTGTTGCGCATGAACATCGATGAAGCCGTAGAATTTTTTGCAGCACACCCGGCTATACATCATGCGCTGACCTTGTTGCAGGATGTGGGCCTGGGTTACCTGACCCTGGGCCAGCAAAGCCCCACACTCTCCGGCGGCGAAGCCCAGCGCATCAAGCTCGTTACCGAATTGTCCAAGGTGCGCACAGACATTGCTGATGCCGCGCAGCGCGCGGGTCGCGCGTGGGCGCAGAAGAGCACGCTTTACGTGCTGGACGAACCGACCGTGGGTCTGCATATGGCCGACGTGGAAAAGTTGATCCGCGTGCTGCACCGGCTGGTCGACGCCGGCAACACCGTGGTATTGATTGAGCACAACCTCGACGTGATCGCCGATGCCGACTGGATTATCGATCTCGGCCCGGAAGGCGGCGATGCGGGCGGACGCATCGTGGCGCAGGGCACGCCGCAGGATTTGGCACGGCAACCACAACGGTCACATACGTCGCGCGTACTGGCGGAGTTTTTGGCAACCCGGTCCGTATAGGCAGGTAGACGCTAATCCAGCGTAGCCCCCGAATCCTTAACGACCTTGGCCCATTTCACGATATCCGCCCGTATTACCTTGGCAAACTGATCGGTGGACCACGGTGCAGGATCAGCGCCCTGCGCGGCAAATTTTTCGGCGATGTCTTTCTGACCCAATAACTTGTTAATGTCGGCATTGATTTTTTGCACCACAGGCACGGGCGAGCCACCGGTGGTCAATATGCCGAACCAGGGCGTGAGTTCAAAGCCGGGAAAGCCGGATTCGATCATGGTCGGCACGTCTTTTAGCGTATCGAGCCGCTTGACGGTAGTGACCGCCAGCGGCTTGAGCAAGCCACCACGGATGTGGCCGATCACGGTGGGCACGCTGCTGAACGCCAGTTGCACCTCGCCTGAAATAACGCTTGTCGATGCAATGGCGATACCGCGGTACGGCACGTGGGTGAGTTTGACGCCGCCTGCGGTGGCGATCATCGGGCCGATCAGGTGATTGACGGTGCCATTGCCGCCGGAGCCGTATCTCAATTCGCCGGGTTTGGCTTTGGCCAGTGTCATCAGTTCCTGCATGTTTTTCGCAGGCAGGCTGTTATTCGCAACGATGACATACGGAACCACCGCAAGATTGGCCACGGGCGCGAAATTTTTTTCCGGATCCCACGACAGGTTCTTGTAGAGCGCGGGGTTGATGGCATGTGTGCCGGGAAATCCCAGCACCCAGGTATAGCCATCGGGCGCTGCACGCGCGGTCATCTCAGTGCCGATGTTGCCGCCGGCACCCACGCGATTATCGACAATTACTTGCTGCGCCCATTGTTCGGTCAGTCTTTGCGCAACGATCCGCGCCAGAACGTCGGATGCGCCGCCGGTGGCTTGCGGTACGATAAAGCGCACGGACTTCGCGGGATAGTTTGCGGCACCTTGTCCCAATGCCTGCGTGCAGCCCAGTGCCGCAGCCATCAACAGAACGGTCTGTCTTGTTCTCATGGTGTTTTCCTTGAATTATTGCAGTCGCTTAACGTGGTCTGTCACCCTGCAAGGTAATGCGATGCATGATGCGCCGGTAGCCGTGATAATCGTTCAGTGGATAATGCAGCGCCGCGCGGTTGTCCCACAATGCCAGCGACCCGGTGCGCCACTGGAAGCGGCAGGTGAACTCTGGCTTGATCTGATGCTGGTGCAGATAATTCAGCAGCGGGGCGCTTTCTTCCACTGTCCAATCCTTGAAGCGCAAGGTATGCCCGACGTTGATATAAAGCGCGCGGCGTCTCGTTTCGGGATGCGTGCGCACCACCGGATGCTCGGCCTCAAGCACCTCGTTGGCGCGCGCGGCCGGGCTGTTGGCCATGCGATCTTCGCGCGACTTTGATACGTCGGCCTTGGCGGAACTACTGATGCCGGTGAGTGTCGAAAGCGTTTGCTTTAAACCCTCTGACAGCGACTCATATGCGAGATATTGATTTGAAAACAGGGTGTCTCCACCTTGCGGCGGCACTTCGCGCGCAATCAGAAATGTGCCCATCGGCGGTTCTTGCAGGTAGGTGGTGTCCGAATGCCAGATGCCGCCAAAATTGATACGGTCGTTTTCGAGTTTGACCACCGGCGTAATCACCGGGAAGCCTTCGATACCACGAATAAACGGATACTCCACCGGCTTGCCGATGCGTTCGGCGAACGCCAGGTACTGGGCATTGGTAAGTTCCTGGTCACGAAAGAAAATCACCACATGTGCGTTCCATGCACGGCGGATTTCGGCGATGGTTTCATCGGGCAATTCGCGACGCAAATCAACGCCACCAATTTCAGCGCCGATAGCCCCGGCGATTTTGGTCACGGTTATAGCAGACATAATTCTCCTCCTTCTGGACACGCAGTATACCGGACGGAGCGTTATAATTTCCCCACACCATCTAAGGACGCATCATGATCAATCGTCTCATTCTCATTGCCGCACTCGTGCTGTCGATTGCGGGCTGCGCCACGCACAATACCGTCAGCGACGGTGGCGACAGTCAGCTCATGCTCAAGGGCCACGACCCGGTGGCCTATTTCACCCTGAACAAACCCGTGCCGGGCCTTCCTGATTTCAAGGCTGTTCATGAAGGCGTGACCTATCGTTTTGCCAGCGAAGCCAATCGCGAGCAGTTTCGCCTCAACCCGGATAAATTCAAGCCGCAGTTCAACGGCTTTTGTTCCAACGGCATGGTGTACGCCATACCACTCGGCGGCAATCACGATACGTTCAAGATCGTGAACGGACGGCTCTTTATGTTCGGCGGCGAGAACTCCAAAAAATACTGGGAGATGGATGAAAAGCGCAATATCGAGCTTGGCGATAATTACTGGAAGACCGAGGCGCGGGACAGCATTCCGCGCATTCAAGCGTGGAAGCGGCTGGCCTTCAAAGTGCCGCACTACAAGACCAATCGCGAGCTGGCGGCAGAGTACGAATCCCGGCAGGGGAAGAAATAAAAGCTTTTGAAAACAAATACTTGTATAACAATATGGAATCACCGTGATGCTTGATCTTGCGCCAGTGCGTCAGGAATACATGCGCGATGGCCTCGACGAAGCGGATGCGCTTGCCGATCCGCTGGCGCAGTTCGCGCGCTGGTTTGAAGATGCGCAAAAAGCCGAGCTGACCATGGCAAACGCCATGTCATTGGCAACCGTATCTGCCGACGGCAAGCCTTCGTCGCGCGTGGTGTTGCTCAAAGGTCTGGACGATGGCGGCTTTGTTTTTTACACCAACTATGCCAGCCGCAAAGGCCATGATATTGAGGGTAATGCCCATGCGTCGTTGCTCTTTGCCTGGCTGCAACTCGAACGGCAGGTACGCATCGACGGCACCTTGACCAAAGTCAGTGCCGCCGAGTCTGATGCCTATTTTGCCACGCGCCCGCTGGGCAGCCGCCATGCAGCCATTGCATCGCCGCAAAGCGAGGTGATTACAAGTCGCGCCCTATTGGAACAACGTTTTAATGAAGCCGTGCGCAGCACCGGCAGCGCGCCGCAGCGTCCCGCGCATTGGGGTGGTTATCGCCTCATGCCCGTGGAAATGGAATTTTGGCAGGGCCGTGAGAACCGGCTGCACGACCGGCTGGCGTATCGTAAATTGGCACAAGGCTGGGAAATCGAACGTCTGGCCCCGTAGTTACGGTGCAGTTTGCTACAAAAATCGGTGCGCCAAATACCACGATATTGCCGCGACAAAGGCAGAACACGGGATGGTGAACAACCACGCCCACACAATACTGCCCGCCACGCCCCAACGCACAGCCGATAATTTTTGCACCGAACCCACGCCGACTATGGCACCGGTAATGGTGTGCGTGGTTGATACCGGTACGCCCAGTCCGGTGGCCAGAAACAGCGTTGCCGCGCCACTGGCAGACGCGCAAAAGCCACTGACCGGGCGCAACTTGGTAATACGCTGCCCCATGGTTTTAACAATGCGCCAGCCGCCAAACAGCGTGCCTAACCCCATCACGGTTTGACACGCGAGTATTACCCAGAACGGCAAATCGTCGCCCGGCTTGATCACCGCGGCAACAATTAACAGCATCCAGATAATACCCATGGTTTTTTGCGCGTCGTTGCCGCCGTGGCCAAGGCTGTAAAGCGCAGCAGACACAAATTGCAAACTGCGAAACGTTTTATCCACGCGGCGCGGCGCCATGCGGCGGCAGATCCATGCAATCACAATCATCAGCAGCGCGCCGAGCAAAAAACCCAGTGCGGGGGATAGCACAATGGCCGCTGCCGTCTTGAGAAAGCCGCTGCCGATCAAACCGCTGACACCGGCCTTAGCCACCGCAGCGCCAGCCAAACCGCCGATCAGCGCGTGGGATGAACTTGAAGGTATGCCGTAATACCAGGTGATGATATTCCAGCTAATTGCGCCGATCAGTGCGCCAAACACCACGTGCTGATCCACAATCGCCGGATCGATAATGCCTTTGCCGATAGTACTCGCCACCTGCAGGCCAAACACGGCAAACGCCACGAAATTGAAAAACGCCGCCCACAGTACTGCCCAGTTGGGCGATAAAACGCCCGTGGAAACTATGGTTGCAATGGAGTTGGCGGCATCATGAAAGCCGTTCATGAAATCGAAGGCCAGCGCCACCAGCACCAGAACCACCAGCATTTGGAAGGTCATGCGAGTTCCTTACGAATTCTCAAGCACAATGCCTTCGATGATATTGGCGACATCTTCGCAACGATCTGTCACGGTTTCAAGCAACTCATACACTGCCTTGAGCTTAATTACCTGACGCACATCGGGTTCGTCACGGAACAGTTTTGCCATCGCCGCGCGCATCACGTGATCGGCCTCGGATTCCAGGTGATCGATCTCTTCGCACGCCTTGAGTATCAGGATTGCATTTTGCATATTCGAGAGCAATCCCACCGCCACTTTCACCTGCTGGGCACAAGCCTCACAGATTTCGCCCAGCTTGCGCGCTTCCGGCGTTAACTGGTGTATGTCGTAGAGAAATATCGATTGCGACACATCCTCCATTAAATCAAGCACATCGTCCATGCGCGTGATGAGCTGGTGAATTTCGTCACGATCGAGCGGCGTGATAAAGGTTTTGTGCAGCAGCTCAATCGTGGCTTGCGTGATTTTATCCGCGCGCTTTTCGATGGTTTCGATGGTAAATGCGCGGCGCTGGATATCATCACCCGCCACCATCAACGCCGCCAGTTCGCGTCCGCCTTGCACAATCTGCTCGGCGTGTTCGTTGAATAATTCGAAAAAGCGTCCTTCCTTGGGCATCAGTCGGCCAAACATGAGGTTCCCTCCCGTATTTGCAGCGGCTGTCAAACGCACCTCTATCGAAATCATAGCCGTGCGGCGCGCAGTCTACCGGCTTTCGCAGGGTTTCGTGCGGCTTTTGTTCACGCTATACTTGACCATTCGTCCTTGCAATGGCTTCGCGACCCGGTACGCAGCGTCTATTGCTATCCGTGTTGTCATTCAGTGTCGTCACTACCGGCGAATTCGCGCGAATATTTCCCCCATCGTGTCATTGCCACATCACCGCTGGCCTCGCTTCAGTTGCACGCGCAGCACATTGCTTGCCTGGTATTTTGTGGCGATCTGGGGCAGCGGCTTCATCGCCACCAAAATCGCCTTGCAGCATGTCGCGCCGCTGACTTTTCTGAGTATGCGTTTCGCGTTCGGCATTCTCTGCCTTGCGCCTTTCGTGTGGCTTACGCGTCCGGCATGGCCCGCCACACGCATGGGATTTGTGCATGTGGCTATCGCTGGTTTGCTGATGCATGCCATCCATTTGGGCGGCAGCCATTATACGCAGTATCTGGGTCTTTCCGCTGGGATCACTTCGGTGCTGCTGTGTATCCAACCAGTCATAACGGCCATCATCGCCGCGCGCTGGATGGGCGAAAAGCTGAACCGCCTGCAATGGCTGGGCATTCTGGCCGGGCTGGCCGGCGTCACGCTGATTGTGTGGCACAAAATTGACGTGCGCGAAGCCACTGTGGGCAGTCTGATTGCGGTGACGATTGCGCTATTCGGCGTCACCGCAGGCTCGCTCTATCAACGCGCGTTTTGTGCGAACGTGGATTTGCGTGCGGCTGCGTTGGTGCAGTTCGTTGTCACCCTGCTGGTATTGGTGCCACTGGCACTGGCATTTGAAGACAATACCGTACGCTGGGCATGGTCGCTGGTGGGCGCGATGCTGTATCTGGTCATACTCGCATCGCTACTGGCCGTGAGCGCATGGCACTACCTGCTGCGCCACGGTGGTGCCACGCGCGTGACCAGCCTGATTTATCTCACGCCAGCGTTCGCCATCGTACCGGAGTTCTTGTGGTTTGGTATCACGCCGTCAGCCATCAGCTGGGCTGGCATCGTGATTACCTGTGCTGGTGTAGGCCTTGTGGCGTTTAAAACGGCGATTAAAAATAATGTTTAAAAACAATAGGTTATAATACGCCTTCGCCATGAGCATCAGCCTGATTTTTCTGCTCACCATTCTGCCGCACATGGCATTTGCCAGCGCGCGCGTGACGTTGTCGTTGTTCGCGCTGCACTTGGGCGCGACGCCGCTGACAGTAGGCATCATCATTTCGCTGATTGCGGTGATCCCGATGTTTTATTCGGTGCGCTGGGGACGGCAGATTGATCGCATCGGCGTCTACAAACCGATGATGTTTGGCGCGTCGCTGGTACTGGCGGGCGTGCTGCTGGCGTTTGCGTTCCCGCGCATTGAAACGCTGTTCGCGGTGAGCGTGCTGGCGGGCAGCGGTTTCATGCTGTATCACATCTGCGTCAATCAGGCTGCGGCACTGGTGGGCCGCCCGGAGGATCGCGCACGCAATTTCAGTGTGCTGGCGCTGGCGTTTTCCACCTCGGGATTCATGGGCCCGATGATGGCCGGTTTCGCCATCGACGGGATAGGGCATCGCAATACGTTTTTGCTAAGTGCGGGCTTTGTGATCGCTGCGCTGGCGCTGCTGCATTTCCGCCGACGCGCTATCCGGCGATTGCACAAACCCGCGCACGCGGAACCCAATGCGCCGGATACGCCGGAGAAACGCATCGTCGACCTGTTACGCATACCGGCCCTGCTGCGGATATTCGTGGTCAGCGGCCTGCTGTCGATGTGCTGGGATTTGTACTCGTTCGTAATGCCGATTCACGGCTCCAGCATTGGCCTGTCGGCTTCAACCATCGGACTGGTGCTGGGTGCGTTTGGCAGCGCGACGTTTATCACACGGCTGATACTGCCGTGGGTGGTGCATCGCGTTGCAGAATACAAACTGCTGATCGGTGCAATGCTGCTCACCGCGGTGATGTTGGCGTTGATTCCGCTGACCCAAAGCGTGCCGGTGCTGATGGCGGTATCGTTTGTGCTGGGCATCGGCCTCGGCGGTACACAACCGATCATCATGGCGCTGCTCTACGAAAGCGCGCCGCCAGGACGCGGCGGCGAAGCGGTGGGCATGCGCACGCTGCTGCTCAATATCACACAAGCGGCGATACCGATGATCTTCGGCGCGCTGGGTGCGGCCCTTGGCATGACGCCGGTGTTCTTCGCGATGGGCGCGGCGCTGCTGTGGGGCGCGTGGTTTTCACGGCGTAAGTAGCCGCGCGATGTCTTCGCGTAAAAACAAAACGGCCAGCGTGTTGCCACGCTGGCCGTTTTTTTAATGCGTAAAATTTAGCTCAGGTGCTTGCTGACCAGTTTGGTCATCTCGAACATCGACACCTGCTTTTTGCCGCCGAAGATCGGCTTCAGCTTGTCGTCGGCATTGATGTTGCGGCGGTTCTTGGCATCTTGCAGGCCGTGCTTCTTGATGTAGGCCCAGATTTTTTTGGTGACTTCCGTACGCGGCATCGGATTGTTGCCAATGACGGCGCCCAGGTCGGCGCTGATTTTCATCGGCTTCATGAATGCTGCATTGGGTTTGCGCTTGGCGGCCTTCTTTTTCGCCGGGGCGGCTTTCTTTACTGCTTTTTTCTTTGCTGCCATTTTGGTTCTCCGTTTTTAAAAGTGATTAAACGTTATCAGGTTATGACTTTTTTAGCTGTTTTGCCTTGCCGCCCGTCGCAAGACCGGCTGCACGGTGGCGACAGAATGCCGAGGGAAAACGGGCTTGTCAATGCTTTCCTAGAGGGAAATTTGAATATTTGTCAGAGGAAACACTGACTCTGCCCAGTCTTAGTGCCAACGTTCCCGGTATTGGCGCTTGCGCTCAGCCGGGGCGACTGTGTAATCTTTGGGCAGATGGCTGCCTTTTTTGTACTACCATGAGGATTGATCTGACATGCTGCCCAATACCAAAG
This sequence comes from Betaproteobacteria bacterium, assembly GCA_947486575.1. Taxonomy (GTDB): domain Bacteria; phylum Pseudomonadota; class Gammaproteobacteria; order Burkholderiales; family SG8-41; genus UBA5216. Next base: position 47,125 of record CANKUB010000003.1, on the reverse strand, counting down.
AGCAACAAGAAATCAACGAACTAGCGCAGAACTTCGAGCGTGCGACAGGGGCGCAGGTGGTGGCTGCGGTGGTGGGCAAAGCCGACGATTACCCGGACATTCCGTGGCGGGCATTTGCCCTGGGCGCTGGGCTGACGGCGCTGGCGGTGGTGCTGGACGAATTCATTCGTCCGGACTGGGCGAGCATCCACACGCCGGTGCGCGACGTGGCGGTTATCCTCGCAGCGGGAGTGCTAAGCGCGCTGGTGGCGGCTTTTGTGCCACGATTTGCGCGGCTGTTTCTGAACCGCGAGCGCGCTGCCGCTGCTGTGCGGCAGTACGCGCAGGGGTTATTTTTGCAGCGTGAAATCTTTCGTACCACCGAGCGCTCAGGCCTGCTGATCATGGTGTGCCGTTTTGAACGCAAGGTTTATATTCTGCCCGACGCTGGCATCTCGCGGCATCTGGCGCGGGGCGATCTGGGCCCGGTCATTGCGACGATGGCGCCGCATCTGGCCGGCTGGCAGCCCGTTGCAGCGTTTCGCACCGGTCTTGATGCGATGGCTTCGCTGCTCAAACAAAAAAACATCCATCTGCAATCTCACGGCAACGAATTACAGGATGGCGCGGTGGTTGAGGAGGGTTCGTCATGATGCGCTCGCGGTGGTTGGCTGTTCTTGCGCTGCTCGCATTGAGCTTTTGCGCTGCGGTTTCGATGGCTGCCGACGTGCCGATGCTGACGGGGCGTGTGGTGGATAACGCCGAGTTTCTGACGCCTGCGGCGCGTGACAGCATCAGTGCAAAACTCAAGACGCACGAGGACAAAACCGGCAATCAAGTGGTGGTGCTGACCATTCCCACTCTGGGCGACGAAGGCGTCGAAGCCTATGCCGTGCGCGTGTTTGAAAGCTGGAAGATTGGCAAGAAGGGCAAGGACAATGGCGTGCTGCTGCTGGTGGTGCCCAAAGAGAAAAAAATGCGCATTGAAGTCGGCTACGGTCTCGAAGGCCCATTGCCCGATGTGGTCGCCAGCCGCATTATTCGTAACGTGCTGGCACCGCCCTTCAAGACAGGCAAATTCGATCAGGGCATGGATGAAGGCGTCACGGCAATCCTCAGCGTGCTGGAAGGCGCCGCGTTGCCGCTTGATGCGGCGGAAAGCAAAGTCGCTCCAAGCGGGTTTCAGGATCCCAATCTATCGATGACGGAACGCCTGCTGTTTGGTGCGTTTATTTTCGGCATCATCGGGTTATTCACTGTTATCGGCGTATTCACGCCGGGCATGGGATGGTTTCTTTACTTCTTTTTGATACCGTTCTGGGCGCTGTTCCCCATCATTGTGGTGGGTTTTAAAGTCACCATGATGATTCTGGGTGCCTACCTTGTCGGCTTTCCGGTTGCCAAGCTGTTGATCCAGCGCAGTGAATGGTTCAAGCGGCGCAACCTGCAGTCGGGTGATCGTCGTGGCCGTGGCCGCTCCCGCTTCAGTGGCGTCAACCACAGCGGCGGTAGCTGGTCGTCAAGTTCCAGTTCGGGCACAAGCTCGTGGGGATCGAGCGACAGTTTTTCGGGTGGTGGCGGTGGTTCTGGCGGTGGTGGCGGGTCCGGCGACTGGTAGCAAGCCCGACGTAACGACTTGTTTATTTTACTTTTTTAATTTCGCCAAAAAGTGCTTGCGAAACTTCGCCACCTTGGGTGCTACCACTGCTGCGCAGTAGCCCGCGCCCGGATTGCGCGCAAAGTATTCCTGATGATAGGTCTCGGCGATGTAGAACGCGCTGGCAGCCGTAACCTCCGTTACCACGGCGTCGCGCCATAGCCCCGCACCTGTCAAATGCTTAATCACTTGTTCCGCTTCGGCTTTTTGCTCGGGCGTGTGATAAAAAATTGCTGATCGGTACTGCGTGCCGCTATCGTTGCCCTGGCGGTTGAGCGTGGTTGGATCATGAATCACGAAAAATACTTCGAGGATTTCCTTGAAGCTCACCACGGCGGGGTCAAAGGTAATCTGCACTACCTCGGCATGCCCGCTGCGCCCGTCGCACACCTGCTCGTAGGTGGGGTTTGGATTTTTGCCGCCCATATAGCCGGATTCAACGGAGGCAACACCCTTGAGTTCGTCGAAAACTGCTTCCAGACACCAGAAGCAGCCACCCCCGAGGGTGGCAACTTCCTTACCGCTTAGAATACTGTTCATGCTGGCTCCTTTGTATTTGTGCGTAGTTTACGGAATTGTGTAACCATTTCACGCTCTGAGTCGAACATGGCAGTAGAACCTTACGGATGTTGCTGTAAGGTCTGCGCAGCAATTCCGACGAAACTCACACCACGCACAATCTGCTGATCCGCAAATCCAGTAACTCACCCAGGAGCATCTCATGATTTACCTTCGCCGTCTGTTATTGATTACCGCTGCGCTGATGCTCAACCCGGCACTGACGCATGCACAAACGCCCACCGTAAAAACCGCCAGGGCGACCTTTGCGGGTGGCTGTTTCTGGTGCATGGAAGCGCCCTACGACAAGTTACCCGGCGTGATTGCCACCATTTCCGGCTATATGGGCGGGCAGGTTAAAAACCCAACCTACGAACAGGTTTCAAGCGGACGCACCGGGCATACCGAAGTGGTGCAAGTGGAATACGATCCAGCCAAGGTCAGCTACGAAAAACTGCTGGAAGTGTTTTGGGCGAACATTGATCCCACCGTCAAGAATGCGCAATTCTGCGATCATGGCACGCAATATCGCTCTGGCGTTTTTTATCACGACGATGCACAGCGCAAATTTGCCGATGCGTCAAAAGCCGCGCTGCAAAAGTCCAAACCGTTCAAAGCCGACATCGTTACCGAGATCACCAAAGCGGGCGAGTTTTACCCGGCTGAGGACTATCATCAGGATTACTACCAGAAAAATCCGGTGCGCTACAAACTCTATCGCAATGGATGCGGCCGCGATGCACGCCTCAAAGAGCTGTGGGGGCGTGCGCCAGAATAATATAAATATTTGTTTTTATTGATTATTATTTGGGCTATGCCATGCGCTCTGTGGCTACGATATTGCGTCCGGCGCGCTTGGCTTTGTAGAGCGCCTGATCGGCGTAGCGCATTAATGCGTCAACCACCGCTTGTAATGCGGTGGGATCTGTTTCGTTAGTGCGTACGAAGCCAACGCCCAAACTGACACTCACACGACCGTTTTCACCACGCGTGTGATCGATAGCCAGCGCCTGCACGGCCTTGCGTACGGATTCAGCACAGGCTGCGGCTTCGTCGACCGAATCACACGCGAACAGTGCCGCAAACTCTTCGCCGCCCAGTCGCGCAAACAGTATCGACGCCGTTAGCGCCTGTGACGCCGCGCGCGCCACGGCCACTAGACAATTGTCGCCCTCATCGTGCCCGTAGGTATCGTTGTAGCGTTTAAAGTGATCGATATCCACCATGATCACGGCCAACCCTTGTCCACCTGCGAACGCCTGCTGCGCAACGCCGATACGGTGGCTGACAAAGTAACGCCGGTTGGCGATGCCGGTCAGCGCATCGGTGTTGGATAGCGTGGTGAGTTCGGCGCGGGCATCTTCTACTTCCTGCAGGCTGCGCCAGCGTGCGAGCGTGCTGAACAGCGTTTCAGCGAGCAAGGTCACTTCGCGGTCACCCAGTGTTTCGTCTTGCTGATCAAACAGGGCCAGCAAATAACCGTGTATCTCGCTGTCGCGGCGGCAAAGCACCGCACGCCCGGCCTGTTGTGCTTGCAACACATCAGCCCAGTTGGGCGTGACGTTTGCGTTGTTGATACGCAATACTTCCAGTTCAGAGCCGCCCAAAGGCAACTCAAATCCTGCCCCGACCCGAAGCATTTCGTGCGCATTGAATTCTTGCCAAAACCACAGTGTGTCATGCGCCGCGCCACGGCGCTGCGCGATGCATACCTTTTTTGATGCAGTGAGTTCGGCCAGTTCCCGCACGGTTTTCTGCACCGCTGCCGGAAAGTCGGCGCGCTCAACATTGAGGAATCGCAATGTCACATTGGAGACGGTGGCCAAAAACTGGTTCAGCTTTGACAGCGCGGCTGTGCGGTCACGCACGGTGGCGTCGAGTTGATCGCGCTCTTTTTGCGGCTGCTCATTGGCGAGGTTGCGCTCGCCCACATAGCGCTCGATGCCACTGTGCAGGGTTTGAAACCCGTCGGCCACCATATCCATTTCGTCGCGCCATTTACCCGCAGGGCGCAGTGGCGGCATCGAGCGACCGAGGGTTTCCGGCGTGAGGCTTGACACATGGGCGCGCAATTTCGTCAGCGGTGCGGTGACTTTGCTGCGTAACACCCGAAACATCATGGCGCACAGTAGCGCCGTGAAAATCATAATGAAGGCAATGATCTTGCCCGCCTCGATCAGAATATTGCGCGTGAGCAAGGCACGATTAAATCCGACAAAAAGCCTGCCCAGCGGCACGGCGGAAGCATCAGTGCCGCCAGCGGTCAGGCGTTTGATGTCGAGCGCCACGTGGTCGCTGCCTGCGGCGTTCGCCATAGCACGATCCGGCGGCAAGGCGCCGGCCAGAAATTCTATGCCGGCTGCCGTAATCAGGCGCACGCCTGCGATGGGTTCGCGGCTGGCGATATCGCTTAACTGCGCGCGAATCTGTTCGCTGTCGATATCCCACAGCGCCGCAGACAACGGCGCCATGTGCGCGCGCGTAAAGTCGTTCACCGCGCGATCAAAGCTGCGCCGGGCCTGGCTGCTGACGAGGAACGCCTGCGCCACGCTCGCCAGCAATGCGCAAAACAGTGCTGCCAGCATCACCTGCCGCACGAGCTGGGTGCGCAGCGGTACAAACGGCACAAAGGGCGCAGACAGCACCGCAGGCGTCACCGCGTCTAGGTGTTTACGTTGCACTAGATTTTTGCGTCACGCCTGGCGGCTGCCGGGTCAGCAGGTTCCAGCAATTGCGCGAAATTAAAATCGTAGCGCTTGAGCGTCGGATTGTGTGCCCGGCTGAAGCGGCGGAAATCGATCGGCGGATTGCCGCCCGCATTTTGTGCGAAACGGCCCAGATACTGCCGTGCCAAAGGCGCATCAAACAAGGTGAACATGCGGTGCTCGGATTCCAGTCCTTGATCGGCAAAATCGCGACCGTTGGCCAGATCGTAGAGCATCACTACCGCCCACGCGCCAACGATAAAGTGGCCACCGGCCAACGCATCCAGACGCCCGCTGATCACGGCGTCCATCGCCTCGGTGGAGGTGTTGACCCCGCTGAACAGTTTGCTCTTGCCCGGTACGCCGCCGATGGCTTCCAGCGCTTCCATGGCGCCAAATGCTATCAGATCGTTGCCGGCCCATACCAGTTGCGCCTGCGGATAACGCACATAGAGTTCGCGCGCTTTTTCGCGGCCCAAATCGCGGCGCCAGTCTGCGTAGACCGTTTGCACCAATTCAACGTCGGGATGCTCCTTCACCGCACGTTCCATGCCGCGATTACGCAGAATCGATGATTCGGTCGAACGATCACCGGGCAATGCAATCAATTGCAGCCGCCCGTTCGATGCAAAGCGTTTTTCGGTGAGGCCGCGCTTGATCAGTGCCGTAGCCGTGAGATAACCAGCGTCGTCCGCGCGCGGTACCAGCGCCCCCAGCCAGCTTTTGTATTTTTGCCTCGGCATGCCAAATTCGGCGCGATCTTCAGCCAGCATGGTTGAAAAGGCCAGAAACGATTTTATGTTGGCCGCATCGAGAATTTTCAGCATTTCACGCGCCATGCGCTTGTCGTTACTGTAGACCGCATGCGTGGGCCGTTTCGCAGCGTCGCGCGCAGCCAACTCGCGCGCCACAGCGATATGGCGCAGGTGATCGCGCTCAAGATAAATAATCTCCAGCGGCACACCAAGACTCTGCGCGGCCGCTTGCATGGATTCAGATGCTGCGAGCCAATACGCCTCGGATTTCTTGCCGGGGTTGATGAACGCGACTCGTAGCGGTTCCATGCCCGATACTGCGCGTGGTAACAGCGCCAGCGCGCCGACACCTGCCGACGCTGCCAGAAATCGTCGCCGCGCCCGCACGTCCGATAATGAGTTGGCTTCCACTGTTTTGCGCCTCGCTTTACTACGCCGGAATCACCGGCAACAATATCGCTGCCGCATGTTGCGGTCCGAAGTGCAGCGTGACTTTGCCGTCGAAAATTTCCGCTGGACGATCTTGCGGATCATCGTGCATGAAGGGGCCGCAGCCGTTCATCGGGTTTTTCATGTTCGACAGCGACGCGGCGGACTGGCCGTGATCGTAATCCTTGCCTTTGATGGTAAGTGCCATGCGATAACCTTTGGGCACGACAATGCAGCTTGGCCAGATTTCGATATCGAGTTCGACAACTTCGCCCGGCGTCAGCGGCTGTTTTTGGTCGTGCGTGTGGTAGGGGCGATAGGGTAGCGACAACTCGCGGTCTAGCTTGCGATGCGACGCGCGCAGCCAGCCTTGAGCAATCGGCGTTTTCGGATCGAGTGCGCCTTGAAACAACACTTCTTTGTTCTGCGCATCGAACACGCGCAGGATGACAAACAAATCTGCGTCGCAGGTGGATGACGACACACATAGTTTTACCGCTGATGGCCCGGTGATTTCGGTGTGGTTTTCCAGCGGCGGCGTGGTGAAGGTAACGCCATCGCCCATTGCATCATAAGTTATTGTTTTTGTTGAATTAATTTTAGATGCACTCAGGGCGAGTTTTTCACTGTCAAGATAAAAAGGCGTCCATTGCGTGCGCGCGATCGGCCATTCGTTCTCGTAACGCAGCACAAATTTTTCACCCGGATGGCGAATCTGCAACTGCACTTTCGGCTGCTTATCCCAGCCGTTTTGTTTGCCGTGCAAAAAGTAATCGAAGAATTTTTTCTGCAAACCTACGCCATAGTCTGTGTAGAACGGTGCCCAGTGCGAGCCGCCGTGCGCTTCCAGCCATTTTTGTGTCGAGACTGCGTGCAGGTAGCCTTCAAAGTTGCCGCGCGGATGCAGGCCCTGACCGCCCCAGTTTGCAGCGGACAACAGCGGCACGGTCACTTTTGATAGATCGCCGCTGCGCTCACGGTAATACGCCCCATCCAGATGGTGCTCGCTCAGGTTTGCCCACATGTCCTCGCGATTTTTGATCAACGCGGCATCGCTCAAGGTTTCAGGACCACACGCGAGTTCGCCGGTAATTCTGCTGCGCGTACCGTGCGCACCCACGCCGTGCTGCACGGTTTTGACCTGCATCTCCTGCCAGTTTTTGCGGAACACGCAAATGATGCCGCCGTGGTGCGTGGAGTCACGGTAGTTGTCCGCCCAGCCTTCCCACACGCAGATCGCGGCGAGATGCGTTGGTTGCGTCGCGGCGGCGCGCCACTGGTTGGCGCCGTAATACGAAATGCCGTTCAACCCGATCTTGCCGCTGCACCACGGCTGCACGGCAGCCCATTCGATGCAGTCGTGAAAATCCTTGTTCTCGCGTGCATCGTTGTGGCACAAATAACCGGGCGACCGGCCAGCGCCGCGCGAATCTACGCGCACCACCGCGTAGCCATCGGGCACCCATTTTTCGGGGTCAACCACTTCCCAGTTTTGATACTGATTGGTGCTATTGGCGACGGCATCCGGATTTTCGCGACACATGATCTCCCACGCGGTTTTGTAGCCATCTTGAAACGCGAGGCCTTTGCCATAGGGGCCGTAGCTCATGATTGCCGGATATTTGCCCTCTGCTACGGGTCGAAACACATCAGCGCGCAGTACCAGGCCATCGTCCATGGTGATGGGAACGTCCCAGTCAATGCGCATGTTGTCGCGGATTTCGGATTTAGATGAGGTCATCGCGGATTCTTTTGCTCAGTCAATTTTCGCGCCGATGAGCTTGACGATTTTTCCGAATTTTTCGTACTCGGAGCGCAGGTAAAGCGCAAACTCATCCGGTGTGCTGACCACTGCGTCGTAGCCCAGCTTCTCAAATTGCGATCGGGATTCTGGTGCGTTTACCACCTTGGTTATTGCGCCATACAGTCGCGAAATAACGGGCTTGGGTGTATTGGCAGGCGCGAGCATGCCGAACCAGGTAATGAATTCATACCCAGGCACACCCGCCTCAGCCAGCGTCGGCGCCTCGGGCAGTTGGGGCGAACGTTTGGCACTGGTGACACCGAGCATGCGCAGCCGTCCAGCCTTGATATGCTGAATCACGGGTGGAATCGAGTTCAGCATTAGTTGTATATTGCCGCCGAGCACGTCGGTAACGGCCTGCGGCGCGCCCTTGTAGGGAACGTGAGTGATATTTACGCCAGCCATATTCTTGAAGAGTTCCATCGCCAGATGATTCGGCGCGCCGCTACCCGCCGAGCCGTAATTCAGTTTGCCGGGCTCCGCCCTGGCCTGTGCGATCAGGTCGCTGACGGATTTAGCCTGCACCGACGGATGCGTAATCAGCAAAAACGGCCCACTACACACCAGGCTGACCGGGATGAAATCGCGCAATGCGTCGTAAGGAATTTTCTTTTGCAGATGCGGCAGAATCGTCAGTGAACCGGGTGCGCTGAAGAACAAGGTGTAGCCATCGGGCACTGCACGCGCGGCAAGTTCAGCGCCGATCAGGCCACCGGCACCGCCACGATTGTCCACCACCAACTGTTGACCAAGAATCGCTGATAAGCCGGGCGTGAGCATGCGCGCCACTACGTCTGGCGTGCCACCGGCCGGAACGGCAAGGATCACACGTACAGGCTTTGTGGGCCAACCCTGTGCTGAGCCCGGCGAAGCGGTCTGTGCGTCTGCGCCAAGCGCAACACCGAGCAGGAGTACTGCGATACAAAAATGAATTTTCATATTGAAGAGATCGTAACTCAAATGTTCCGCTGTTTGCGCCTGCGCGTGGGCAAGTGATGGCAGATAGACGCGTGGCAAGGTTTCGACTTAAGATTCCTGCGCAGGATGCACGGTCGCCCAGATTGGTTCACGGTGCTTCAAGGCAGAATCCCCTTGCGTGCGGGATGTCGTGATGCCAAATTTGTCGAATTCGCCGTAACGCACGCGCGCTGCACAGGGTGTTAATCGCGCGACCGTATCAGTGAGCTACACATTTATTAGTAAAAACAGATAGTTATATTAAACTGGAGAATGACATGAATGCCCCCGCCGAACTCGTTACCAGCCGCAGTCAAGCGATCGCAGCTTATGTAGCCGGTGCGCTGACAAGAGAATATCCCGCCGAAGTGTTAACTGCCGCAAAGCTTGCACTGATCGACACCATGGGCTGCGCCGTCGGCGCGTGGGACGACGAGTGTGTGCGCCCGGTTCGGCGCGTGGTTGAAGGCTGGCGCGCGCCCGGCAACGCACAAATATTTATGGGTGGTAGCACCACACCCGCGTTCGCCGCACTGGCCAATGGCGCTATGGCGCACGCCATGGATTACGACGACGCCCATCAGATGGGCGCTGGGCATATCAGTTGCCCCTGCGCTACTGCGGCACTGGCCGTGGCGGGGCAACTGGGCAGCAGCGGCAAAGATACGCTGGCGGCGTTCATCACAGCGTTTGAAGTGATGGCGCGCATCGGCGGCGGCGGGCCGCAGGGTGTGGGGCGCAATCTGCACAAGCGTGGTTTGCATCCGACCTCGGTGTTTGGGCGTATCGGCGCTGCCGTCGCGGCTTCAGTGTTGATGCGTTTGACACCGCAACAAATCGAGTATGCAATTGGCGCAGCGGCGACCACCGCAGGCGGACTGGTAGGCTCATTCGGTACGCACGCCAAGCCGTTTCACGGCGGCAAGGCGGCCATGGACGGCATACTTGCCGCTGAACTGGCGCAAGCAGACTTTCAATCATCGACAAAATTACTGGAGCTGGAGAAAGGCCTCTACGAAGTCTTCATCCAGACGCAGGATCGCAAGGTGGATATTCCGCCCATGGACTTCAGCTATTGGGAAATCAAGCGCAACGGCTTCAAGCCCTACGCCGCCTGTCGTGCCACACACGCGTCCATTCAAAGCTCGCGCAAGCTAACGGCACAAGTGGCCGGGCGCAAGATCACCAAAGTGCATGTCAAAGTGCATCCCAACGTCGCGATTGTCGCCAACAACCCGAGTCCGCAGACACCTCTGGCGCATAAATTCAGTGTGCGCTATTGCGTTGCGATGGGCCTTACCGGTTACCGGCTGGTGGCATCCGACTTCAATGCAAAGCTGTTGCAGGATAAAAAGCTGAAGGAGATCGCCGCGGTGACTGAAGTGGAAGTCGTGCCTGATCAGCCGCAATACGAAGCCCATCTGACGGTGCATGTCGAAGGTGAAGCGCAACCCCTGCACGCCGATACGATGGTAGTACTGGGTCACGCCGACAATCCCATGAGCGAAGACGAAGTGTGGGGTAAATTTGATGGTCTGGTATCACCGGTGATCGGCGCGGATAAGGCGCGTGCGTTGTATGATTTGCTCAAGCATTTCGAGGCGCCCGGCAACCTGAATAAAATTATTTCGCTGGTTGCCCGTTAAAAATGATGAGCGCGGCAGACGCCTTTTCAGCAGTTTGCAATCAATGCTCAAGGGAAAGCGGATGGTCGCTGGGTCAATGGCGGCAATGTTGGGTGGGTAGCAGGCAAGAGTTAGGGTGAGCCTACATACCTTCGGCCGTCATCAGGTTCGACTTAGTGGTGCGTTCCCGAATGGCAATCAACGGACGGTATTCTGGAGATGCATACCACGTTTTGAGCTGAGCCATGCCCGGAAACTCCAGCACGACACAGCGCTTGGGTGTGCCGCTGCCTTCCAATACCTCAGTGGCGCCACCGCGTACAAGATAGCGCCCGCCATAGGCTGCGATCGTGGCCGGAACTTTTTGCTGGTATTCGGCAAATCCGGCAATATCAATCACTTCAATGTCTGCAATGAGGTATGCGGCCATGGTGTTGCTCCTGATGTCTGGACTGAAGGGATCGCACAAATGCAACTGCGCCGCGTAGTATAGTCGGACGCCCAAATGGAAATCAATTTGCGTAACCACTGACAGAGGGATCACACATGACAGATAGCAATCAGGAACTGGCAGGCAAAGTGGCGCTCATCACCGGGGCCGCCAAAAACATCGGTCGCGCCACCGCGCTGGAGCTGGCCAGGGCCGGTGCGGCGGTAGCGGTAAACACACGGCATTCGGTCGATGACGCAAAAAAGCTGGCCGAGGAAATTCGCGCAGCGGGCGGCAGGGCAGAAGTTTACGTAGCGAATATTGCCGACGCCAACGCCGCCAAAGGCATGGTTGAAAGTGTCATGCAAAAATTCGGCCGCGTGGATTTTCTGGTGCTGAATGCCTCAGTGCGTACCGAAAAGCCATTCCTGGAATTAAGCTACGACGAATGGCGTGTGCCGCTGTCGATCACGCTCGATGGCGCGTTCTATCTGGCACAGGCGTGTTTGCCGTCGATGATCGCCAACGGCGGCGGCAGCATTGTTACGCTCGGTGGTATGATGTCGCTGTCAGGTGCGAAAAAGCGTATTCATGGTTCGGTAGCCAAGCACGGGCTGGTGGGTTTTACGCGCGGCATCGCGCGTGAATTTGGTGATCGCAACATCCGCGCGAACTGCATCGCGCCGGGGCAGATGAATACCGTTCGTGCCGCAGGCCGCACCGCAGCAGCGGGCGCTGAACTGGTGCCGCTGGGGCGCAAGGGCGATGCAGAGGAAATTGCCACAGTGGTGCGCTTTCTGTGCGGGCCTGCCTCGAGTTATGTGAATGGGCAGTCGTTGCAGATCAATGGCGGACAAATGATGTTTTAGTGTTTGTGTTTTTCGCGAAACGCATACACACGCACCGTCGTTCCCGCCGGCGCGGGAACGACGGTCAAGCAGTCAGGTTGCTCTGCGGGCCACCCTACTTTTTGTCCCAATCCGTCGGCAACTGAATTTTCTTGCAGGTTGGAAACCCCAAAAACCCGTTGTGCGCAAACACATACATATTATTACGCAGCGGGTCGCCTGATACCACGATCATGAAATCTTCCGGCTTCCACACAATCGGCACCAGCCGGTTTTCATCATCGGATTCGTAAAACGCCTTGGGGATGCGGCCGTTACTTACGTCGTCTTTAAGATCCCACACGCCGCGGATGTTCCATACACGCAACTGGCGTTCAAACTCCCATGCCGGCAACCGTGCGTGATCGTAGAGATATTGTTTGACGTCAGCTTTCGTCCAACCGGCTTTGGCTATGGTTTCGACGATGATGGGGCTTAACACGACCAACGGGCGCAGCATGCCGTTACCGTGGCTGGTGGTGAAGGTGATTTGCCACATATGATATTTCAGCACCGAATCCGCCACGTACGGCAGCAGCATTTCTGGTGTGCTGCCCGATACCGACGAAAAGGAACCGCCACCCGTATAGCGGGCCACGGTTACGGTATTGTCACCCGCCTGAAAACCCATTTCCTCGGCAGTGTTGGCCCAGCCGATCTGTTTCAGCACATCATCGTTTTCCGCCAGCACCACACGCCAGGTGTTGCCGAAGGTGGCCTTGTCGGTCTTGTGCGGCAAAAAGCCCGCGACATTGCGCAGATACAGTCGCCAGAATCGCCCGATTGAGGTATTCGGCATGAAGCCATCGCGCAGCGCGCCCTGCGTGTAATTGAAGCCGAGTTGCTGGATGATCGGGCCGTTGATGATGATCAGATTTTCGCCGCCCGGCGTGTTGCCGCTGTGCTCGACACCGTATTTCGGATCGCACATGCCTTCGATGGCGGCGATCAGCACGGGCATGTATTCCGGCCTGCATCCGGCCATCACGCCGTTGACGGCGATGCTCCAGATCGTCGCCGCGCGGCTGTCAGGCAGAATGACGCCCAGCACTTCATTCGCGTCGCGATCGGTGAACTTCAGGAACGCCTCGATTGCCTCCAGCGTCGGCGGCACAATCGGCAATCCATCAGACAACTCGTTGTCGTAGAAATACTGGTTGACAGCATTGAAGCCGCCCTTGAATACGATGTCTCGTGCGACAGGCTCACCCGCCTTGCCCTTGACCGCGGGTTGCACGGTGAGATTGTCGATTACGTGTCTGGCCGTGGTTTCGATGATGTCACGCCGCAACTGCGCTTTGTCTTTGGTGCCGATGTGTCCCGGCACCAGCGCGAGCGTAATATTCGGCATGCCCAATCCGATGGACGTAGCCGCCGCCTGCCGGAAGAATCCTTCACAGGTGAGCGACGACGTGGGCAGCCCCAGTTCCTCACACGCTGCACTGGCCCGCAACACGGCGGGCGTGCAGGAGCCTCAACACGCCATGCCGCTGATGACGGCATCGACCCCCAATTCTTTGAATTTTTTTGCAAAGCCCGCCAGCGCCTCCTTTTCGTCACCGCCGTGCGAGCTGCCGAATTCGCGCCAACTCACAAAGTTGACCTTGGGGAATTCTTTCTTGATGGCTTCTTCCAGCAGCGCAAACACTTCATCACCCCGAAACAGGTAGTCCCAAACCTGTGCAATGGTTTTGTTGTTCAGCGTTTCAAGCCGTCCCGCGAGTGGCTTGATACCGGTCTGCCGCGGCGAGCGCGGCCAGTAAACTTCGTAATATCCGTCGTTGCTCATAATATATAAGGTTTTGTTTTAATTGATAAAATTTGCTACTCGCCAGTGAATTTCGGTGCGCGCTTTGCGGCAAACGCCGCCAAGCCTTCCGCGTAATCTTTCGACGCCAGCACCTGCAACAGTTTTTCGCGTTCGCGCTGGATGCCTTGAGCAATCGGCATCTCCAGACCGTCGTACACCAGTTTCTTGATTGCGCGCACACCCACTGGCGAGCGCGACGCAATCACGCGCGCCAGTGATTTAGCCTTGGCATCCAGTTGATCCGCAGGTACTGACCAATTCACCAGTCCGATTTCCGCCGCGCGCGCGCCGCCAATCGGCTCGCCTGTCATCATCAGCTCTAGCGCATGCGCTGTGCCAATAAAGCGCGGCAGTCGCTGCGTGCCACCGGCACCGGGAATCACGCCGATGCGTGTTTCCGTCAATCCTATCGTGGCATCGGCCGCCATGATGCGCATGTCGCACACCATCGCCAGCTCGCAGCCGCCGCCGAGCGCGAGACCATTGATTACCGCGATGGTTGGTACCGGCGCATTCGCCAAGGCATTGATAAACGCATTTATCGCGGTGTTGTGTGCGGCACGCTGCGCCGCATTCATCTCGCCGCGCTCTTTTAGATCTGCGCCTGCACAGAACGATTTACCCGTGCCGCGCACGAGTATTGCCCGCACCTTTGAAGCCAGTGCGCTTTCAACAGCCGCCAGCAATCGTTTGCTCATGTCGTGGCCCAGCGCATTCATGCGCTCCGGGCGATTAAGCCGCAGCTGCACCACACCGTCAGCTATCGACTCAAGGATGGCATCATCTGTTACAGCGGTCATGCCAATAACCTCATCAAGGGTTCAATCGTGTCAAGTTGGTCCAATCGCGCCACCGCATCCACGATCTGCATGGCTTGTGGCTTGCCCAGCGGCTTGGCCGCCGCCAACGCACAGTCGATGAATTTGCCAATGCGCTGTTCAGCTGGCATTGCGTTGTCGGGATGGCCAAGCGCGATTGCGCAATGGGCGCTGTAGTGTTGGCCGTTGTTCAGCATAATTTCCACGCGGCTCGCCTCAAATGTGTGGCCATCCAGCGCGGCGTCGTAAGCCCAGCGTACTTTGGGCATGGCGGTAGTGATCACTTCATCGGCAAGCTGGGTGTCGTGATACAGCGCCAGCGGTATACCGCGATGGCGTATTGCCGCTGCCACCGCAAAATGCATATTGCCCGCGAGATCAATGTGATTTTCGGGCACGCTGCCTATGGCTACCGGGCGGCAGCGGTCAACATTGACGTGCCCAAGGCCGAGCATCACTTCTTTAATGTCGCCAAACGCGATGTCATGCTGGATTACCAGCCCCAGCGTAGCCGTCAGCGCGGTGTGCAGATGGCGTATGCAGGGCCACGGCTTGAGCGAAATGCGTTCGGTTTCATAGCGTTGACCGAGACCCTCCAGCAATTCGGCACGGCTGTAATCGCCGCGAAAAAATGCCTGATAAAACCCGTAGGGGCCGTCGAACACCTCGCCGTCACCGCGTATGCCCGCCATCGCCAGTTCGGCGGCCAGCACGCCGTTGCGATACGCAAGGCCGTCGCGGATCGAACGCACGCTGGAGCCTTTGTGATGCAGGCTTGCCCAGGTGCCGCTCACCTGCGGCAGCGTCAGCCCCAATGCATGCACGTGCTGCAGCGCGCTGGCATTCATGATTTTTGCCGCTGCTGCTGTCGCGCCGAACAAGCCGATGACCGGCGCGCGAAACCACGGGTGCTTCCACATATGACCACGCGTGGCAAGGCCAATACGGCTGGATAGATCGTTCGACAGAGCCACCGCGGTAATAATGGCCTTGCCATCCACATGGCCGATTTGCTCTGCCACCGCTAGGGCAGGCATCAGGCTCGCCGACGATGGATGCATGACCGCCACGTCGTGCGTATCATCAAAATCAAATTGATGAATGGCTGCGCCATTGCCCAGCACGGCGCTGGCAGCGGGCACTTTCACGCCGCCGCTGCCGATCAGCGTGCTGCTCGCGCTTCCACCCCACGCGATGGCAACTTTGCGAATGGCGATCACATCGTCACACGGCGTGCCCGCGAGCACGCAGCCCAGTGTGTCGAGTATTGATGCCTTGGCCGCATCAACCACAGTCGCGGGCAAATCCTCGAAGCGGGTTTTCGCCAGATACGCGGCAATGGCTTCGGCTGCATCCGGCTCACCCGGATTTTTGCCACTGATGCTATGCAAATTGTTGCTGCTCATTAGGGTTCCTGACCGGCCTTGATGCCGGATTCCCTGATTACTTTACCCCAGCGCGCGGTTTCAGTCTTGATGAATTGATCAAAAGCTTCAGGGCGGCTTGCGACGATATCCACACCTTCGGCATTCAGGCGGCGTTCCAAGTCGGGCTGCTTCAAAATCGCCATGATCTCCGTATGCAGCCGCGACACGATTGCTGCCGGCGTGCGGCTCGCCACTGAAATTCCATACCAGGAGGTCGCGTCAAAATCCTTATAGCCCGCTTCGGCTATGGACGGCACGTCCGGCGCAATACGTGTGCGCGCGTGACTGGTCACGGCCAGGGCGCGTAGCTTGCCCGTTTTGGTATGCGGCCCCAGCGACGAATAGGTGCCCAGCGTCAGATGCACGCGTCCACCCATCACATCGAGCATGGCGGGTGCGAGCCCTTTATACGGCACAAAAGTAATATCCACTTTTGCCGTTGACTTGAACATTTCCACCATCAACTGCCCGGCAACCGTCGCACCATAGATGATCTGGCCTGGCTTTGCCTTGGCAAGCGCCACGAGCTCGGTGATCGATTTTGCGCTGAAGTCCGGGTGACAGACGATGACAAATGGCACCGCTCCAATCTGCGTGATGCCCGCCAGCTCGCGCACAGCGTCGAATGATACTTTGGTATACAGGTTTGGATTGATCGCCAGTGGCGCTGATGACAGCAACAGGGTGTATCCGTCCGGCGTCGATCTGGCCACCAGCTCGCTGCCGAGCATGGTTCCCGCGCCAGGCCGGTTATCAACAATGACACGTTGGCCAAGGCGCGTGCCCAGTTGTTCGCCCACCAGCCGCGCGAGCAGGTCATTCAAAGCGCCGGGGGTAAACGGCACGACAAAACGAACGGGCCGTGCAGGATAGTTCATGGGATTGTTCTGTGCGCAGACCCCGGTACTGGGCAGCGTCAAGGCCGCCAATGCTGCCAGCCCCAGTCTGTGGTTCATTCGGCGCGCGCTCCCGACACTTTGACTACCTTCGCCCATTTACCGATTTCGCCGCGAATGAAAGCCGTAAATTCGTCCGGCGTCATGGTCATCGGATACGCGCCAATTTCTGCCAGCGCAGGCGCGAGTTCGCGTATAGCCTGCGCGGTTACGCCGTTCAGCCGCGATACGATGTCGCGTGAGGTGCCGGTGGGAACCAGTATGCCGTTCCACACACTGGCTTCGTAGTTGGCCACACCAGCCTCGATCATGGTCGGCAAAGCGGGAAACTCCGCCACGCGATTGCGCGTGGTGACTGCCAGTGCGCGCAGGCGCCCAGCTTTGGCATTCGATTTCACCTGCTCGGCGTTAAATATAAACAGCACTTGCACATGCCCCCCGAGAAAATCCGTGGTAGCCGGACCCGCGCCTTTGTAGGGTACGTGAATCATGTTGAATCCAGCGATGGATTTGAACAGCTCCATCGCCAGATGCGAGGCGCTGCCGCTACCCGATGAGGCGTAGCTCAATTCGCCGGGGCGTGACTTGGCGAGTGCCACCAGTTCCTTGACAGCTTTCACCGGCAGCGAGGCATGCGCGGTGAGAAAGCTCGGTATGTCCACCACCGGCGCTACCGCCGCGAAATCTTTTTGAATGTCGAACGGCAACGAAGCAAACAGACTGACATTCACCATCAGCGTGCTGGTGGCGTAGAGCAGTGTCAGGCCATCCGCAGGCGCACGCGCCACCGTCTGCGCGGCAATGTTGGACGATGCGCCAGCACGGTTTTCAACCACGAACGATTGCCCCAGATGGTCGGAGAGCTTGCGTGAAAGCAGCCGCGCGACCACGTCAGTGCTACCACCGGGCGCAAAACCGACAACCATGCGCACGGGTTTTGCCGGGTAATTTTGTGCCTGTGCAAAAGCATTGGCTACAAGCAACATCGTTGTCGAACCATATCGCAAGTAATTGTTTTTATTCATTTATTTTATTTTCAGCCCGAGCGCATTTCTGAAATCGGGATGCGCTATCGCGGTCAATCGTTCGGCACGCTCGCGCATGGATGCGCCGCGCAAATCGGCCACGCCGTATTCTGTGATGATCAAATCGACGTCTGCACGCGCCGTGGTCACAGGCCCGCCCTGTAATGATGCGACGATACGCGAGATTTTTCCATCAAGCGTGGTGGATGGCATGGCAATAATCGAGCGTCCGCCCGGCGACAACTGCGCGCCGCGCACATAATCCGCCTGCCCGCCGATGGCGCCGAGGTAACGTCCGCCTGCGACTTCGGCATTGACCTGTCCGGTGATATCGACTTCTATTGCCGAATTGATGCTGTAGAAGTTTTGCAGTTGTGCCATGACCTGCGGGCTGTGCGTGTAGTCCGACGAGCGCATATCAAGCTGCGCGTTGTCATTGGCCCAATCCATCAGTCTCCGTCCGCCGAACAGTCCGCCGGTCACCGTGCGCCCGCTGTCGATGCCCTTGTGCGCATTGGTGGCGACGCCTTCTTCAATGAGACCGACGAGGCCGTCGCACAGCACCCCGCTGTGCACGCCCAGCGCGCGGTGCGACATCAGCGCCTGGCACACCGCCACGGGCAAACTGCCAATGCCAATTTGCAGGGTTGCGCGGTCGGGAACGACATTCGCCACCTGTTGCGCCACGCGCACATCAATAGGCGAAGGCTCACCATCGGGCATCAGCCATTCATCGCAATCGGCCGTGGTTAAAGAATGCACGGCCTCGCACGGGATCAGCGCATCCTGTGATGTAACGGGCATGCGTTCATCCATTTCACCGATGACACAGCGTGCGGCGCCCACCATCGCCTGCGTGAAATCCGCCATCACGCCCACCGAGTAATAGCCCGGCTTCGGGTGCGGACGCACACGTATCAACGCCACATCCACCGGCAGCGCGCGGCTGCGCATGAGGCCCGGCACTTTGGATACATGCGCCGGTACGATGTCGAGCAAGCCAGCCGCGGCAAGCCGCCGATTGGTGCCCGCGCCATTGAGTCCCCTGAACCGAAAGTGATCGGCATGCGCGGGCAACAGCGTATCGCTGACGCTGATACCGACAAAAATAGTCACGCGCGGCAGTTCCGCACGCTGTGCGACCAGCCGCCGCGTCAAACCGGCCGGCTCGCCGGTAGCCTGCGGCCAGGTAATAACATCGCCGGCGCGCAGCACTTGGCTGAAGTCAAATTGCGCGCTGGGCTGGGTGGTCATGAGTCATCCAAGTTGGTCGTAAGCAGATACTGTCAACTTTTCATTGAGGGTGTAAGCGGTTCGCTCTGTCAGCCGGTCAGCCGATCAGATGGGCTGTCGTTTGAATCCAGGCCACTCGCAGCCCGCACAAAATACAATCAGTCGCAAACAGTTCGAAGCCTTCATTATCGTACATTAAAAAGCCGAATTACGAAGTCATTTTATAGCTGATTGATTTTAAAGAAGTTTATTCGTAAAGACCAAAGCGTCCATCAAAGCTGTAAGTTTTGTTGCGCATGCACGACCAAACACTAACCAATCTGGAGGTGGGGCGTATGTCACAAGCCGCAAGCGTTAACGCACACGCAGCAGCGCCAACGAGTTATCTGTACTACCGCCACACGCTTCCGGTGCGCATCATGCACTGGACGAATGTGATTTCGCTGACCATTCTGTTGATGAGCGGCTTGATGATTTTCAACGCGCATCCGTCGCTCGACTGGGGCAAGTCGTCTTACACCGGGCGGCAACCCCTGCTGCAAATTACCTCGCGCGAGGCGCCGAACGGGCAGTTGGTCGGCATTACCCGCGTGCTGGGGCACGAGTTCAAGACGACCGGGCTACTCGGCGCGTCCACTAACGCCGAGGGCAAAGCCAGTGACGTGGCGTTCCCGCACTGGATGACCATTCCCGGCTTTTATTCGCTGGCGGATGCACGCGCGTGGCATTTTTTCTTTGCCTGGCTGTTTGTGATTAACGGCGTTGTCTACGTGCTGTATGCATTGAAAAGTCGGCATTTCCAGCGCGACCTGCTGCCGACCCGAACCGATTGGCGCAGCATAGGCCACTCCATCATCGATCACATCAAGTTCAAACATCCGCAGGGCGAAGACGCCAAACGCTACAACGTGCTGCAAAAACTCGCTTATATCGCGGTGATTTTTGTGCTGTTGCCGGGGATAATTCTTGCAGGCTGGGCAATGTCGCCGTGGCTGAATTCCATTTTTCCTGGCTGGGTGGACTTTCTCGGGGGACGCCAATCGGCGCGCACGTTGCATTTCATTTTTGCGTGGACGCTGGTCGCGTTTGTGCTGATTCATGTGTTTGAGGTCATCATCAGCGGGCTGTGGAATCATCTGCGTTCAATGATCACCGGTAACTATCGAATCAAAGGCACGGCACATGGAGGCCAACGTGAATAAGCGACAATTTCTCGGGCGCACACTGACGGGTGTTTCAGCGCTGGCACTGGCTGGTTGCGATCGCTTGAACATGAGTCCATGGTTTTCCAAAGTATTGGCGGTCGGCGAATCGATTAATAAAGGCGTACATCAGTTGGCTGGCGGGCGGGTATCAATGGCGCAGGAGTTTTCCGAAGCCGATCTGTCGCCCGTGTTTCGTGGCAACGGCAGCATTAACCCGGACGACGGGGCGTACCGCGCGATGGCCGCCGAAAACTTTGCCAACTGGACATTGAAAGTCGATGGCCTGGTTGAACAACCCACTGTGTTTACGCTGGCACAATTGCGCTTGATGCCCAGGCGCACACAGATCACGCGCCACGATTGCGTGGAAGGCTGGAGCGCAATCGGCAAATGGACGGGTGTGCCGCTGGCGCAGGTGCTGGCGCTGGCCAAACCAACTGCGCAGGCGCGTTATGTGGTGCTCCATTGCGCTGATACTTACGGCACGGGCGGTAGCAAGACGCCGTACTACGAAAGTATTGATCTGGAAGATGCCTACCACGCGCAAACCATTGTTGCGTATGGGCTGAACGGCAAGCCATTGCCGGTGGCCAACGGTGCACCGCTGCGCCTGCGCGTAGAGCGTCAACTGGGCTACAAGCACGCCAAGTTTTTGGCGCGTATTGAACTGGTGGAAAGTTTCGCCCACCTCGGTCGTGGCAAGGGCGGATACTGGGAGGATCGCGGTTACCAGTGGTACGCGGGCATCTGAACGGATGGCATACCGCAGGCGTATTGGAGGCTTGCGGTGGGCTATCATGGCGTTTTTGAGAGGCGCTGCCGATGCCGCTACCAATTTCGCTGCGAACCTGCTTAACGTTCATCGTCTTGTGCGTCGGCCCATTCGCGCGACCGCCTGCACAGGCGCAATCGTATCCCGCAAAGCCAGTGCGTCTTGTGGTGGGCGTGCCGCCGGGCGGTGGCACTGACATTCTTGGCCGCGCGCTTGCGCGCCGGTTGACCGACGCGCTTGGCCAGCAATTTGTCGTGGAAAACCGTCCGGGCGCGGGCACTGTAATTGGCGCCGATGTGGTGGCGAAATCGTCGGCCGACGGCTACACGCTGTTGCTTGCGATCAATGCGTTGGCCGCCAACCATACGCTCTACAAGAAGTTGCCGTACAACACCTTGCGTGATTTCACACCCGTCATTCTTGCTGCGGTAACGCCTAACATTCTGGTGGTGCATCCATCGCTGCCGGTGAAGGGTGCGCAGGAATTCGTGGCCCTGGCCCGGGCACGTCCGAATCAGATCGCTTATGCGTCATCGGGATCAGGATCAGCGGCGTACCTGGCGGCGGAAATCTTCAAGCTCGCGACCGGTACGCGCATGATTCATGTGCCGTACAAAGGCACGGCGCCAGCGTTGACGGGCTTGTTGGCGGGGGAAACCCAGGCGATGGTGGCGGCCTTGCCGGGTGCCATTGCATTTGTAACGGAGCGGCGCCTGCGGGCACTGGGATTAACCAGTGCGCGGCGTGCGCCCACCGTGCCGGATATCCCAACACTGGCCGAAGCGGGTATCAAGGGCGCAGAATTTGATACGTGGTATGGATTTTTCGCACCGGCAGGCACGCCGACTGAAATCGTATCGCGCCTCAACCTGGCGATAAAGACGTTGTTAACAGCCGCCGACGTTAAGCAGCAGCTTGCGGGGTTGGGGCTGGATGCGGCAGGCAACACACCTGCCGAGTTCGACAAATACTTTCGCGCCGAAGTGGAAAATCTCTCTCGCGTCATCCGCGCGGCGGGGGCTATGGTCGAGTAATTACACCGGCACGGTGCCGTCAACCGTAATGCGGTGCATCAGGCGGCGATGCTGCGGCCACTGGTAATCCAGCGATGCCAGATGCTGCACGGTACAGTTGTCCCACATCAGCAGATCGTGCAGTTGCCAGCGGTGTGTGTGGTGAAAGCGCGGGTCAATGATGTGGTCGGCCAGTTCGTCGATCAGCGCCAGCGCTTCGTCCTTTGGCATGCCTTCGATGCCTTCGCATTCGCCCTTGCTGACGTAAAGACACTTGCGCCCGGTGTGTGGGTGCGTGCGCACAACGGGATGCACCACGGCAGGCTGTTCCTTGCGCAGCGCCTGATCCTGTTGCCCGGTGCCGGTGCGGGCGCGGCGGCCTGCTACCTGATGAATCGCACGTAGATTGGCGATGCGCATTTGTGTTTCAAACGGCAACGCGTCGTGGGCATCTGCGGCACTGGAAAACAGCGTGTCGCCCAGCACTTTGCCGTTGTCGATGGGAATTTCCAGCGCGTACAACATGGTGGCGCGCGGTGGACGTGCGGTGTATGACATGTCGGTGTGCCACACGCGGCCTGCATCGGCATGGCCGATGTCGTTGCCATTCTCCTTGATATTCGACACATACATGATCTCGGGATAATGCGGATGCGCGTAGTGCTTGAGGAAAATCTTTTCTACATCGCCAAAGCGCCGCGCGAAACTGATCATCTGCGGTTCACTCAAACGCTGCTTGGGAAAGCAAATGATCGCATGTTTGTTAAACGCGGCTTCGACTTGCTGGAATTGCGCGTCGGACAGCGGCTGCGCAAGATCGACGCCCTGAATTTTGGCGCCTATGACATTCGGCGATGGGACGATTTGCATATTAGTATTCCTCCGCTGCGTAAGGGGTGCGTTCCTAAACATTATAGTGGAGCGGTGATTTTGTGCGAAACTTGCGGTCGGTGATTTTCCAATTTTGAGGATACAGACCATGAATGCAACAACACAGCGCCGCGGACCGCTGGCGCGTTTTCGTGTAATGGATTTAACGCGCGTGCGCTCCGGCCCGACAGCGGTGCGGCAGCTTGCCGACTGGGGCGCCGATGTGATCAAGATCGAATCGCCGCCGGGCTTGGGCCTGCCCGAAGCCTGGGGTGGCTCCCGGCTGGGCGCGGATTTCCAGAATCTGCATCGTAACAAGCGCGGCTTCACGCTAAACATGAAAGACCCGGACGGGTTGAAGATTTTCAATCAACTGGTCGGGCGTTCGGACGTGGTGGCGGAAAACTTTCGTCCCGATGTGAAGACGCGTCTGGGCATCGATTACGAGTCGCTCAAAAAGATCAACAAGAAAATCATTCTCGCCAGCATTTCGGGCTTCGGGCAGAGTGGTCCGTATGTCAAGCGGCCAGGTTTTGATCAGGTGACACAAGGCATGGGCGGCCTGATGGCGATTACCGGCGAGCCGGGGCACGGGCCGATGCGCGCGGGTTGCGCGGTATCCGATTCGGCGGCGGGCCTGTATTGCGCGATGGGCATTTTGACCGCGCTGCTGGAGCGCGAGGCTTCCGGCGAAGGGCAGTGGGTGGAGGTGTCGCTGCTGAACGCGATGATCGCGTTGCTGGATTTTCAGGCCGCGCGCTGGACGATTGAAAAAGAAGTGCCGGAGCAGGCT
Organism: Betaproteobacteria bacterium; assembly: GCA_947486575.1. GTDB lineage: Bacteria > Pseudomonadota > Gammaproteobacteria > Burkholderiales > SG8-41 > UBA5216. Next base: position 23,477 of record CANKUB010000003.1, on the reverse strand, counting down.
GGCAATGATCATCCCACCTCGATACCGACCGGCGTGTTTCAAACCGCTGACGGCTACATGAACATCGCCGCGGGTGGCAATGAAATGTACGGCCGGTTGTGCAAGGCGCTGGGTCTCGAACAGCTGATCGACAAAGCCGAGTACAAGGACAGCAAAGCGCGCTCAACCCATCGCGCCGCACTTAACAAGGACTTGCAGGATGCCATGATCAAGCAGACCAGCGCCTACTGGTCGGCGAAATTCGAGGTGGGTGGCGTCGCTGGCGGGCCGATTTATAAAATGGATGAAGTGTTTGCCGATCCGCAGGTGCAACACAACGTGATGTCGGCGCCGATCAAGCATCCGCAACTGGGTGATATCGGGTTGGTGAATCAGCCCGTGCGCTTGTCTCGCACACCGAACGAGATTCGCAGCGTAACGCCGGAATGCGGTGAACACACCGACGAAATTCTCCACGAGCTGGGGTATCAAGATGGGCAGATTGCGGATTTGCACAATCGCAATGTAGTGTAGCAATATCAATGTAATTTATTGTTTTTAAAGAATATTTAATTGGAGGCGAATCGTGGCAAAAGGCTATTGGATCAATATGTTTCACAAGGTCAACGACCCGGCAAAAGTGGAGGCCTATCGCACGCTGGCCGGCCCGGCAATGCAGGCGGCGGGGGCGAAATTTCTGGTGCGCGGCATGCCCAGCAAAACCTATGAGCTTGGCAAGGCGGAGCGCGTGGTGGTGATTGAATTTGAAAGCGTCGAGAAGGCCATCGCCACGCACGACAGCCCCGGTTATCAGGCGGCCCTCAAAGCGCTGGGCGATGGCGCAGATCGAGATTTGCGCATCGTCGAAGGGCTGTAACCATCAGCGCAGCAATTCCATCAGTGCCGAGACGGTTTGCACGTTACGGAATTCGTGGATGACTTTTAGACTGTTTTCGATTTTCTGGGTGCCCAGTTGCGTCATGGCCATCAGCGCACGATACTTGGCATCGACATCCGCCCAGTCGATGCCGCGCGGGCCGGAGCCTCTGGGCGCGTACACCGTACTGGTGTAGCTGCGGCCATCTTTGGTTTTGATGGTAACCACGGCACCCTGACGGAATTTTTCGATGTCCTGCGTTACCGGCTCGCCGACTTTGATTTTGTCGATGAGTTGGTGTATCACCGGATCGGCAATTTTTTCCGGTGACGCATGCACCCAGGAGAAATCCTTGTCCGCGACTGCGGCGGCTACAAAGTACGCGGGCGTGTGCGCGACATCCACGAGCGTCTTCGGGTGCGAGGCCGGCGCGGGCAGCGCAATGCGCATTTTGCGGCTCAGGGGTCGCGTCATGGTGATCGATTCCACTTCATTGGCCGACACGTTACCTTCTCGTGCGGCATTGGCGGCAGCTTCCGCCAAGGCGTGATTGGGGTGGCCGCCGGGCACCAGCTTGATCGCCATGTCGGTGACAATATCCCATGACTGACCCCAGTCGCGCGTGATGCCTTCGATGTCTTCCGCCCCGAAGATTTCGAGAAAACCTTTTTTGCTTTCAAGAATGCGTTCTTCGCCGATATAGCCTTTTTGCGCGGCGAGTGCGGCGTTCATGCCGGCTTGGGCAGCGTTACCCGCGAAATATTCACGCGCTTCACTGGTGTCAGCGGCAGTGGCGAGGCCACCCATCGACACTGCCGTCAGCGCAATGGCTTGCGCCATTTGCTGCGCATTCAGCTTGAGCATGCAGCCGGAGGCTACCGCTGCGCCAAAGCTCGCGGGCACGCAGCCGTGAAATCCCAGGTTGCGATAGCCGGGCATGATCGATTCGGCAATGCGACCCGCGGTTTCATAGCCCAGCACCATCGCGCGCAACACCTCTTTCCCGCTGGCGTTCAGGCGTTCACCCAGTGCCAGCGCCGATGACGTCAATTGCGTGCCGAGGTGCACGATGTTGCGCAAATCACTGTCGTCGGACGCTGCCGCGTCGCTGGCTACGGCGTTGGCGCGGCACGCCGTTATCGCAGGCAGTTTGGGGCCGCTGTCGAACCAGATGGACGCTTGCGCAACACCACCTTGCTCTTTCGCCAGTTCGCGGATGACTCGCGCCGATGTGATGTGTTGTCCGGCAGCCGCACTGGCAATCGTGCTGGAAATCATCATGGCGGCGTGGTCGAGCGCGCGCGGCGGCAAGGCGTCGCCGGCGGTAGTAGTAGTAGTAATCAATTGGGCCAGTGTGGCGGCGATGGTGGTCATGGGATCGATGCTCCTGTGAGTTCGGATGGTGTCAACTGCATGCATGAGCAAAGTGTAACGCGTTTGGGCAACCGTGCAGGCGCGCAAGTACACAGTCCGAACCGCCAGTTGAAACTTGGCGGAGGGTAAAGTATTGTGATTGCTCCATTGGAGGTTGCCACTATGCGAAATACTCAGGGTTTGACCTTTACGCCGCTGCATCCCGTTATCGCGGCCGAATGCAAGGGTGTGGATATCAGTGAACCCATCTCGTCGCAGGTTGCGGATGTAATTCATGACGCGATGGATCGCTACGGCGTGCTGGTGTTTCGTCAGGGCAAGCCCATGACGACCGAGCAGCAACTGCGCTTTACGCGTAGCCTCGGTGAACTGGAAGGGCTCTATACCAAGATTGAGTCCGAAGAAGGCAGGCGGCTTGAAACACCGCTGTTGTCGGATATATCCAATCTCACACCCAGTAACAAATTGCTGCCGCCGGATGACCGCAAGCGGCAGTTCCAGATGGGCAATCGGTTGTGGCACAGCGATAGCAGCTACAAAAAAATTCCCGCCAAGTACTCCGCGTTGTGCGCGCACGTGATTCCGCCCGCCGGTGGCGAAACCGAGTTTGCCGACATGCGCGCGGCGTGGGACATGCTGGATGACGTGACCAAAAACAATATCAAGGGATTGGTTGCCGAACACAGCCGCATCTTTTCCAAAGGCACATTGGGTTTTGAGTTCACCGAAAAAGAGCGCCATGATTTCGCGCCGGTACGCCAGCCGCTGGTGCGCACGCATCCGCGTACCGGGCGGCACTCGCTGTTTTTGTCGTCACACGCCGGGCGCATCGTGGGTTGGCAGTTGCCGGAGGCGCTGATGCTGCTGCGCGAATTGACCGAGCATGCAACCCAGCGTGAGTTCGTGTATCGCCATACCTGGCGCTTGGGCGATCTGGTGATGTGGGACAATCGCGTCACCATGCATCGCGCGCAGCAGTACGACGATCTGAAATACCCGCGTGACATGCGTCGCAGCACGGTTACGTGTGGCGCGCCTGCGCTGGCCTATACCGAATCACTGCCCGACCTCGCTACTGCGGCGTAAGCCACAAAGGGTTGTGCGAGTTTTGGGGTATTTATTTATAACATATTGTTTTTAAAGGAAATTTAATGGATTCCCAGTTGTTCTCCCCATTGCAGATACGTGGCGTCACGCTGAAAAACCGTATTGTGTTGTCGCCCATGCTGCAGTACTGCGCGAACAATGGCCACGTTAACGACTGGCACTTTATGCACTATGGCAAATACGCTGCCAGCGGCACCGGATTGGTGTTTGTGGAATCCACCAAGGTTGATCCGCGCGGCTGTTCGACGCCGCGCGATTTGGGTTTGTGGAAAGATGATTTCGTCGCGCCGTTCAAGCGCATCACCGATTTCATTCGTCAACAAGGCGCGGTGCCCGGTATTCAGTTGGGCCACTCTGGTCGCAAGGCGCGCCGCAGCGTGCCGTGGGAAGGGCGCGCGCCGCTGAAGAACGTGCCCGGTGTCGATCATGGCGAGGAATGGGAACTTATCGCGCCCAGCGCGGTGGCGTTCAACAGCAAATACGAGACGCCGCGCGCCATGATGCACGATGACATACAAGAAGCCATCGCGAACTGGGGTCAAGCCGCGCGGCGCGCGCATGAAGCCGGCTTCGACGTGCTGGACGTACACGCGGCGCATGGCTATCTGCTGCATCAGTTTTTGTCTCCCATGTCCAACCAGCGCACTGACGAATACGGCGGCAGCTTCGAAAAACGCATGCGCTTTCCGATTGAAGTCATTCGCGAGGTTCGCAAATACTGGCCCGACGAAAAGCCGCTGTTCCTGCGCGTATCGGCCACCGACGAGGCGGGCTGGACTGTCGACGACAGTGCTGCCGTCGCGCGCGAGCTGAAAAAGCACGGCGTGGATGTCATTGATTGCAGTTCGGGCGGGCAGTCCGATGCGGCCACCGGCGATCATCCGCCCAGCTATGGCTACCAGGTGCCGTACGCAAGGCATATCCGCGCCAACGCGGACATCAAAACCATGGCCGTGGGCCTCATTATTCACGCCGACCAGGCGGAGGAAATTGTCAGTTCAGGTGGTGCCGATCTGGTGGCGCTGGGCCGTGAGCTGCTGCACAACCCGAACTGGCCGATCGACGCTGCACAAAAACTCGGTGTCGCATCGCCGTTTGGCAATGTCGGACAGGCGCTGGGCTACTGGCTGGAAAAGCGCGCCGCGAACCGCGTGGGTATTAAGCCGTCGACGTGGCAGAACGGGATTAACGGCGGTTAAAAAATTAACGGTTGGGGGATTTATTTCCCCTTACCCTTATTTACCTTCCGCCTGCCGCTGTTCCAGCTTCAACTGCGATGCCCGCGCGCAGCCTTGCATCACTTTGAAATAGCGCTGCACTGCTTCTGCGCCTTGCTCATACGGATGCGGGCCGTTGCCGCGTGATGCAAACATTTTATTTTTGCTGTCGGCGATGTCGAACTCGGAGTGATTCGACAGCAGCACAGTCGCGCCGCTGGCCGCAGCTACCTCGGCAAATTTTTTCTGCGAATCGAGATAAATCTGAAAGTTTTTGATGCCCGGATCGGGCGTTCGGTTGTTGAAGTTGAATGCCGTGCCGCCTGAGTACGCCACATTTACCGGGCGGCCTTTGTCGAATACCTGAAACGTGTATGACAGCGTGCCCGGTGTATGGCCCGGTGTGTGGGTGAGGGTAATCGTCGATTCACCGAGCGTAATTTTCATGCCGTCGGTGGCGGTGATGTCGCGCTTGGGCGCCATGCTCTTGTAGCGGTTGGGATATTTTTCAACCAGCGTCCAGTCCGGGTCGGTCATCACGGTGCGCATGCCGAATTTGGCGTAGCGCTGTTGCAGCATTTCAGCGCCGCCGATGTGATCACCATGCGCGTGCGAGATCATCAGGTATTTGATGTTGGCAGGGTCAAGGCCCATCTTTTTCATGCCGCCGATGATCAGTTCTTCGGAGTTGTAGGGATAGATGGTATCGAACAGGATGATGCCTTCCTTGGTGGTCATCGCCCACGCTGAATGCACCTTGCCACCGACAAAATACAGATTGTCGAAAACTTTGGCCGGTTCGGTGTACCAGCTTGCGCGTGACGGCGCTTTGGAAGGGTCCGTCACATACGGGTAGGGCACGTCAGTGGTGTTCTCGCCCTCACTTTGCGGTACCAGGCAGGTACGCACCAGCGTGCCTAAAAAGTCGAACTGTGCCGCAGTCTTGGCCGACGCCAATGCAGCGGTAATTTCTTTTTCAAAATCGCGCCTGGCAGGTGCTTGTTGCGCGGATAGGCTGCTGGCCATCATGCCAGCGGCAAGACCAACGGTTACGGCAATGCTGCGACTGTGCAATTTCATGGTGTCTCCGTCGATGGAAAAAAGGTGAAGGGCGTGAGTCAGGCAGAAAGCAAAATCCTAACATAGTCCCGCCCGCGCATCGCTATCACGTATAGTGACCGCCCGATATGTCCGCCACAACATCCGCACAGCGCAGAGCACGTCTGCTGACCGCGCCCGTTTTGCCAACGCTGGTCAGTCTTGCTGCGCCCAATGTAGTGCTTGCGTTGATGCAGGCGCTGGTGAGTTTTGCGGATGCGTGGTTTATCGGCAGGCTGGGTACGGAAGGGCTTGCCGGTGTTGCGCTGGTGTTCCCGATTGTAATTCTGATGCAGATGATGTCCGCTGGCGCGATGGGCGGCGGCGTCTCGTCCGCCATTGCACGCGCAATGGGTGCAGGCGATGCGGCGCGCGCGGCGCGGCTGGCGTTGCACGCGGCAGTGATTGCGATAGTGTTTGGCTTGTTGTTTACCGCAGTGATGTGGCTGGGTGGCCCGGCGTTGTATCGATTGCTCGGTGGCAGTGGCGCAGCATTGCAGCATGCCATTGATTATTCGACGATTATTTTTGGTGGCGCGTTGACGGTGTGGCTGAGTAATATTCTCGCCAACGTGATACGCGGCACCGGCAATATGGCCGTGCCTGCGGTGGTGTTAAGCATTGCAGCGCTGGTGCAGATTCCGTTGTGTGGCGCGCTGGTGCTGGGCTGGGGGCCGTTTCCGCAATGGGGCATTTCGGGTGCATCCATTGCCTATGTGATTGCGTTTGGCGTAGTGGCGCTGGTGTTCGCTGGCTACATTCTTGGCGGGCGCACGGGGCTGCACATCAGCTTGCGCGGTGCGGTGTTCAGCACGCGTTTGTTTGCGGACATACTCAAAGTCGGGCTGCTGTCGTCATTCAACGCAGTGCAAACGATTGCGGCCGCTGTGATTGTGACCGGGCTGGTGGGCACCTTTGGCGTGGCGGCGCTTGCAGGTTACGGCCTTGGTGTACGGCTGGAGTTGCTGCAAATTCCGGTGGTGTTCGCGATTGGTTCGGCGCTGGTGGTGATGGTGGGTACCTGCATTGGCGCGGGTGAAGTGGCGCGCGCACGGCGCATCGCCTGGGCGGGCGCGGGCCTGGCGGCGGCTGTCACCGGCAGCGTGGGTGTGATTGTGGCGCTGTGGCCGGGTGTATGGGCGGGCCTGTTCAGCAGTGACGCTGCGGTGCTGGAAGCGGCTTACACCTATCTGCGTATTGCGGGCGGGTGCTACGCTTTTTTCGGCGCGGGTGTAGCGCTGTATTTCGCCTCGCAGGGTGCGGGCAAAATGCTATGGCCGGTGCTGGCGGGCAGCGCGCGGTTTTTGATTGTGGTGATCGGCGGGTTGTTGGTGCTGCGCTATTTCAACGGCACACCGGCGGGTTTATTCGCAGTGATTGGATTCGCCATGATTGCGTATGGGACTGGCACCATCGCAGCAGTCAAATGGGGCGCATGGAAATAGCCGTGCATTGTTGTGGTGAGCGCTGTAGTGAGCGCCGTGGCGAGTGGGATGCGGCGCAATCGCAACAGCAAGCGCCACGACTGAATCGTTCTGCTATAGTTTGTGCAAACGACCGTTCAACACAATTCATAATGTAAGGAGCTTGCCATGTCCGCAACAAATTATCTGCCCGAAGTTCTCGAAACCACTGAAGCCGAAAAAGTGGCGGGCGGATTTACGTTCACCGAAGGCCCGCTGTGGCACCCGGAGGATTTCTGGTATTTCGTTGATTTGCGGCCGAACCGGCTGCACCGTATCAAGCTCGGGCAAAAGCCGGAACTGGTGCGCAATACCGAGGGTGGCAATGGCACCACATTTGATTTGCAAGGCCGTTTAATCGTGTGTGAAGGTGATGCGCGGCGTGTGACGCGCACGGATGCCAGCGGCAAAGTCGGCTTGCTGGCGGATAACTACAAGGGTGGCCGCTTCAGCCGTCCGAACGATGTGGTGTGCCATAGTAACGGCAGTATCTACTTTACCGACCCGGATAAACGCCGTCCCTACCACGAGCGCGAAATTCCCGGCCGCGCCGGTGATAACAATCTGTGGGATGGCGCGGGCGTGTATCGTGTGGCCATCGACGGCAGCGTGAGCCGTGTAGCCAATTGCGAGTACCCCAACGGTCTTGCATTTTCGCCGGACGAACGAACGCTCTACGTCGCTAACACTCGATCATCTAAATACATACACGCCATCAAGCTCGATGCCGCAGGCAACATGACAGGGCGCTGCATATTTGCTGACATGAACGAAGGTGAAGCGCCCGGTATTCCCGACGGCCTGAAAGTTGATAGCCTCGGTCGCGTGTATTGCACCGGGCCGGGCGGTATCTGGGTATTTGCGCCCGATGGTAAAAAGGTTGGCGTTATCCAATGGCCAGAACAGGCAGTAAATTTTGCCTTCGGCGGGCCGGATATGCGCACGATGTTGTGCTGCGCGCATACCTCTGTGTTTACGCTGCGAATGAAAGTACCGGGTAATCCGCACCCCTGGTACAAGCTGGCCAAGTAGTTACGCCAAGCAGCGTCTGGCAGCGCCGCTTGAATGTACTGCTGCGAGTGGTGTTACAGGCCTTCCGCAGCCGTTTTCCCGGCATGAAATGTGGTGTAAACGATGATCGGGATCGGCAGGTCTCCCAGATGCTGGGTCAGCAGCGGCTTGACGTCACTCCAGTCCAGTCCGCCCACGCCCGTCGCCAGACGCGGCAATGCAACGCTGGTGAATTTTTCAGCCTCGATCAGTTCGCGCAACGCCTTAAGCGTGTGGCCCACATGCTGCAGCGTTGCTTTTCCGGGCCGTTCGCCAGGGTGATAGGCAGGCTCTTGCGTGAACAAGTTGACCACGCGCTTGCCATCCGCGCCCATCCAAGCCCATAAGCTGCCGGGCTTGGGGTGCTTGCTTTGGCAATAGTGGCGAAAGTCTTTATACATGGATGGCCAATTTTCGCGTAATTGATGCGCCAGTCCGGTCGCAAACGGATCGTTTGGCGCCACGCCGTGGGCGATCGTTTGCGTGTGGGTCAAAAGGATGTCGCCGCTGACTTCTTTGATCATTGTCTGCTCCTCAGTTGGGTTTTCTATAGGCCAGTGTCACATTCCCAGACTGACGGTGGATTGATCCAGCGCAAGCCGCCATGCGAAATTCTGCGATTTTCGTCTTGTACGCCGTTACTCGCATGCTGTATTCCGCATGTTTCACGTAGAATTCGCGCTCCCCATTCGATTTTCGCGACACCATCATGCAATACACCACACTGGGCCGTACCGGCTTGAACGTCAGCGTTGCTGCGATGGGCTGCGGCGGCAGCAGTTGCCTCGGAATGACCGCCGGGCGCAGCATTGCGCAGTGCGCAGGCATTATTCAGCAGGCCGTTGGCCTGGGCGTAAACCTGATTGATACCGCCAAGAGTTACGGTACCGAACCCATCGTTGGCGAAGCGCTTAAGTCCATACCGCGTGAGTCGGTGGTGATTTCCACCAAGCACAAAGTGGCTGAAGGCAAAACGGTGTTATCGCCGGAGCAGGTAGTCGATGGCCTCAACAGTTCTCTGAAGACGCTGGGCACTGATTATGTGGACATCTTTTTTCTGCATACGGTGTTGCCGGATGTCTACGCCCACGCAGCGCGTGAAATCGTGCCCGCGCTGATGCGTGAAAAGGAAAAAGGCAAATTCCGTTTTTTGGGCATTACCGAAATGCCGCCGAAAGATCCGCACCATGAGACGCTGCAAAGCGCGTTCAAGGATGACTATTGGGATGTGATCATGTTCGCGTTTCACATGCTTGGCCAAAACGCCCGGCAAAGTGTGTTTCCTGCGACGCAGGCGAAAAATATCGGCACGCTAGTTATGTTTGCGGTGCGCAGCCTGTTCAGCGCGCCGGGGCGATTGCAGCAGGATATCAAGGCGTTGGTCGATGCCGGAAAGCTGCCCGCGTGGCTGGCTGCCAAACCCCAGCCGCTGGATTTTCTGCTGCGTGAGGGTGGCGCGCGCGACGTGATAGAAGCCGCCTATCGCTACGCGCGGCACGAACCCGGCACGGACGTGGTGCTGTTTGGCACGGGCAACCCGGCGCATGTGGCGCCGAATATCGATGCGATTTTAAAACCGCCGCTGCCATTGGAAGATGTGCAGAAACTGGCCGAGCTATTTGGTCATCTGGAAGGCGTGGGGCTGGATGAACCGAAGCGCAAGGCGTAGCCGACGCTTTAAGCGGCACCATTCAGTAATCCACATCAGTTGTGACAGAGCCGCTGACCCTTGATGACCACGCTTGCGGGAATGTCTGCACAGCGTAGTTCCGGCGAACCAAAGCCCATGTACACATCAAGGTCACCGTTGACGACTAAATCCGCGGGCAAACGGCCAATGTGAGTTTTGTGAAGCACAAGGTTGCCCTCGACGACCAGCGATGCGGGCAACGATTCAATGCGCGTTCCGTAGATGATGAGATTACCTCTCACCGTCAGACGGTCCGGCAACTGGCGCAGGTCTTTGGCCCATGGGTCATAGCTATCCAACCGAAGGCTCGTGTCGATCACACAGCGCCCAGCCGAGTCAGCCGCATTCCAGTGCTGTAAATGCGAACATGGTACGGGTGGCAGCGGCCACGCCCAGTACAAACCGGCAGCGAGCAAGGCCAGCGCACAGCCAAGTAACAGCCATCGACGTGGTACGCCGTTTGGGGTTTTCGCGACATTATTTTCCATGGCGATGATGCTCGCACAAATCTACGGTTGTTGCGCTTGTACTGCTAGCGCCTCGACGCCACGCCGCAATTCGTGGAAAATGAATCACAGAAAAATCACCATAAAGATCATCGCCATGAGTAACACGCCTAACACGCAATCTCCTGCCGAACACAGCGGAGCACTGGATATCAACGAGGCGTTCCGCAGCGGCGGTCGTTCGCCGGAATTCCTCGACCAGATCAACAAGGCGTGCATAGTCATGCTGGTTGAAGCGGGCATCGTACCGCGCGAGACCGCAGCGCGCATCGCCCGTGGCATAGCTACTGTTATCGAGCAAATGAAGGCATCCGGCACGCCGCGCCGATCTGCGGATTATCTCGATTACGAACCACGTCTCACGGCTGTGGTGGGCGCGGATGCCTCACGCCTGCACAGCGGGCGTAGTCGTCAGGATTTGGCTTCGGCTATGGCGCGCATGAACCTGCGCGATGGCTTGTTGCAGGAAATTGATGCGTTGATACGCGCACGTGAAAAAACGCTGACGCTGGCCGCGCAGCACACGGAAACAATTATCCCGGCGTACACCCACGGCGTGCAGGCGCAGCCCACCACGTTCGCACATTACCTGCTGGCGCTGGCGGCGGCCCTGACGCGCGAGACCCAGCGGCTGCGCGAGGCCTACGCGCGCATCAACGCGAATCCACTGGGCTCGGCAGCGCTGGCGACATCGAGCTTTCCGATCGACCGCAAGCGCCTGCAAGTGCTGCTGGGCTTTGAGGGCTTGCTGGAAAACGCCTATGACGCCAATCACCTGGCGCCAGTAGACAGCGCACTGGATGTGGCGAGTGCTTTGTCGATAGCCGCCGTGCAGATTGGCCAGTTCGCGCAGGACATGCACACGCAATACGCAGATCCGATGCCGTGGTTTTTGCTCGCCACCGGTGAACTCACCGGCGTCAGTAGCATCATGCCCCAAAAAAGAAATCCGGCGGCGCTGGAGCAATTGCGCGCGCAGAGCAGCATTCTGCTGGGCGAGATGCAGACGGTGTTTCTAATTTCGCACAACAACCGCACCGGCATGTTCGACTACCGCATGTATGATCCGGTGCCGTGCGTGCGAGCCTTGCAGGTGTTCAAACTACTTGCGCAGGTGATGGGCGGCATTGTGGTGAACAAGGAACGTGCGCTGGCTGAAGTGCATGCGGATTACTCCACCACCACCGAAATTGCCGACGCGCTGATGCAAAAAGCCGACGTGCCATTTCGCATCGGACATCATTTTGCCTCGAAGCTTACCGACTACGGACGCGGCAACAAACTCAAGATTCACGAAATTCCGTATGCGGAAGCCGTGCGTATTTATCACGAGCAAACACAGCAGGCGTTGCCGCTCACCGAAGCTGCGTTTCGGGAAGTGATCAGCGCCGAATACATGGTGTTCGGTCGCAAGGGCATCGGCGGGCCGCAGTTGCGTGAAGTGAATCGCATGTTGGCAGCGGAGAACGAGGGCGTGGCGGCAGACCGAGCCTGGTTGAAGGCGGGCACGGACAAACTCGCGCACGCCAGCGCTGCGCTGGAAGCCGCGTTCAAGTCGCTCACAGGCGTGTAGCGAATGATTTTAAGTATTTGTTTTTATTGATATTTTTTGAAAGCTCACTCGGCCTTCATTTTGCGTTCGCGGATAACCTTGCTCCATTTCTCCACTTCGCTTTTCAGGTGAGCGGCAAATTCGTCGGGCGTGCTGGCGGTGATGTCCAGCCCGGCGTCGTTGAAGCGCTTGGTGTTTTCGGGTGTGGAAAGCGACTTCTTGATGTGTTCACCGAGCGACATGACGATGGCGCGCGGCGTATTGCGTGGGGCAAGTATGCCTTGCCAAGAGGTGAATTCGTAGCCGGGTAGCGTTTCGGCAATGGCGGGCACATCGGGCGATTGCGGCGCGCGTTTGGCGCTGCTCACACCGATCGCGCGCAGGCGCCCGGAGCGAACATAGCTCAGTGAATCCGGCAATGTGTTGAAGTTGATGCTGATTTCGCCGGACACCGAGGCGATGGTCGCCGGGCCGCCGCCCTTGAAGTGAACCACGGAAATATTGGTTTTTGCCATATAGTTCAGCAGCTCGCCTGCGATATGCGAGTTGGTGCCGACGCCAGCGGTGCCGTAATCGAGTTTGCCCGCGCGCGATTTAGCCAGATCAATCAGCTCGCGCACATTTTTCACGGTTAACGACGGATGCACCGCCAGCACCGCAGGGGTGCTGGTCAGCAGCGACACCGGCGCAAAATCACGCAGCGCATCGTAGGGAACCTGGCTGTATAAAAACTGATTGACCGCCAGCGGTATGGTGTTGACCAGCAGTGAGTAACCGTCGCCCGGTGATTTGGCGACAAGTTCAGAGCCGATGTTGCCCGACGCGCCGCCGCGATTGTCGACGACGAATGTCTGGCCGTAACTTTCAGAGAGCCGCGCGGCGATCAGGCGGCTTACCGTATCCACGCTGCCGCCCGGCGGAAACGGCGCAACGATGCGCACCGTTTTTGCCGGATAGTCGGCTTGCGCTGTGGCGTCGATGGGTGCTGTCATTGGCAGCATGGCGGCGAGTAGCAACAGAGATTTGTCCGGGTGTTGCGGCTTCATGGTTCCTCCGGTTTGATCTTGTAGTAGCGAGGCTGCCAGTTTATGCCGGTTTGAAACCGTCTGCTTTGATGATTGTACCGGCCTTTTCTTACTTATTGCGAACAACGTGTGGCGTAGGTTGGCGGTGAGCGCAGCGAACCCCAACGTTTGAGTTTGACGCACCGCTGATGTTGGGCTTACCAGCCCAACCTACCGGGCTATTGCGCAGTACGAGCTACGGATTCCGGGTTACGCGCGTTGCCAGTCTCTCCCGTTCAGCCGCAAAAAAACGCCACATAACCTCGGACCAAAAATACGCAGCACCGAACGCGAGAGCGACCAGCAATAGCCAAAATCCCGTACTGCCATAAGATCCAAATGCCCACAACAAGCCTATTGCGCCCGGCAATCCGCAGATAATCAGCGAAAATATAACAAAGTATTTTTTCTTATTCAATTGCAGTCTCATATTACTGCACTCAATTATTTGTACATATTCATAGGAAGCATGAGGTCAGTCACGATTGTTTCTCAACCGCCGGTTCATCCGGCAACCACAAAACTACTACTGCCTTGATCGTGGCAATGCCCGCCATAATCCACAGCAGCGTGGCGAAGCCAACACTCTTTACCATCGGTCCCAGCAGCCACACCGCCGCTGAACTGAATCCGAATGCAACGGTGAGCCGCATTCCCGCGACACGCGAGCGCAGCCGGTCGTCAACGTAGCGCACGATCATGGCGTCGGTAAACGGGATCGCGCCGAACACGAACACCATTACCGCCAGCAACGCTGCAAACATAAACCAGTGTTGTGTGTACGCGGCGACGATCAGCAGCGGAATCTGAATGACCGATATCCACAACTGCAGCGGTTTGAGCGGCACGCGGTCGATAAGGCGACCTACAATGATCTGTGCGAACGAGGCTATGGCGTAGATCAAGCCGAGTAGCACACCAAGCATGGCCGGGTCTTCGACTACGCCGCGAAAACCTTCGGCCAGCAGTTGCGCGTTGCCGTTGGTGGTGAAGTTAAACAGCAGGCTGCTGGTGATCGCCGCTGCGGTCATTACGGTAAACGCGCGCACCAGCTGTTGGGGCGTGAGCACCACTGCGGCTTTGCCGCCCTTGCCTTTGGACGGTGCGTGCGCTTCCTGCGGACACTTCAGGGCAAAGATAATGCCGCACACCAGCGAAAAAATGCCGGGTATGACGAAGGCCGCGCGCCAGCCGATCCACTTCACCAGAAAGCCGGTGACAATTGCGGCGCTTGCGATGCCGAGGTTGCCGACCAGTCCATTGAGTCCGATTACAGCGCCGGGATTCGGCACGTTTTGCACCAGCATCGGAATGCCGACCGGGTGGTAAATCGCGGCAAACGCGCCAAGCAGTGTCAGCGCTGCTGCGAGTTGCCATGCATTTTGCGTCAGCGCCACCAACATTGCCGATACGCCCATTCCGAAGTAAAAGACGATCATCATGCTGCGGCGTCCCCACAGATCGCCGAGCCGTCCGGCGGGCAGCGCGCCCAGTCCAAATAGCGCAAAGGCGCCGACGCTGTACGGCATGAGGTCTGCCCAGTTGCTAAAACCGAACTCAGCCGCAATGGTGGCCACTGCTGTAGCGAAGATCAGCAGGAACATGTGATCTATGGCGTGCGCCAGATTCAGCAGCAGATTGACGATGGCTGGAAAGCCGTTTGGCGGCAGTGCGTTTGCAATCGCGCTTGCGGTTTGGGTTTGTGCGGTCATGGTGTTTGCCTTTTCTTTCGCTACAATAGCCCTGCTTGAGTACCAATACAACTTTTTAACTCATTGTGGACAGCCGACTTGTTGCCTATCACCTGGCGTAGTGTGAATCTTTTCTTGCGAATTTCATTGCTGCCGGTTTGGCTGTTAGCGGCATTCAGCGTGCATGCGCAACAGCCGTATCCCAGCAAGCCTGTGCGCATGCTGATTCCTTCACCGCCCGGCGGCGGTACGGATATTCTCGGCCGCCTGCTGCAGCAGGGCATGGTGGAAATGTGGGCACAGCCGGTGGTGGTGGATAACCGCGGTGGCGCCAGCGGGCAGATTGCCGCCGCGGCCGTTGCGAAATCAACGCCCGATGGTTACACACTGTTTTTTACGTACAGCGGTGTGCTGACCACGGGCTTGCCGCTCTACGGCAAATTGCCCTATGACCCGATGCGCGATTTCACGCCGGTGGCAATGTTTGCGCATGTTCCGGGCGTGCTGGTGGCGCATCCATCGTTTCCCGCCAAGACAGTTGCTGAAATTATTAAGATGGCCAAGGCCAAGCCCGGGGGCATGATGCACGGCGCAGCGAGCATCGGCTCCAGTTCGCACATGAATATTTCATTGCTGAAATACATGGCGGGCATAGACATGCTGCAGGTGGCGTACCCCGGAGATACGCCGTCGCTGGTGGCGCTGCTCGGCGGGCACGTGCCATTTGCATTCAGTCACGTGGTAGCCGCACTGCCGCACATTCAGTCGGGCAAATTGCGCGCGATGGCCGTGGCGACCGCGCAGCGTGTGCCGAATCTGCCCGACGTGCCGACCGTGGCTGAAAGCGGATTGCCCGGTTACGAGGGCCTGCTTTTTTATTGCCTGATGGCGCCAGCAAAAATGTCACCGGCGCTGGTCACCAAACTGCATGAAGCGGTAAAACAAATCAAGCGAACGGCAGCGGTCAAGCAGCGCCTCGCGTCGATGGGTGCGGTTTCTTTCGACATGACATCTGCTGAAATGTCGCCTTTTCTGCAAAGCGAGCTGGACAAGTGGACTAGGGTGATCAAGGCAGTAGGCATAAAGCCTGAATAAAATACCAATAAAAACAAATAGTTACGATCAAAATTTAAATCAAGGGTTAGATATGGATATCGGTACCTTTTTGCTCATGCAGTCGCCTTCGATGAGTTCCTCACAGGACATTTATGCGCGCGGCGTAGAGCAGGCGCTGGCAGCAGAATCGCTGGGTTTTCGCAATGTGTGGCTGGGCGAGCATCACTTTTCGACCTACGGCTATCTTGCCCGCCCCACCCAGTTGGCGACGCACATTGCGGCAAAAACCAAAACGCTGCGTGTGGGCACCGCGGTGATCGTTGTACCGTTGCATCATCCGCTGGTCATCGCCGAAGAAATCGCAACCCTTGATCAACTGGCTGGCGGGCGTGTGGATATTGGATTCGGACGCGGTTATCAGAACTATGAGTTCGAGCGTTTTGGTCTGCAACTCGAAGCCGCCAAGAATCGCTGGGATGAGTCTCTAGACATCATTCTTGAATCATTCAAGGGCAAAGCCTTCAGTTACGACGGAAAGCACTACAAGGTGCCGGAAACCACGGTGTTTCCGCAGCCGCTGCAAACGCCGCATCCGCCAATCTGGATTGTTGCGCAAAGTCCTTACGCACTGGAAGCCGCAGTTCGCCGTGGGTTCAACGTGCTGACCGGCGGTTTCGGCGTGACGGTCGAGCACCTCGGCGCATTCGGCAAAATGTTTGAAGAAGTCGTGGCGAAAGTAAACCCACCAGTCAAACCGCGCGTGGGCGTGCAGCGCGCGATTTACGTCGCGGAAAGCGATACCGATGCGCGCGATGCCGCAGAGCATGCGCGCTGGAACATGCGCGTGACCTTGAGTCTGCGTAATCACTATGAGCAGGTTGAAAACGGCAAGGCCATGCCGATCGTCGCCCAAAACGAACCGGATATCGAAGATTTGATCAATCGCTACCTCATTATCGGCTCGCCGGAAACCTGCATACGCCAGATCAAAACCCTGCAATCGATCATGGGCATCACACACTTCAACTGCAGCTTCTGGTTTGGCGACATGGATCAGAAACGCGTGCTGCGGTCGATGGAGCGATTTGCCAGGGAAGTTATGCCTGCGATCAAGTAAGCTCGCCTCGTATTTACATGCCTACGCTCAATCCGTGATTACATCAGTTCCAGAGATGCCATCTGACGCGCGCTGTTCCATCGGCCTTCGCGCCTTGTGCGCAGTACTACTATTCTTGGCGATCACTGCCGTGGCCCACGGAGATCAAAAGGAGAGCGGGCATAACGTGCGATTAGCACGTGAGATATGGCTAGACGAGTCCCGGCAGCGGCATGTCAATGTACGTATTGCGCTGCCGCCGCGTGGCAAGCCGCGAGACGAGGCAGCCGCGATGCCGGTAGTGCTGTTCTCCGCGCCCCAGGGGTTTCGCTGGGGTGGGCATGTAGACGGCTACGAACCGTTGGCCGAAATGCTGTTAAAGCGTGGCGTTGTGATGGTGATGGTATTCCACTATGATTTATTGGAACAGATGGGCGCCAACGAACGTTTCGCCGACATTTATCCCGGCATACGCACCGGGGCGCGCAACGATGCGCCAGTGGACCGTTTCGAGGATTGCCTGTTCGTGCTGGACAGGCTGTCGCGTACTAACGCCGAGAAGCGTGACGCCTGGCCGGCCCTAGACCTGACCAAACTGGCTGTCGTCGGGCATTCCTCGGGCACCCTGACCGCCTTGCACATGAGTGGTTTGCCGGTGCGCGATCGCGACGGGAAAGCGTTTGCGGTACACCGCGATCCGCGCGTTAAGGCATTCGTCGTCTACAGCTATCCCTTCGAGTACAGCGCGCCGAGCCGCGCGGATGTGAAGCAAGTCAGTGCGGTGGCAGGGTTGCACGTGGCGGGCACGGAAGATCATCCGGATTACCGTAATTCAGCTTTTCGCTACGTTGACGGTGCACCGCAGTATTGGCTGGTCGCCAAGGGCGATCATAGCGTAGGCATGTTCGGCTCCGAGGCGTTGATATTACAGGTAACCGGTGATTTTATCGACGCTTACCTGAATGGTAACGCCGCTGCGCGCGGCCGATTGAACGCGACTGTGTTGGCATCACACAAGCCCGCGCTCAAGCAGTTTCTGGAAAAGCCCGCAAGCATCTGGCCGCGCCTGGATCAGCGTGATTTTGCCGCCTGGGCGCGTGAATCGCTGCCGTGGGCCAAGTCGCTGCATGCGCGTGCCATCGCCTGGCAACGCAGCAGAGATCGACCGGCGAAATGATGCAATTCGCAGCACTGGTGATCAGCGCGGTCTTGTTCAAGCTGCTGGGTGGCCAGTATTTCACGCCGCTGAGTGTGGTTTTGGCCGGCGTGATTTTCTTTTTGCGCTACGGCGTCGACGCCCGGCTGCGTCAGGCGCTGGAGATTTTTCTGCTGCAATTCGGTGCGCTGATTTATGCACTGGCCAATCAGGAGCCCAGCTACTACGAACACGCGGCAATGATTTTTTGTCTGGCGCCCGCCTTGCACCGGCTGCGCGAGATGGCGCGGCTGGCGATGGCCGAGGGCACGGTGACGCTGGTGTTTGCTTATATCGTCTGGTCGCTGGTGTGGAGTGCGAACACGGAGATGACGCTGGCGGGGATTTACATGTCGGCGTTGTGTCTGGTTTTTTTGCTGGCCTACGTGGTGACTTGTGGCGGCGATCTGCATCAAATCTTTCGTAACGTATGGCAGTTGCTCGCGGCAGTGCTGATGGGTTCGATCGTGGTGGGCGGCATGGGCTACGGCAGCACCGGGCAGACGTTTACCGGCGTCACACTCCATCGCAATCAATTCGGCTTTCTGCTGGGTTTGCTGATTTTGCTTGGATTATTCTTTTTACGCGCTCGTTTTCGCTGGCTTCATCTGGCGGGCGTCGCCGTCGGCGCGGTGTTTTTGATCTACATTGATTCCAAGAGTTCGATGATCAGCATTGCGTTGACATCGGTGTTGTGGTTTGTCCTAACCGCGAAAAGATGGCGGATTTATGCCGCGTTAGCAGCCCTCGCAATCGCCGCGTTTGTGGTCAGCCTGCCCAGCCCCAAGATGGATCACTTTGCCATGCGCATGGGACGCGACCCGACCTTTACCTCGCGCACCGAGATATGGGCCGATAGCGTGAAACTCCTAGCCGAGCAACCCTACACGGGATTTGGCTACAACTCCGTGTGGAGCGCTTTTGAAAATCGCCTTGCGCAATATCGCGATGCACCTGGTCCCAAATACGGCCACGCGCACAACGCCTGGATCGAATGGGGGCTGCAGCTGGGTGGAGGAGGCCTGCTGGCCTACATGCTGTTTCTGGGGGTGTTGTTGGGACGTGCGCTCGCGCTGGCGCGACAGCCTGAGCGTTTCGCGGCAGGCGTGCAGGTGGCGTGCTTGCTGGTGTATATCCAGGTATATGATTTAGCGAATGTTTCCACGATTCCCATCACGCGCTTCGGATTTTTCATGCTGGCGGTAGCGTCGCTGTGCCTGTCGTTCGGTTCGGTAACATACCGCAGTGAGCAAGAGCGCACACCGGCCGTGGCACTGGGCAAACCGGCAGGCGCACACCTTGGCAGCGCGTGGCGGCTGCTCATCGGAACGTTGCTGGTGCTGGTGGTGTTTGTGGGCGTGGCGACCTTTGCCGTGTGGGAGGATGGACGGCGGTTTGCCGCAGTGAACGAACCCTATCCGCCGGCAGCCGATGCCGTTGCTGCGTCCAGCTATCTGGAGGTTGACAAATTTCAATGGAAGAGTGCGGATAAGCTGCACGAGTATGTCCGCGCGCACCGCCAGGCACTCGTGGACAAAATGAACCGGAGCAAAGCGCCATGAAATTTGCGCCGACGCTTGCGTGCGGGGTGTTGGCTGCGGTGCTTAGCGGTTGCGCGCCCAGTGCCGACGTGTCCGGCTGGGAGATGGCGCGCAAAAAGCCTGGCGATGTGCGACTGGAGTCTTTTCCTGAAATTCCCGTTGCGCTGCCGGGCACCGCGCCCTTGGTTGGGGCCGCGCCTGCAAATGCCGGTTTGCAGCGGGGCTACCTGAAGCAGCACGATCCGGGCAGTTTGTTTCGGCGCGGTTACTCCGCGCCTACGCCCTGAAATGAATACGGTGATACGCACGCTCATCCTGCTGACTGGCTTGCTGTTGTTCAATACGGGCGCTCGTGCGCAGTCCGACGCCACGGTGCTGTTCGTCGGCAGCGAACGCTTGACCGCATTGGCGTTGAGCCATCAGCATTTTCCGCAATTTGCCCGCGTGGGCTTCGGTACGTCGGCCAAACCGTGGCATGCGTGGTTCGGCGGACTGGAGATGTGCGCTATCGTATATCTGCCGTCGTACGTGCCCGGAGCGAAAGTCGATCTTGATGCCAAGATGCTGCTGGGAAACACCTTCAGAGGGCAGCGGTGGGATAACGCCTATGCGGCGTTGGCGTCCCTGGATACCGATGGCAACGGTATCGTGGAAGACGAAGAGATACGTGATCTGTATATGTGGGTGGATTTTAATGGTGACGGCACACTTGTTGCGCGCGAGGATGCCTTGGTTTCCATGCGCAAGAAGTTTGCCGGCATCGATTTGCGCGCAGCTGCCAAGCCCTTCGCCGGATCCGCACGCACCGGCCTGCTTGCACCCTTTTCCGTGATCGAGCGGCGCGGAGGTAGACGTCACCTGCTCGAACTGAAACTCGGCGAGACCTTTTCAAGCCGCGACAGCGCCTATCTTTCATATGCCGTGCCGGATACCCGCAATGCCTTAACAGGATATTGGCGCTGGTCAATAACCAATGCTGATCAATGGAAAGACGCCACCCGACCCTGGGGCAAGGATGCCGGTGGCCAATTGTTACTTGCGGTTACTGGCAATCAAATTAAAGGCATGTTGCAGTATGTCGGCCCCTACGGCGACCGCATCAATCTGCCCCTGAATGGCGTGGTGCGCGGCACGGCAGCGCAATGGGTATCCGCATCACCGATGGGGCTGACACGCAGCGAGCTGCGCCTGGAGCAGGTGTTTGGTCGCCCGGTGCTGCGCGGTACGGCGTGGAGCAATCGTAACGGCAAGTTACGCGAATGGACCTGGGAGGCAACGTATGACAAGCCCATTGACTAGACGGGAGGGCGTTGTTTTGTCGTGTATGGCGGGGATACTGGTGTCGTGCAGCCTGTGGCAACACCATCGCATAGAGGTCGCGCAGCTGCTGGAAAAGCAGGTGCTTTACGCGGAGCGCCTGCGCACGGCACAGGTGATTATCGAGAACGAAATGCTGGCTGATGCGTACTTGACAACGCTTGACGCGCGCACGCGCGAACGTGCGCGCCACTACCTCGACAGGAGTCCCTGGTGAACATGATGAGCCGATATCTTGCGTACGCCTTCATCGGGATCATGCTTTTCACGGTAGTCGGGCAGGCCTTTAAGTTGCGCCAGTATCAGCATAACCCGGTTACCCGGATTGCGCTGCACGAAAGCCGTTTGCTGGCATTTTTGTTGGAGATACGCGGCGCGAATCCGTTGACCTACGACAGCATTATTCTGAACATCAGCCGTATTCGCGACGCGCAGCCGCAACTACAGGATTACCGGCTTGAGGAACGTGTGGTGGCGGAAAAACTGCTGGAGCGTCTGGGCAGAGCTGATTGAATTGCGATGTCCAGATGTCATGCGCTAAATATGATTTGCGGTGGCGTGCTGGTGTACCTGCTGTTCCAGGGGCAGATGCTTAGTCATCCATAGCAGCAGCACTAACCCAGGCAGCGCGATGAAAGTTGAAATGACAAAAAAGGTTACCCAATCCGTGTGATCGGCCAACCAGCCGCTGGTGGTGGAGAGCCAGGTGCGTCCAAACGCCATAAACGAGGTCAGCAGCGCGAATTGCGTGCCGGTATAAGCGGTGTGGCAGAGCAGCGACAAGTAAGCCACGAATGCCGAAGAAGCCATGCCGCCAGTGAAGTTCTCAACACCAACCGTCAGATAGAGAAAGCCGACATCGTGACCGACGATAGCCAGCGCGGCGAACATCAGGTTGGAAAACATTTGCAGGATGCCGCACCAGAGCAGAGTATTCAGCACGCCATACTGCTTGACCAGGACACCGCCGAGAAAAACGCCGCCGAGCGTGGCGAACACACCAAATATTTTGCTGGCGTTGGCGATTTCGATCTTGGTAAAACCGATTTTGATGAAAAAGGGATTCGCCATTGAACCGGCGAATGCGTCGCCAAATTTGTAAAGCAGAATGAAGGCGAGCATCGCCAGCGCAGTCGAAGCGGAATTCCGCGTCAGAAACTCCTGGAAAGGGTCGATCAGCATCGAACGAAACAGCGGCTTCGTTTGGATTGCTGCTGCGTCCTGATGCGCGTCGTCGGAGGGCACGGGGGCTAGCAGCGCGGCGACCATGCCCACCAACACCAGCAACGCCATGGCGGCATAGACTATCGACCAGTTGGCCGTGATGTCAGCCAGGTACAACGCCCCGGCGCCTGCTGCAATGAGGCCAAAGCGATAGCCGGCTTGCGTCATGGCCGCACCGGCACCTTGCTGAGCCGGATCAAGAATCTCGATGCGATAGGCGTCTATAACGATATCCTGGCTGGCGGAAAAAAAAGCCACCGCAACCGCGAATGCTGCGGTATAGAGGGGCCCCGCTGCAGGATCGCTGAATCCCAGGCCAAGAATTGCACCCATAAGTCCTAACTGGATTACGATCATCCAGCTTCGTCGCCGTCCCAGACGCCGCGATAGAAGCGGCACGGGCAATCGGTCGATAAGTGGTGCCCAAAAAAATTTCAAGGTGTACGGTGTTCCCGCCAGCGCAAAAAGCCCAACTGCCGTCAGCGAAACACCGGCTTCCGTCATCCATATCTGCAAGGTGCTCATGGTCAGCAGCAAGGGAAGCCCGCTGGCAAAGCCCATGGCGAATACGATAAGCAGGCGCCGCTCCATGTAAACCATGAAGGCTTCGCCAATTCGCTGGAAGCAGCCCTTACTTTCGTCGACTTTGCTCTTGTTGCTGCTCATATTGCTGTTTTTCATGGTGATATGGCGCGCGGCGAAATTTCCTGCCCGCAGCCGTCGAACTCTTTCGTCTGCGAAGGATGTGTGGTGTGCTGGTCGATCGACATCGTGCCAGACGTGACTTTTTAAAAAGTATGTTGTTGGTGCATGATATATCGCAAGTTCCAGAGCACCAAACACAAGGCGGCACGCCATCTCACGTTAGAATTCATGCCCGCGCCCTCAGACATCAATTATCAGGATATATTTTGAACTACAGCTATCATTTGCTGCTGCTCTGTTTGTTATCTGCCGTACAACTGGCAGCGGCTCAGACGTCGACAGAATCCTATAAACCCGTTCCCGGCCAGCCGGGCAAAGACGTGGTGTGGATACCCACGCCCGAAGCCACGCTCGACAAAATGCTGGATCTGGCGAAGCTGACGCCGGACGACTTTGTGATCGATTTGGGTTCGGGCGACGGACGCATGGTGATCGCAGCGGCCAAGCGCGGCGCGCGTGCGCATGGCGTGGAATTTAATCCGGATCTGGTGGCGCTGTCTGAGCGTGCCGCTGTTGCGGCGGGCGTGGCGGACAAGGCAACATTCTCTCATGGCGACATGTTCGCGGCGGATATTTCAAATGCCACGGTAATGCCACTGTTTCTGTTGCCCGCGCATCTCAGCACGCTGGCGGTGAAATTTCTGCGGTTGAAACCTGGCGCGCGTATCGTGTCGA
>CANKUB010000002.1 GCA_947486575.1 Betaproteobacteria bacterium | reverse complement strand
GCATCCCACAGCCGCCGTTGTCTTCTCGTTGATTTTGTCATCCTACAATCGTGCCAGATTTCAGGTCGCTTTGAACACGACTGTTTTCATAGACAATTCACCACGCTTTTTACCCAAAATCGCCCACACTAAGACGCGATGACCCATAATTTTTAAACACAAAAACAACTGGTCACAATAAAAAAGGCAACCGAGGTTGCCCTTTTTATTGAGTGCGGAATACCAACTATGCGGCAGGGGCTGCCGCCTCGGCCGCAGCTGCCTTCATTGAGAGGCGCAGACGGCCTTTTTCATCGGCCTCCAGCACTTTTACGCGCACAGCCTGACCTTCTTTCAAATGATCGGCCACAGCGTTCACGCGCTCGTTGGCGATTTGCGAGATATGCAGCAAGCCATCGCGACCCGGCAATACGCTGACAATCGCGCCGAAATCCAGCAGCTTCAACACAGTGCCGTCGTAGATCTTGCCCACTTCAACATCTGCGGTGATTTCTTCGATGCGCTTGCGAGCAGCTTCGCCACCCTCGGCTGAAACACAGGCAATCGTCACCGAGCCGTCGTCCTGAATATCGATAGTGGTGCCGGTTTCTTCGGTCAGTGCGCGTATGACTGCGCCACCCTTGCCGATGACATCACGAATTTTGTCCGGTTTGATTTTGAACGTAATCATGCGCGGCGCCCATGCTGAAAGATCAGTACGGGCAGTGTCCATTGAGCCGCGCATTTTTTCCAAAATATGCAAACGGCCTTCGCGCGCCTGCACCAGTGCAGCGTGCATGATTTCTTTTGTGATGCCGGTGATCTTGATGTCCATTTGCAGTGCGGTAATGCCCAATGCGGTGCCAGCCACTTTGAAATCCATATCGCCCAGGTGATCTTCGTCACCTAGAATATCCGACAGCACGGCGAAGCGATTGCCTTCCTTGATCAAGCCCATGGCGATACCGGCGACGTGATCCTTCAGGGGCACGCCAGCATCCATCAACGCCAGGCAGCCACCACAAACCGACGCCATTGAGCTTGAGCCATTGGATTCGGTAATTTCCGAAACCAGACGAATTGAATACGCGAACTCATCCGCCTTCGGCAACACCGCCAGCAACGCGCGCTTGGCGAGACGGCCGTGGCCGATTTCGCGGCGCTTGGGCGTACCCACGCGACCGGTTTCGCCGGTGGCATAAGGAGGCATGTTGTAGTGGAGCATAAAGCGATCTTTAATTTCGCCCATCAGCGCGTCGATGCGTTGTTCGTCACGTGCGGTGCCCAGTGTTGCAACGACGAGCGCCTGCGTTTCACCGCGCGTGAATAGCGATGAGCCATGCGTACGTGGCAGCACGCTGTTGCGAATGGTGATCGGACGCACAGTGCGTGTGTCACGGCCATCAATGCGCGGCTCGCCATTCAAAATTTGTCCGCGCACGATTTTGGATTCCAGCGCGAAACAGATTTCGTGAACCACATTGGTGTCGGGGCCACCTTCATTGCCCACGCCGACTTCGGTATGCACACGCTTCCAGATATCGTCGATGGCAGCAGAACGGGCCTGCTTTTCTTTCATCTGAAATGCGGCGTTCAAATCTTTGTCGGCAATGGCGGTAATACGAGCGATCAGCGCCTCATCTTTTGGCGCGGGCGCCCAATCCCACAGCGGCTTGCCCGCTTCTTCAACCATTTCGTGAATGGTGTTTATAACCACCTGCATTTGCTCATGACCATAAACCACGGCGCCCAGCATGATGTCTTCTGACAACACCTGCGCTTCGGATTCGACCATCAGCACGGCTTGTTGCGTACCAGCAACCACCAGATCTAACTGCGACGTTTTGAGTTCGGTCTGGGTCGGGTTCAACACGTAACCGCCGTTGATGAAACCCACGCGTGCGGCGCCAATCGGCCCTTGAAACGGCACGCCGGAAATCGACATCGCTGCAGAGGCGCCAATCATCGCAGGAATATCAGAATCGATTTCATTGTTGGACGACATCACAGTGGCAATGACTTGCACTTCATTGTAAAAGCCGTCCGGGAATAGCGGGCGCAGCGGACGATCAATCAAACGGCAGGTCAGAATTTCTTTTTCTGACGGGCGTCCTTCACGACGGAAAAATCCGCCGGGGATTTTGCCTGCGGCGTAGGTTTTTTCCTGGTAATCCACGGTGAGCGGAAAGAAATCCTGCCCCGCCTTGGCTTTGCGCTTGGCCACCACAGTGACCAGCACTACGGTTTCTTCCATGGTTACCATTACCGCGCCGCCCGACTGACGCGCGATTTCTCCGGTCTCCAGTGTCAACTGGTGACGTCCCCACATGATCGACTTTTTAACGTGACTCAATTCGTTATCCTCAATTTTCTCAATTTTTCAGTTGTCTTAATAAACTACCCAAACAAAAAGACCGCTGGCAAGCGGTCTCTGGTTTTTTTATCACGCCCGCGCCGAAAAATTCAGGTGCGTCACGCCCAATGAGGCGTACCGTGCATTAGTATCCCCCGGCTGGCGTGCGCAGGTTCCCGGCATGGCGAGCTGTGCTTTGTAGATTACTTACGCAGGCTTACTTGCGCAAACTTATTTGCGTAAACCCAGGCGATCGATCACGTTTTTGTACGTATCGACATTGCTGCGCTTCAGATAATCCAGCAGCTTGCGGCGTTGACTTACCATGCGCAGCAAACCACGGCGTGAATGATGATCTTTCACATTCGCCTTGAAATGATCGGTCAGACCGACAATGCGCGTGGTCAGCAATGCGATCTGCACTTCTGGCGAACCAGTGTCACCGGCCTTGCGCTGATAATCGGCCACGACCTGCGCCTTTTGGGGGGTAGTTACTGCCATGTTCTTTCTCCGCTCGAAAACCCAGCATTTTACTGGATTTTGCTGTCGAATGCTAACTTCGCGATGCAAAATTCTTAATTCGCTTCATGCGCTTGCGTCAGCATGCGTTGCGGTACAGTGCGCCCGCCCTCGCCCACTTCAACCAGGCCCAGAAATCGCTGTTCCGGCCCGTAAATCCGTGCAAAACCGATGATATTGGCCTGCCTTAGTGCCAGCTTTTGCCCAAGTAGCAGTCTTGCGGCTTCTTCAGGCCCCACGTGCAGCGCAGGCAGGCCGCTTAACAGCGTGTCGACCGGCAACAGCCGCTGAGTGCGCTCGCCTTCGCTCATGGTCTGTAGCGCTTCCAGGGTGCAGGCGGCTTCATGCGTCAGCGTCAGTGCGCCGCTTTGTGTGCGCGTCAGCGCGCACAGGCTTGCGCCACAACCCAATGCTGATCCAATGTCTTCCGCCAAGACGCGGATATACGTGCCTTTGCTGCATGACACTTGAAGTTTTAATAAATTCTCTTTTAAATCAATAACTTGCAACACATGAATGCGGATATTGCGTGGTTGCCGCTCAATTTCCACCCCTTTGCGCGCGTATTCGTAGAGCGGCACGCCTTTGTGTTTGAGTGCGCTGTGCATGGGTGGCGTTTGGGTGATGTCACCGCGAAATTTCTCCAGCGCATGCAGGATCACGTTGATTTCTGTCACTGGCGGCTTGCTGGTAATGACTGCTCCCTCGGCGTCGCCAGTGGATGTAGTCACACCCAGCCGCACGGTAGCGACATACGCTTTGTCAGCGTCGAGCAGCAGATGACTGAACTTGGTGGCTTCGCCAAAACATACCGGCAGCAAGCCGTCAGCGGCGGGGTCCAGCGTGCCGGTGTGCCCGGCCTTGGCGGCGCTGAATAAGTGGCGTACACGGCTCACCGCTTGCTGCGAACTAATGCCCAGCGGTTTGTTGAGCAGCAGCACGCCATCTACACGGTGGCTGGTGCGTCTGGGCTTACTCACGAACTCACAGCCTCACGTAATCAAGTAGCGCCGTTCGGTTTGGTGGCAACGGCCTCGTCGATCAGATTGGATAAACGCACGCCACGCTCAACCGATTCGTCGTATTCGAAATGCAGTTGCGGAACGATACGAAGCCGCATGCGATGTGCGAGTTCACTGCGCAGGAATCCACCGGCATGTTCCAGCGCTTTCAGTATGCTGGCGTTGTCTGCCGCGTCGCCTAAATTACCCAGGCGTGTGAAAAAAATCTTGGCATGCGAGTAATCTTGGGTGACTTCAACATCAGTCACGGTGATCATGCCCACGCGCGGATCTTTCAACTCAAGCCGGATTATCTGCGACAACTCGCGCTGGATTTGCTCGGCGATGCGCCGACTGCGGGGATAGTCTTTCGGCATGGCGTGTGGGGCGTATCTGAAAAACTATTTAAAAACAAATAGTTACAGACTACGCGCCACCTCGACAACTTCATACACTTCGAGCAGATCGCCAGCCTTCAAATCGTTATAGCCTTTCATCGACAAGCCGCATTCGAAGCCGGATTTGACTTCGCGAACATCGTCTTTGAAGCGTTTCAACGAATCGAATTCGCCTTCGTGGATGACTACACTATCACGCAACACACGCACTTTGGCGTTGCGGCGCGCGAGGCCGTCGGTGACAAAACAGCCGGCCACGGTGCCCACTTTGGAAATCTTGAAAATCTCGCGCACTTCAATTGTGCCCAGCACGCTTTCCCTGCGCTCGGGCGACAACATGCCGGTCATCGCTGCCTTGATCTCATCAACAGCTTCATAAATAATGTTGTAGTAGCGGATGTCAATGCCGCCGCTCTCGGCGAGCTTGCGCGCGGCTGCATCGGCACGCACATTAAAGCCGATCACCACCGCTTTGGAAGCCAGCGCGAGGTTGATGTCTGATTCAGTGATACCGCCAATCGCAGCGTGCACGATATTGACTTTAACTTCTTCCGTTGCGAGCTTGCCCAGCGCATGCGACAAGCCTTCATACGAGCCTTGCACATCCGCTTTGATGATGAGATGGAGCGATTTTTTCTCGCCCTCGCCCATTTGCTCGAAGATGTTTTCGAGCTTGGCCGATTGCTGCTTGGCAAGTTTGACATCGCGGAATTTGCCTTGACGGAACAGCGCGATTTCGCGCGCCTTGCGCTCATCGCCGAGCACCAGCACATCGGCACCCGCAGCAGGAACATCCTGCAAGCCCAGCACTTCAACCGGGATTGAAGGCCCGGCCGTTTCAACACTCTTGCCGGCCTCATCCACCAGCGCGCGCACGCGCCCGAATACTGAACCAGCGAGCAGTATGTCGCCACGTTTCAAGGTACCTGACTGCACCAGGATGGTAGCAACAGGCCCGCGACCTTTATCCAGACGCGATTCAATCACTACGCCTTTGGCCGGTGCATCTTTCGGCGCTTTCAAATCCAGCACTTCGGCCTGCAGCAGTATTGCATCAAGCAGCGCATCCAGACCTGCGCCAGTGCGCGCCGACACGGGTACAAACTGCGTGTCGCCGCCCCATTGTTCAGGCACCACTTCGTGCGACGACAAATCCTGCATCACACGTTCAGGATTCGCTTCGGGCTTATCAATTTTATTCAGCGCGACAACCATCGGCACCTTGGCGGCCTTGGCATGCGCGATGGCTTCCTGCGTCTGCGGCATCACACCATCATCGGCAGCCACTACCAGAATCACCAAGTCAGTAACTTTCGATCCGCGCGCGCGCATGGCGGTAAACGCTTCATGGCCCGGCGTGTCAAGGAAGGTAATCATGCCCTTGGCAGTTTCAACGTGATACGCGCCAATATGCTGCGTAATGCCACCGGCTTCGCCCACAGCCACTTTGGTGCGGCGTATGGCGTCCAGCAGTGAAGTCTTGCCGTGATCGACGTGGCCCATCACAGTGACAACTGGAGCGCGCGATTCTGCCTGCACTTCGGCATGCGGCGCCTGGTCATCAGCCAGAAAGGCGTCGGGGTCATCGAGTTTGGCGCGTACGGCTTTGTGGCCCATTTCCTCGACCAGAATCATCGCGGTGTCCTGATCGAGCACTTGATTGATGGTGACCATGCTGCCGAGTTTCATCAGTGCCTTGATCACCTCGGCTGCTTTCACCGACATTTTGTGCGCAAGATCAGCCACGGAAATCGTTTCCGGCACCACCACATCACGCACCAACGGCTCGGTGGGTGCTGCGAAGGCATGCGGCGCATCCGATTCGTCTCTGTGCGATCCGTGCTTGCCAGCCTTGCGATCACGCCAGCCGCCTAAACCTGTGCTACTACTGTCGCCGCGCGTTTTGATCGTACGACGTTTGGCAGCGGTTTCGTCACGCCATACACCCGGCTTGGGCGCTGCGGCTTTTTTGGAGGATTTCTTTTCGCCGCCAGCAGGCGCGGCGGGCTTGTGTAACGTGCCGGCGACTTTACCTTCGGGTTCTCTTTTGGCAGTTACGCCTTTTGCGCCCTTGTCCGCTGAGGTAGCAGGCTTGGCCACCACTGGAGGCGCAGCAGCCAATTCGGCCTTACGCCGACGCTCTGCCTCAAGTGCTTGTTTTTTCTGAACTTCTGCAGCCTGAAGTTGCGCCAACGTGGCGTGCTGTCGCGCCTCGGCCTCGCGTATGGCAATCTGCCGTGCATCCAGTACCGTTCGCGGACCGGTGGGGGCGGCAGGCGTAACCGGCTCTACCGTTACAGCCGGTGCGGCCTCCGGCTCGGGTGCCTCAACCGCAACCGGCGGCTCTTCAACTACGGCTACTGGCGCCTCGACCACAGCGACTTCCACGACAGGTGCTTCGACCACGACCGGCGCTTCAACCTCTACGGGTTCTGGCGCTGCTACAGGTACGTCAGCTACGCCAGAATCCTCTGCCGTCTCAGCTGGTGCTGCCACATCGCGCTTGACCAGCACGCGTTTTTTGCGCACCTCAACTTGAATGGTGCGTGCTTTGCCGGTCGTGCTATCAGATTTTTTAATCTCGGTAGTCGAACGGCGGGTCAGCGTAATTTTCTTTTTTGCC
Source organism: Betaproteobacteria bacterium (assembly GCA_947486575.1). Lineage (GTDB taxonomy): Bacteria > Pseudomonadota > Gammaproteobacteria > Burkholderiales > SG8-41 > UBA5216. The sequence goes on along the minus strand of CANKUB010000002.1, from coordinate 99,629 downwards.
TCACCTTGCCCGTGAGATTGTCTAAGATAATCAAGCAGTTGCGTCTTATCGCTCTCGGTAAGCGCGGTTTCAGCGGCAAATGCCTTACTGACGCCGGCCGCTTTCAGCTGCTCAATGAGCTGCGTCGGCGGCACGCCGAGTTCGGTTGCAAATTGTGTGACGTTCAGTTGCGCCATGCGATGTGACCCGTCTCTATTTCTGTGTGCGTATCGTGCGTATCACGCGTATTACATTAAATACATTAACTTACTATCAAGCGCTGGATTCCGCGAACCACGGCGCACGTGCTGCCATGATAAGTTCACTCGCGCGTGCGGCTTCGATACCCGTCTCTTCGACCAGATCATCAGTGGCGTAATCAGCCAGCGCTTCCTGCGTGCCCACCCCTTTTGAAGCGAGCAGCTTTGCCGTATCACGATCCATCGTTGCAACTTTCATCAAGTCTTCGATGTCATGCTCGACTTTTTCTTCGGAAGCGATTTCCTGCGTGAGCAGCGTATTGCGCGCGCGGCTGCGCAGTTCGTCCACCGTTGATTCGTCAAACGCTTCAATCTCCAGCATTTCAGCGCGCGACACATACGCCACTTCTTCGAGTGAGGAAAAGCCTTCTTCCATCAGAATGTTGGCAACTTCTTCATCGACATCGAGTTTTTCCATGAAGATGGCGCGGATGCCGGAGGATTCTTCCTCGCTCTTTGCCTTCCACTCATCTTCTTTCATGATGTTGATTTCCCAGCCTGTGAGTTCGCTGGCAAGCCGCACATTCTGGCCGCCGCGACCGATGGCCTGAGCGAGATTTTCCTCGTCCACCACGATATCCATGCTGTGTTTTTCTTCGTCCACGGTGATCTTGCTGACTTCGGCGGGCGCCAGCGCGCTGACCACAAACTGCGCCGGATCTTCATTCCACAACACAATATCCACACGCTCTTGCGCCAACTCACCGGTCACTGCCTGCACGCGCGAGCCGCGCATGCCCACGCAGGTGCCGATCGGGTCAATGCGCTTGTCTTTTGACAGCACCGCAATTTTCGCGCGCAAGCCGGGGTCACGCGCCGCCGCCTTGATTTCCATCAGGCCGTCTTCAAGCTCCGGCACTTCGAGTTCAAACAAACGGATAATGAATTCCGGCGCAGTGCGTGACAGTATCAACTGCGGGCCGCGCATCGCACGCTCCACCTTCCACACCAGTGCGCGCACGCGATCGCCCACGCGCAGATTTTCCTTCGGAATCATCTGATCGCGCGGCAGCAATGCCTCAAGCCGCCCGGATTCAATAATGGCGTTGCCGCGCTCCATGCGCTTGATGGTGCCCGTAACAAGATGCTCGTCACGCGCCAGAAAATCATTCAGAATCTGCTCACGCTCGGCATCGCGTATACGCTGCAAAATCACCTGCTTGGCGGTTTGCGCACCAATGCGACCGGGATCAAAACCCTCTAACGGCTCTTCAATGTAATCGCCGATCTGAGAATCGGGCTTTTCCTCAACCGCCTCGTGCAGTTTGTATTCGCGCGAAGGCGTTTCGATTTCAGCATCGGGCACCACAAGCCAACGGCGGAAAAACGTAAAATCGCCCGTTTCACGGTGTACCGAAGCACGTATTTCCACGTCTTCGCTGAATTTCTTTTTACTGGCCGAAGCAAGCGCGAGTTCAAGGGCGCCGAAAACGATTTCTTTTTCGACGTTTTTTTCACGCGCCAGCGCATCCACCAGCAATAAAATTTCACGGCTCATACGAAACTCCTGAATCCTGATGTACAAGTACCACAGGCACTAAATCGCCGGAACCAAGCGCGCCTTGTCGAGATTGGCAAGATCAAACGTCACTGCCTTCCCCTCAACATCCAGCCCCACTTTGCCCGCACGGGTTTGCTTCAACACACCTACAAAATTTCGCTGCCCATCCTGCGGTACGCGCAACTTCACCCGTACCTTTTGCCCGGCGAAGCGCACAAAATCGCGCTCCTTTTTTAACGGCCGGTCCAACCCTGGCGACGATATTTCCAGCCGCTCGTAAGGCACATTTTCAACCGTCAAAACCCGGCTTAAATGGTTGCTCACCGCAGCGCAGTCATCAAGTAAAACTCCGCCCGGCTTATCGATAAAGACACGCATCAGACTGCCTTTGCCTGAGCGCTCCATATCAACCAGCTCGTACCCAAGCCCGGTTAGCGTCGATTCCAGTAATACCAGTAAATCCATTTAAATCAATACCTTAAGGAAAAAACTCCTTATTTTCTGACTGGCTTGCAATGCTTCCAGAAACAAAAAATGGGCGAACCGCCCATCGTTTCCATCGTGTTTATATGCCCTGCTTTTTAAGCCCTATTCCCACAAACCAAGGAACACAGCCTTGAAGTATAACAAAAATTCTGGCCGATTCCAATACGCCAACACGATTTAGCCTGTATTGAACGTTAAAAATATTATTTAAAAACAAATACTTATAAATTTTCACCCAACAAAGGAAAAGCCCGAGCACAAAGCCGGGCTTGCCATACACAATTAACTGTATATAATAACAGCCATTCATCACTCAGGAGCACAACATGGAAGACCTCACCGAGCGCCAGAAAGAAATTTTGCACCTGATCCGCGAGCATACAGCGACTTCAGGCTTTCCGCCCACCCGCGCCGACATCTGCCGCGCCATGGGCTTTAAATCTCCTAACGCTGCCGAGGATCACCTGCGCGCACTGGAGCGCAAAGGCGCCATAGAAATGCTGGCGGGCGCCTCACGCGGCATCCGCATTTTGCAGCCTTCGGGCATTCCGCTGGTCGGGCGCGTGGCTGCCGGCGCGCCGCTGCTGGCCACCGAAAACGTTGCTGCCCATTACAATATCGATCCGCGCATGTTCAAGCCGCACGCGGACTATCTGCTCACCGTCAAGGGCGAAAGCATGCGCGACGCGGGCATCCTCGACGGCGACCTGCTCGCCGTGCACCGTACGGCTGATTTCAAATCCGGGCAAATCGTCGTCGCGCGTATTGCCGATGAAGTCACCGTCAAACGCGCCCAGCGTCAAAAGCATTTAATCGAATTACATCCTGCCAACCCGGATTTCGAACCCATCATCGTCAACCCGCGCAGCGAGCCATTCGCCATCGAAGGCATCGCCGTGGGCGTAATCCGTAATGGCGGCATGCATTAAGCACCGCTCAAGTTCTCTCAAGGAATAAACATGAAATTTGGCTACACTATTGTGTATGTAGCAGACGTTGCTGCATCACTCGCGTTTTTTGAGAAAGCGTTTGGTTTTTCGCGCCGTTTTTTGCACGAATCCGGCACCTACGGCGAATTAAATACGGGCGAAACCACGCTGTCTTTTGCCGCGCACACGCTCGGTGCATCGAACATGCCTGAAGGCTACATCGCCGCAAACGCCTCCAACAAACCGCTGGGTATGGAAGTCGCGTTTGTCACACCCGATGTCGCCACCGCACATCAAACCGCCGTATCCGCAGGTGCGCGCGAAATCAAGCCACCTCAGAAAAAGCCTTGGGGACAAACCGTATCTTATGTGCACTGCCCCGACGGTACACTGGTCGAACTTTGCTCCCCGATGGCAGGCTGAAAACCATGAACACTTCACCCTCCGCATCACAAGCCCTCACTGGCGTACTCACCGGCGTACTAAACCACTCCGCTGTCTGGCGCGGCAATGATTTCGCGCAGGTCGCCACCCCCAGCGTGCCCAGCGGCTTTGCCGAACTCGATGTGCATCTGCCCGGCAGCGGCTGGCCCACCGGCGTGATCACTGAAATCCATGTCGAACGGCCCGGCATCGGCGAACTGCAACTGGTAATGCCCGCTGCGGCACGCCTCACCCAATCTGACCGCTGGCAGGTGATGATCGCCCCGCCCTATCTGCCCTACGCGCCCGCGCTCGCTGCGCACGGCGTCAAACTGTCGCGGCTGATGCTGATCCGCCCGAAAACTCTGACCGAACAGCTATGGGCCTGCGAACAGGCGCTGCAATCCGAAAGCTGCGGCAGTGTCATGCTGTGGCTGGATCAAACCAGTGAACGCATCCCTGAAAACGCGCTACGCCGACTGCAACTCACCGCCGAGCGACGCAACGTGCTGGCGATGCTGTTTCGCGCATCACGCGCCGCTTCCTGTACACAAGCTGCGCTGCGCCTGCATGTCAGCCGTGAAACCGGCAACACTGTCGTGCGCATTCTCAAACGGCGCGGCGGCGGCATCCCTGCACCTGTGGCGCTCGATCTGCACACCAGCCTGTTGCGCCGCCCCGGCACGACGCAGCGCGATGCATTTAAATACGTATCTGATGCATACGCGCCATCCTTTGCCACACACTAACGCTACGATCCTCACCGGTTCCACCCATGCTGTGGCTTGCACTGCATTTGCCTCTGCTTCCGCTGGAAGTGTTCACCCGCGGAGGGCAATCACCATCAAATGCGCAAGCAATAGCCATAACCTCCAGCGTTGAATCCAGCGCCACCGTAGTCGCCGTCAACCGCCCGGCACAAGCATGTGGTGTCATAGCCGGTATGAGCGTTTCCGTCGCCTGCGCTCTGGCATCAAACCTGCACACGCTCGCGCGAGATGTTGCCAAGGAAAACGCCACACTCTCGCGCATCGCAGCATGGTCACTACAATTCACTTCCTTTGTGAGTATCGCCGTATCAGGCGAAATTCTGCTCGAAATCGAGGGCTCATTAAAGCTCTTTGGTGGCCTTACCAGACTGCATCAACACATCACACGCAGTGTTGCCGACCTAGGATTTAACGCCAGTATCGCCTGTGCACCAACGCCGCTCGCTGCCCAGTGGTTTGCACGTTCGCGCATGAACCTGCGCGTGCAACATCATGACGCGCTGCGTCATGCGCTGGAAAAACTCCCCGCTGCGTTGCTCTGTGACAATGAAACCACCCGCAACCTGCTTGAAAACTTCGGCGCGCGCACAATCGGCGATTGCCAGAAGCTGCCCCGCGACGGTATCGCACGTCGCGCCGGGCAACGCCTGCTCACGAATCTGGATCGCGCACTGGGCGTCTCTCCTGATCCACGCCTGCCGTTCGTAGCCCCTCAAACCTGGAGCGCTGCACTGCCGCTGCCTGCACCCGTTGCAAACGCCGAGGCGCTGTTATTCGCCGCGCGACGTTTACTCGCCGAGCTATGTGGCTGGCTCGCCGCCACTGGCCATGGGGTACAACGGCCAAAATTTGAATTTATTCATGAAAAACAAATAGTTACGATCATTACGCTGGAGCTTTCCAGCGCCACCCGCGAGCTCGATCACCTGTCGACGCTGCTGCGTGAACGACTCGCCCGCACTGAGCTACCCTGCGCCGCCATTGAAATCGCCATCGCATCGGGCAGAGTTACGCCGTTAGCTTCACGCAACCTCACGTTTTTACCCGACAGTGCAGGTCAGGTAGAAAGTGCTTCTCGTTTTGTAGAAAAAATCAACGCAAGACTCGGCGCAAACGCCATCTGCGGCCTGACGCCCCACGCCGATTACCGGCCGGAGCGTGCATGGCGCGCCTGTCAGCCCGGTTTCAACTCCAGCGACTCTGCAGCCAGTTCCCAGATACCGACACTTTCGCACACGCGCCCGCTATGGCTGCTCACCGCGCCACGTCCGCTGCGCGAAACCAACGCCGCGCCACACGATGACGGTCCGCTATCACTGCTCGCCGGCCCCGAACGCGTCGAAGCTGGCTGGTGGGACGGTCAGCATGTCGCGCGAGACTATTTCGTCGCGCGCAATAAGGCGCAGTCGCTACTGTGGATTTACCGCGAGCGCGATATTACTGCGCGCTGGTATGTGCATGGATTTTTTTCATGACTCGCAAGATCACCCGCGTAACGCGGCATTCACCCTCGGCATGACCTCCGTCGCCATCAACTCCATCGAACGACGCGCAAGTTTGGGATCTACCCAATCATGGCCGCAGTAGAGCAGCGTGCCGAAGTCGCCGATAGTGTCGCGAAACTTGAGTATTTGCTCAACCACAGAATTTACACCACCGGCAATGACCAGCGTATCGAGCACAAACTCCACCGTCACCGCTTCATCCGGCATGGATAAATCCGGCTTGTAAATGTTTGCCGCACCACGCGATTTGCGCTTGGTCAGCAGGTTCCAGAAATAAAAACCATACGGGCCTTCGCGGGTTTTGGCGTAGCGCTGTGCGGTGGCATCGTCGTCTGCAACAAAAATACTCTTGCACACGCGCCAATCCTGCCGATTCGCCGGCAACCCGGCAATTTCGCAACCCTTTGCATAACTCGGCCAGTGCGTTGCCACCCAGTTCGGTTGCAGGAAGTTCGCGGAAATCGGCTTCCAGCCACGCTGCGCCGCTGCGGTTACGCCTTTGGAAAACGGCTCAACAACGGTAACCACTATCGGCGGATGCGGCTGTTGATACGGCTTCAACATCACGCCCTGCCCCACATCGGGAATCATGGTTTCTGCCGTGCTGATATTCCAGAACTCGCCCTTCAGATTGTATGGCGGCTTGCCTGCCCAGATGCCGAGAATTTGATCGATCGATTCAACAAACATTTTGGTGCGGTCATTCTTGATATTGCCGAACACCTCCTGATCCGAGCGCAAGCCGCCAGGGCCAATACCGAACAAAAACCGCCCTTCAAGCATGTGATCAACCATCGCCACATTCGCCGCAATCGCTGCCGGATGACCATTCGGCAGGTTTACCGTGCCGCTACCGAGCTTGATCTGTTTGGTTTCATGTGCGAGGCTGGCAATAAACGCGAGGCACGATGGGATATTCTCACAGATATCAGTGGTGTGTTCGCCGATGAACGCATCACTGTAACCCAGCTTGTCGGCGAGCAATATCGCTTCGCGATCCTCCTTCAGCGTTTGCGTGTAATTGCGCTCCGGCGGATGGATAGGCATGGTAAAAAAACCAAGTTTCATGGCGTGACTCTATAGAAAGACGTGAATAGTATGGGCCAACAAGCGTTTAATTCCACCGTCAGCTAAATGACAACATCCCCGAATTTGCTTGCGCCACTGCCGTCTGTCAAGGCGTTAATCAATGAGTTAGTCGATGCGGGCGTCCACACTATAAAGTGTGGCTATCCGCAATCTTTGACTCGCGTCATGACCGTCGCGCAGTGCGAAAGCTCCACTGCGGTCAGATGCGTTGCGTCTCGCGCAGATTCAGCTTCACCAGACAGTGATCCAGCCATTCTGCGGTGAGCTTCTCCTGCACCGAGTTCTGGCGTAGCCGCTGATTGAGCCCGTTCCAATCCACCTTATCCAACGGCTGATCCTGGTTAAAGCACGAGAACACATAGGTGGTCTTGCCGGTTAGCGGATCCACATGCGGCTGCAAACATTGCGCGCAGATTTCTTTCATCATGCATTGCATCGGCGAGTTGATGGAGCCAATCGCGAAATGCTCTGCCTTGACGAAAGGTTTGAGCGCCGCGTGGCGCGCCTGCGCCACCGCTGCCATCATGCGATCCGAACCAATCGCGATGATGCGATCAGCGTTTTGCAATCGGATGGGCTGCGCGCCCAGTTCACCCGCTGCATAACTTTTCATGCACTGCACGATGTTACCCACAAACGTTTTATCCTGCGGACGGCTCGGCGTAAAGCCCGGCTCTTCATCGCAGCACCACACCACGATATCGGCGGCGGCTTCGATTTCGGCCACCTTGTAGCGATCGATCATTTTTTTGTAGCCCGCAAAGTACAGCACCTTGCTGCCCGCCTTGCGCATTGCCTGGCCAATCGAGAACAACACCGCATTGCCCAACCCGCCGCCCACCAGCGCCACGGTTTCGTCGGCGGGAATCTCGGTCGGGGTGCCGGTCGGCCCCATCAGCACGACCGGTTCGCCCGGTTTGAGCTGAACACACAAATCTGACGAGCCTCCCATCTCCAGCACGATGGTGGACATCAGGCCTTGCGCCGGGTCTACCCACGCACCCGTGAGCGCAAGTCCTTCCATCGCCAATCGCGTTTTGTCGGTGTGCATCGCCAGCGACTCAAAGTTCTGCAGGCGGTAAAACTGGCCCGGCTGAAAGCGACGTGCCGCCAGCGGCGCGCGCACCACCACCTCAACAATCGTGGGTGTAAGTCGCTTAACTTCATGCACTGTCGCTCGTAGATCATCGTTCAATTGAGTCAGAAACGCGCTATCACTAAGGGCAGACGCAGGCTGCGTTTTGCCCAGCATACGGGTCACCACCGGATAACCCTGCTTCGCACTGCCGATAGCCTTCACCACGTTACCGAAATACGAAGGATGCACATCGCCAAAGTAGCTCATGCTGCGACCGTCAGCACGCTTCGACAGTAACACATTGATTTCATTGGGTTTTGAGATCGACTTCTCAACAACTATCGGCTCACCTTCCGCACTCACCGCCTGGAAATAACGTCCATCCAGTTTGAAGTTAGCGGAATCTTCACGCGCCAACACCGTATTCGGTTGCGTCCCTGCGGCTATCAATAAGGTTCGCGCAGGTAATTCAGCCTGCCCTTTTTCGCTCCACTTACCATCCACGCCGCGTTTCTGCACCGACACCTTGAGCGCCTTCGTGTAACCCGTCGCATCAACTGCCACTTCCAGCGGCGTCAGACCTTCGGCAAAGAAAATACCTTCTTCCAACGCCTTGTGCACTTCCTCATGATTCAAGGTGTAAGACGGGCTATCGACCAATCGTCTGCGGTAGGCAATGGTTGCCCCACCCCACGATTGCATTAACTCAATCACCCTGGCATCGCGGCCTTGCGTTAGCGCAAGCTTGCGCTCTGCACGGATGGCTTGTGCATGCTGCAAAAGCTCATCGGCAATTTCGCGCTCTTCTTCATTCCAGTTGATCCGCGCGGCCATCTCACCATGTTCGCGTGCCAGCACTTCATAGCGTCGCAGAAATTTCTCAACTTGCAGCGGGTAATAGGCAAGCGACTCGGTTGCTGTATCAATCGCCGTCAATCCACCACCGATCACCACCACCGGCAAACGAATCTGCATATTGGCGATTGAGTCTGCCTTGCCAGCGCCCGTGAGTTGCAGCCCCATCAGAAAATCGGATGCCGTGCGTACGCCGCGCGCGAGGCCATTGGGCATATCAAGAACCGTGGGACGACCTGCCCCCAGCGCCAACGCCACATGATCAAAACCCATCTCAAACGCCACATCAGCCGTGATCGTGCCACCAAAACGCACGCCACCGAACAATGCAAACTGACTGCGACGCTCAATCAGTAACCTTATGATTTTAAGAAAGTTTTTATCCCAACGCACGGTAATGCCGTATTCCGCCACACCACCAAATCCGGCCATCACCCGTTCGTCGAGTGCGTCGTAGAGTTCGTGCACATCGCGAATTGGCTTGAACGCGACGCGTTGGCCGCGTGCATCGACGCCAGAAAATTCTGATGGCAACGGTTCAATTTTTAAGCCATCAATGCCAACGACCGTGTGCCCATCGTTCATCAGAAAGTGCGACAGCGAGAAACCCGCCGGCCCCATGCCTGCCACCAGCACACGTTTGCCACTGGGCGCTTTGGGATACGGATTGCGCAGGTTCAACGGATTCCAGCGCGTTAGCAGACTGTAAATCTCGAAGCCCCACGGCAGTTCCAGCACATCTTTCAGCGTGCGCGTTTCCGCCTGCGGAATATCCACCGGCTCCTGCTTCTGGTAAATGCACGCCTTCATGCAATCGTTGCAAATACGGTGACCGGTAGCCGCTGCCATGGGGTTGTCGACGACGATAATCGCCAGCGCGCCCACCACATGCCCTTCGGTTTTCGCTTTGTGAAACTCGGAAATTTTTTCTTCCAGCGGACAACCGGCCAGCGTCACGCCGAACGGGCTTTTCTTGAACGAGGCAGCGCCGCGTCCGCTAGCGCCTTTTTCCAAGAGGCCCTTGGAGCAGGAATCCTTGCCCTGCTCGTGGCACCAGATGCAATAGTTGGCGTGATCCAGCGCACCGGTGAGATCGGTTCCCGCGTCGGTCAGCTTGAAACCTTCGCGGCGGCGCAAGCGGCTCACGTCAAAACGAAACTCGGTATAACCCTTGCTACCGTCTATCGTGGCTGGCACCAGATTCTGCGGATCGAGCTTATGCGGGGCCTTGAACAGCACACCGGACGCATGCTTCAGTTTACCCGCTGCCGATTGCGCTGCCCATCCGGCATATTGCAGTGCGGCCTCCAGCTCGACGGCATGAGTAGCCTCATCTTTCTGCCACCGCGTCACGTGCTGCGCGAACGCCAACTCTGTCAGCGCCGTGCCCATCCAGCCTTCAAGCTTCGCGGCCAGCGCCGCGCCGTCAAGCGTTTCAGCTTCCGGCCCTTTTACCTTGTGCATGGCCTTGCGTTGCACAAACAGGCGCTTCACGGAATACAGCGGCGCCAACGCGTTGTGCTGACCGGAAAGCGTCGCCAACTCACCCTCGATACCGAACAACTCCGCGATGAACGCATCCACATGCGGAGACAATGCGATCAACAGCTCGGATTCAACTTTGATTGCGATGCCCGCAGGGTCTTGGCGCGCCGTCAAAACACGCTGCTGCAAATCGCTATCGGCAGCGCCCACGAACGCAAGGAACGCCGCGTCCAGCCTGACCAGCGCAGATGCATCATAGAGATCGGGGAAGGTCAGCCCGAAGCCAAGCGCCAAGGGTTCAGTGACCGCAGTTGTATTAACAGGTGCTATCAAGTTAGCCTAAATATCGATAAAAAACCGTGGATTATCGCTGAATACGCAATTCGCCTCAAGAAACTGGACGTGTAGCTTACCGATCAGCCAGTTTGCGCAGATACTCAAATGGAAAAATACCACGACAATGCCCGTCACTGAACGTTAAGTGCAGCGCATTTGAACCATAAGGAGCGATATCCGTCACTTCAATATCAACCGGAGCGACCAGATTCTCACCACGCCGACGCAGCGCTACACATTCCGCGCAGCGGCATCCCAGTCGAAGCTGGCAGTGCGCCAGCGACGTGGTGTCGCCGTCCTGCCAATCGATTTCCAGCATTCGGCTTGCCTGGCACATTCGAATAGCCTGTGGCTGCGTAGAGCGCCCCACGCATCCCGCATCTGACAAGACTGCGGTCACATCACCTCCGCTACGCCATTGGGTCCAACTGACATGCCAAAACCGGAAAGACCGCCGTCCTTCAGCTCAGAACCCATCGCTGCAAGCGATTCCTCGCGAATCAGCGCTTTCAGGCGTTGCACCAGTGCTATAAACGCCGGTGTAGCGGTCATCTCCGGTGTGCGCGGCCGCGGCAGCGGCACAGGAATCTCTGCCTTGATTCGCCCCGGACGTGCCGTCATGACAAAAATGCGATCTGACAAAAATATCGATTCCTCAATGTCGTGCGTAATAAACAGAACAGATATACGGAACTGCTGCCACATGTTCGTGAGAATTTCCTGCATCACCACCCGTGTCTGCGAATCCAGGGCGCCGAACGGCTCGTCCATCAGCAGCACTTGCGGGCTGGTGGCCAGCGCGCGCACGATACCCACCCGTTGCTTCATCCCCCCGGACAATTGATCTGGATAGTGATTCTCGAACGCAATGAGTCCAGCCAATCCCAGCAACGTGCGCGCTGAGGTTTCGCGTTGCCCACTCGACATGCCTTGCATGCGCAACCCGAACTCAACGTTTTGGCGCACCGTCAGCCACGGAAACAACGAATACTGCTGAAACACCACGCCGCGATTGGCGCTGGGGCCTTTGACTGGCGCGCCATCCACCTTAACAAATCCATTGGTCGGTTCTACAAAGCCCGCCACGATGTTGAGTAACGTGGATTTGCCGCAACCGGACGGCCCGATCAACGACACAAACTCTCCCGGTTGCACCGTGAACGATACGTTGCTTACCGCCTCCACCGCATTGCCATTCGCTCCAAACACCACACGCATGTCACGGATATCGATCTGGCCTTTTGGCACATCGCTCATCGGTTACTCCCCGCACTAAAGACCATCCATGGCATAGCCAGCTTGCCCATCAGCCGAATCAACCCGCTGCAGGCAAGCCCCAGCACACCAATCGTAATCATGCCCAATGCGATTTCGGAATAACTGATTAGTGAATAAGCTTCCCAGGTGAAATAGCCCACCCCAAATTGCCCGGATATCATCTCGGCCGCAATCAGCGATACCCATGCCACGCCCATACCTACGGCAAATCCGGTAAAGATATGCGGCAATGCGCCCGGCAGAATGACATGCCAGAACATGCGCGCTTCGCTGGCACCCAGACAACGCCCTGCACGCAACAGTACCGGGTCGATGGCGTTCACCCCGTGTATCGTATTCAACAAAATCGGAAAAAAGGAACCAATAAAGGTGATGAACACAATACTGATTTCGTTCGTAGGCCACAGCATGATAGCCATGGGCACCCACGCAATAGCCGGTATCGGACGCAGCACTTCACAGGCTGGCAGCAACAGATCGCGCGCTGCACGATAGCGCCCTATCAGCAAGCCCATGGGTACCGCAACTAATATGGCAATACCAAAACCCGACAATATTCTGCGCACGCTGATGCCAATGTTTACCATGTATCTGGATGATTTATTGACCTCAAATACCTTGTCGAACACTTCGGCAGGTGTGGGAATGTTGGCAAAGCGGATAAAAAAGTCGAGCCGGTATTTGGTACCGAAATACCATAACGCAAACAATGCACCAAGCGATACACACCATAACACCGCACTCAGCGCATTGTTCGACACCCACCTTGCCAGACGCGTGACAGGCACCGGCTTGACTGTCGGTAACGGCGAGGCCCGCACCACACCGGGCGGCTGCCCGGGAAGCACTATCACGTTAGCGGGCTCACGCGGGGCAGGTGCTGCGCTGCCTTGCTGAACATGTGTGGCGGCATGCATGATCAGACTCAGCGACTCGCCGTCGTTGTGGGTGAACCGAGGACTTCGTTATACGTCATCAGGCGACCGCCGATTTTGGTGGCATGTGCCTGCGCATCCTTTTTCAACAGAAACGGTGTGGCTTCCGCCTTTTTGCCGTCCTTGTCGCTAAAAGCGTAAAACGCCTTGTCTGCGAAAACCTTGATGCCCAGGCCACGGTCGTAAAGATAGACAGCGCGAAGCTTCTTGCCTTCGCCGGTGTACTTCTGCAAGCCCAGCAGCGTGCAGCCTTGCGAGCTGAACGGCACTATCTCGCCACCTTCGACCCAGATTTCACCGCCATCCCTTGGCTTCGAAAGCGGCGCATTGCAAACCGGATCTTTGCCCGTCACTTCATAGTTCGCAAGCGATGCGAGTTGCCGCTCATAGTCAAGGCCGCGCTCTTTGAATGCCTGACGCACATACTTGTCGTTAACCCAGGCCTGAATATTGAATTCCTTCATACGACCCAGTCCGCGCAGCACATCGGCACCCGTTGCAATGGTTTCCAGCCACTTGGACTTGATTGTGGGATCCAGCGTATGAATGCCGCCTGGCCCGAGGAATACGTAGCCGACTTCCTTCTCGATCTTGGTCCATTCCTCAATCTTCTCTACCGCGAGCTTGGGATTTTTACGCACCCAGTCATTGGCTTCCATCAACGCCTTGATGTAGGCCACGACAATCTCCGGGTATTTTTCCGCAAAATCCTTGCGCGCTACCACCCCGTGAAAAGTCGGGACTTTGGTTTCAGCGCCATCAAAAATTTTGCGTGCAAAGCCACGGTACGGCAGCAGTTCCGCAAAGGGCACAAAGTTGGCGTGACCATCGAGACGCTTTTCCTGCAGGTTGGTGGTACCCACTTCAGGACTCTGGTTTGCCAGATTCCAGAAGTTTTCCGGCCAGCCGCGTGTTTTCATCGCCTGCAACAACATGCCATGCGCTGCTGAACCAAACGGCACCGACACGTTCTTGCCTTTCAGATCTTCAAGCGCGTAGTACGGCGAATCCTTATGCACCACCAAGCCATTACCGGCACCATACGCATTGTAGGCAATTATCGCGACGAGCTGGGTTTCGTTCTTGGATTGCTGTCCGGTCGCACCGTTCACCAGCAACGGGTAGTCGCCCATCATGCCGATATGAATGCGATTCGCCATCATGCCGTTGGTAACGGGCGGGCCTGAGGTGAAATTCTGCCAATCGATCTTGTAATTGGCCCCTTGATATTTCCCTGTTTTTGGCAGGTGCTTTTCAAGCAGCTGGAGTTCTTTAATGACGATCCCGCCCGTCACCGTATTCGTGGTGGTGTTCTGCGTACCGATGCCGATCTCTATGGTCTGTGCGAACGCCACAGCCGGCACCAGCATTGCACTCATGACGCTGCCAACTAGGATCCCACGCAGAACACCAACTACACTTTCAAAATTGCGGTCACCTGCTCTCATGATCACGTTCTCCTAATGATGAAATAAGTCTCGAAATCGGGTTGTTCACGCTTCTTTCAATTGCGCCAGCTTCTCGCTGACGCCAGACCACTGCGCCGCATCCATCAGAGGCTCTTTACGATCTGCAATCACTGGCCAGATACTGGCGTAGCGTGCATTGAGTTCCACGAAATGCGCTTGCCCTTCAGGCACTTCGCTGGCTTCGTAAATGGCATTTTCAGGACACTCATCGACACACAAAGTACAGTCAATGCAGACCTCTGGATCAATCGCCAGAAAATTAGGTCCTTCGTGAAAGCAGTCAACCGGACAAACGTCGACGCAATCGGTGTATTTGCATCCGATACAACCTTCCGTCACCACATAAGCCATATTCAGTTATTCCTTTGAACAGCACCAAGTCATTTACCGATCGAGGACAAGGCAATTTGCGCCAGCTTGCGCACATCCGGATCGGGATCCTGCCGCGCCTTCTCCAGTGCCGGAATCGCTTTCGGATCACCGATCTCACCCAGGGCAATCACCGATTCCTTCCGTACATTGCTCACGGTATGCGTGAGGGCATCAATAATGGACTCGACTGAATCACGCGCCTTCATACGCCCAAGGCTGCGAATTGCACGGATGCGAACCTGCCAATAGGTATCACCCAAGGCCTGAATCAGATTTTCAACTGCATCCCGCGGCTTCACCTTACCCAGGGTGCTTGCAGCCTCTTCCCGCACTTGCCACGATTCATCCTTCAGCGCGTGCGTCAGCGCCGGCAAAACCTGCTGGCCAGTGGCATACCCCAGAGCGCCTACCGCCACCCTTCTCACCTCAAGTTCAGGGTCATTCATGGCAATGCGCGTCAGCTCGCCCAGCCCGGACGGATTTCTGAGGTATCCCAGCACCGATACGGCTTCGCGCCGCACACGATCATTCGCATCCTGAAGCGCTGCCAACGCGACATCAAATACCTCTGTGAGGCGCAGTTCCCGCAGCGCCCGGAACGCCGCCGCTCTCACAAACGCGTCCGCATCGGTAAGTTTCCGGATGAGATGCACGCCCATCGCCGGATCCTTCAGTTCCGACAGGGATTGAGCAGCCGCATCGCGTGCGGCCGCGTCTGCGTCATGCAGCGTCTGTGCCAGCGCCTGCACCACAACATCTTCTTCAATGCCTTCCAGCGCTTTGGCGGCTTCAGTACGCACGGCTGCTGCGCTATCCACCAGCGCCACCAACGCCAACGAAACAAAGTCATCCTCGTCGCAGTACGGCAGTTCCAGGACGGCGATACGCCGAACCTCGGCGTCCGCGTCGGTCAAACGCGCACGATAATCGCCGGGCAATGCTGATAGTGCTATTGCGCTCATCGTCGGCCCCTAGCGCAGCAAGTACGGAATATCGACATGAACCGCGCCGGTCGGGCAATCCTGTTCACACGGCATGCAGTACCAGCACTCGTCAAACTTCATGTAGGCCTTGCCTTTGGCCATATCAATCGCCAGTACATCCAGTGGGCACACATCGACACAAACCGTGCAGCCTTTCTGGGCGATGCATTTATCTTCATCCACGGTAACCGGGACGCTACTTCGATTCAGGGCAAGTGGCATGACATTCTCCTAGGCTTTGGCTGTCTGGACCGGCGCTACGACACGCAGGCGCTGATAGGCGGTTTTTTCGTCATCGTCCAGCGGAAAAAGATAAGGCTCCACTGGCTTCTTGAAACTGGCCATTCCATCTTCGCCGTCCTTGCGCAGGTGACAATGGGTAAACCACTCGGCGTCATTGCGTTGCGGGAAGTCAACCCGGTTGTGGTACAGCCCCCAGCGGCTCTCCTCACGGTAGAGTGACGCATGGGCCGCCATACGCGCGCAGTCATGAATCATCTGCACTTCCATTGCGCGCATGAGTTCGTGCGGATTCTCGGCAGAGATGTTGCTGATGTCTTCGGAAATTTCAGCAAAACGATCCAGTGCCAGCTTCATTTTGCGAGTCGCTTTGGGAGGCTGAAGGTAGTCGTTCACCATGCGCCGCAGCTTGTACTCCACCTGATTGGGCGGTAGTCCGCCATTGCGATCCAGCGGTGCCGCAACGCGGGCTATTTCGGCATCTATGCGGGACTGATCCACGCTACCGCCATCGTAGTTGGCGCAGTAATCCGCCGCATTGGTGCCTGCAAACCAGCCGTAGGTGAACGCACCCAGCATATAGTTATGCGGCACGTTGGCCATGTCGCCTGCTGCATACAACCCAGGCACGGTGGTTTCTGCACGCTCGTTGACATACACACCGGACGCGCTATGACCACTGCAAAAGCCGATCTCAGAAATGTGCATCTCAATCATGCCGTTGCGGTAATTGGTACCGCGACCCTCGTGAAAGCGCCCCCGACTGGGACGCTCATTGGTATGCAATATGTGTTCGATGGTTTGGATGGTCTCTTCCGCCAGGTGGTCGAGCTTGAGGAATACTGGTCCATTGCCGCTTTGCAGTTCGTTGTAGAACTCCTGCATCATTTGCCCGCTCCAGTAATCGCATTCGATAAAGCGATCCCCTTTTGCGTTGGCGGTGTAGCCGCCAAAAGGCCCCGTAACATAGGCGCAAGCCGGGCCGTTGTAGTCCTTGATCAGTGGATTGATCTGAAAACATTCAAGATTGGATAACTCTGCGCCAGCATGGAAGGCCATGCTGTAGCCATCACCGGCATTGGTTGGGTTCTCATAGGTGCCGAACAAATAGCCCGAGTTTGGCAAGCCAATTCGCCCCGCCGCGCCGCAGCACAGAATCACCGCTTTGGCTCGCACGATCACAAATTCTGCGGTGCGACAGTCAAAACCCAGCAGGCCCGCCACCTGTCCTTTGCTGTCCAGCAGCACACGCGTTGCCACCACCCGATTGGTAATTTCGACGCGGGCGCGCTTCAGTTGCCGATAGAGCACCTTCTTCATATGATGACCCTCGGGCATCGGCAATACGTAAGTGCCGATGTGATGCACCTTGCGCATGGCGTAGTCGCCGGTCTCGTCTTTCTCAAACTTCACGCCCCAGCGATCCAGCTCCTGAATCGTGGTAAAGCTATGCTCGGCATAGGCGTAGACGGTTTTCTGATTGACGATGCCATCATTGGCAATGGTGATCTCCTTGGTGTATTGCTCCGGCGTCGCGTGCCCCGGTACCACTGCGTTATTCAGGCCATCCATGCCCATCGATATCGCACCGCTGCGTTTTACATTCGCCTTCTCAAGCAGCATCACCCGTAATTTCGGATTGCGTTCTTTCGCTTTGACAGCCGCCATGGGTCCGGCAGTGCCGCCGCCAACCACGATTACGTCCGTCTCCAGTTCTATGACTTTCATCTTCATTTCTTGATTCCTCCGGGTGGGTAGCTGGGCGAACGAACGTCAGGCCCGCTACGGCGGCCTACCATCATGAAATACTGGAATGCATCGCCACGGTAGTACAAATACTCAAAGTCAATCGGCTGCTCAGGCACGGCGATAGTCAGCCTTTCAATACGTAAAACGGGCGATCCTTCGGCAACCGCAAGCGCTTCGGCCAGCTCGTGATCGGCGAGCGTTGCATCAATGCGAAGCTCCGCGCGATCAAGGTTGTAACCATAGTCTTTTTCAAGAATCAGGAAGACATCGCGTCGCGGCAAGTCTTCCTTGATCAGGCGCTGGCCGAGTTCAAGCGGAACGTAGGTGACATCAAGTGAAATCGGGTCACGGTCGAGATAGCGTACGCGCCGTATTTCCATCACCTCAGTCTTGTCATCGATCGCGAGTCGTGCCGCCACATGACGACCGGGGCGCAGTACGCGATGCCCCAGCACCCGCGAATGCGTCTCGTACCCGGTAGCCGACATCGCCTCGCCAAAACCCTCCAGGCGCATCAGGTTTTGCACGGCCTTGGGGCGAGACACGAATGTGCCTTTGCCGTGTATCTTGAACAGCAAACCTTCCTTTTGTAGATCGTTCAAGGCCTGGCGTACTGTGATTCGACTGACGCCAAACGCCTTGACCATCACATTTTCGGAAGGCATCTGCCCATCGCCGCGATATGTACCATCGAGAATTCGTCCGCGTAACAACTCGCGGATCTGCGAGTACAGCGGGATGGGGGATTGATGGCTCAGCGTGGCGCTCAGCATTTTCAGCGACTCATTGCCGGATGCCAAGGATCGCGCACGCCGCGTTGAGGTCGCCGCATCCCTGCCAGACGGCACTTGAGCGGTGTCGTTGGCCCCTGAAGCACTGTTTATCACTTGTATTAACATCTTGCTGTTAACACTTGCAATCGCCGTGCCAGCTGCCCTGAAATCGCTTATTAATAAAATAAATGTTTAAAATCAATATCTTGCGAAAGGTGCGCGATTTCAACGCAAACGCAGCGAATCCACAAAACAGCACCTACTTTGTGCGGCAGCGGGACAGATGCTTCACGTTCGCACTACACGCGGACAACGGCGGCAAACTTGTACTGTCGAGTTCGATTGCGCGGCAATAGCTGCGTCGATCACCATGCAAATTTGGCAGCATGAGATAATCTTTGGACGTTTGGAGACGGTAACAAACCCGCTACCCATGATCCGCATCACACAAACCCATCGCGCACTGGTTTGGGCCGCAACGGCGGCAATCGCAGCTCTTGTTGCGCTGCTGTGCTTTGCGGGGTTTCGCGGCTACTTGAGCAGCGAAATGCTGCTCAACTTCGCGAATATGTTTTACTGTTAATGCGAAGCAGCGTTGACAGTGTTTTCAACCAGCATCGCCACGGTCATCGGCCCGACGCCACCGGGCACTGGTGTAATCCATCCGGCGATTTCTTTGGCTTCATCGTAGACTACATCACCGGCGATTTTGCCGGTAGGCAGACGATTGATCCCTACGTCAATTACCGCAGCGCCGGGCTTTACCATGCTGCCTGTCACCAGACCCGCCCTGCCTGTCGCTACCACCAGTATATCGGCCAGACGCGTAATCGCGCCCAAATCCGGCGTGCGCGAATTGCACACCGTCACCGTGGCACCGCGCCCGATCAATAGCAGCGCCACCGGCTTGCCAACGATATTACTGCGCCCCACCACCACGGCGTGGCGCCCTTCGATGGGAATGTTGGCACCGTCGAGCATCACCATCGCCGCACGCGGCGTGCAGGGCAGTATTCCGGGTGCGCCCTCGACCAATGCACCCAGGTTTTGCCAATTGAATCCATCTACATCCTTTGCTACCGCAATTGCCTGTGACATACGCCGCGCGTCCAGATGTCTGGGCACCGGCAGTTGCACAATAATGCCGTGAATCTTTGGGTCGCGATTCAGCTGATCGAGCAATTGCAACACATCGCTTTCGCTGCTGGTGCCGGGCAGATCGTGATGCACAGACGTTACGCCTGCCTCTGTGCAGGCACGCACCTTGTTACGGACATAGATGCGCGATGCCGGATCATCGCCCACTTGTACGGTGGCCAGACCAGGCTGAATGCCGCGTGATTGTAATTCCGTAACTATTTGTTTTAATTGAATTATTTTTTCTTTAGCCAGCGCAGCGCCGTCGATGATATGTGCGGTCATGATGAGGAATTACCTTAGAAAGCAGATGCAGGATGCTATGGCTTACTGGCTACTACTTTAGCAGCAGGCGCCTGCGCTGGCGGAGCGCTTTGCCCCGGTTCCAGCAACTGAAAAAATATCTCGTCCTGTTTGATCATGCCCAACTCGCTGCGTGCACGCTCTTCAATGGCTTCCGTGCCCTGCTTGAGATCGCGCACCTCGGCATCCATCACCGTGTTGCGTGTTTGCAGTCTGGCATTTTTGTCGCGCTGGGTTTTGATCTGGCGATCAACCTCCCACACGCGCATCCAACTGCCTTTACCCAGCCACAGCGGATACTGTATCAGCGCGATAAGCGCGACCAGCGTCAGGCTGAGAACCTTCATGGGCGATGTTACTTGATCTGATAAAACGCGCTGCGACCGGGGTAGCTGGTAGCGTCACCCAGGTCTTCCTCAATACGCAACAACTGGTTGTATTTCGCCAGCCGATCCGAACGCGACAGCGAACCGGTTTTGATTTGCAATGCGTTGGTGGCGACTGCGATGTCGGCAATGGTGGTGTCTTCCGTTTCGCCAGAGCGATGCGATACGACAGCGGTATAGCGTGCGCGCCTGGCCATTTCAATCGCAGCCAGCGTCTCGGTCAGCGTGCCGATTTGATTGACCTTGATCAGCACCGAATTTGCCACGCCCAGCTCGATGCCTTGTTTGATGTAGCGCGTGTTGGTGACAAATAAGTCATCACCGACCAGTTGCACTCTGGCGCCCAAGCGGTCTGTCAGTAATTTCCAGCCATCCCAATCGCTTTCGGCCATACCGTCTTCGATGCTGATAATGGGGTATTTATCCACCCACGCAGCGAGGTAATCCACCAGCTCGGCTGATTTCAGCGATGCGCCCTCTGACATCAGCTTGTATTCGCCGTCCGCGTAAAACTCCGAGCTAGCGCAGTCGAGCGCCAGCGCGATATCTTCGCCAGCACGATAACCCGCCGCTTCAATGGCCTCAATGACAAACTTGATGGCGTCCTCATGCTTCGGCAAACGCGGCGCAAAGCCGCCTTCATCGCCCACTGCCGTGGCAAAACCACGATCATGCAATAATTTTTTCAGCGTATGAAAAACCTCGGCGCCGTAACGCAGCGCTTCTTTGAACGACGGCGCGCTCAACGGCACGATCATGAATTCCTGCATGTCCAGCGGGTTATCCGCGTGCGCACCGCCGTTAATCACATTCATCATTGGCACCGGCATCGCCATCGGGCCTGCACCGCCGAGGTATCGATGCAGCGGCAAGCCGGATTCCTCGGCTGCCGCTTTGGCCACAGCCATTGAAACGGCAAGGATCGCATTGGCGCCCAAGCGTGATTTATTGTCGGTGCCATCCAGATCATTCAGTGTTTTATCGATGAAGCCCTGCTCGGTGGCATCGACACCGATAATGGCCTCGCAGATTTCAGTGTTGACGTTTTCAACGGCCTTCATCACACCTTTGCCGAGGTAGCGCGATTTATCGCCATCTCGCAATTCAATCGCTTCACGACTGCCAGTCGATGCGCCCGACGGCGCAGCCGCACGACCCATCACACCGGATTCGAGCAACACATCGGCCTCAACCGTGGGGTTGCCGCGTGAATCGAGAATTTCGCGGGCAATAACATCAACAATGGCGCTCATACATTCACCTACTATAAGTTATTGATTTTAAATACGTATTCAAGAAACCAGGTACTCTGCAAAACCCACCTGCTTAGCCAGTGTATCGAGTTGCTTCAAAGTGTGCAGCAACACTTTCATGTGTTGCAACGGCCATGCGTTGGGACCATCCGACAACGCCTTTTCAGGATTCGGATGCGTTTCCATGAATATTCCGGCAATACCTGCCGCCACCGCAGCGCGCGCCAGCACCGGCACAAATTGTCGCTCGCCGCCGCTGGCGTTGCCCTGACCGCCCGGCAACTGCACTGAATGCGTGGCATCGAACACCACCGGGCAGCCCGTATCGCGCATCACCATCAGCCCGCGCATATCGGAAATCAAATTGTTATAGCCAAACGTAGCACCGCGCTCGCACACCATGATGTTGTCAGCCTTGCTCGCGCTGCGCGCTTTGTCGACAACATTCTTCATATCCGCAGGCGCTAAAAACTGGCCCTTCTTGATATTCACCGGCTTGCCTGCGCTCGCCACAGCGTGAATAAAATCGGTTTGGCGACACAGAAATGCAGGCGTTTGTAGCACGTCCACCACTGCTGCAACAGCGCTGATTTCGCTGGTGTCATGCACGTCGGTCAGCACGGGAATGCCGATTTGTTTGCGCACATCACCCAGAATTTCGAGACCCTTGTCCATACCCAAGCCGCGAAACGATTTATCCGAACTGCGATTGGCCTTGTCGTATGACGCCTTGAAAATCAGAGGGATACCGATTTCCTCGCAAATCGCCTTGAGCGTGCCAGCAACATCCATTACGAGCTGACGAGATTCAATAACACACGGACCAGAGATCAAGAACAGCGGTTTATCCAGTCCCGCTTCGAATCCGCAAAGTTTCATGACGGCGTATTCCCAGCCCGCGCTATCGCCGCCTGCACAAACGCTTTGAACAGCGGATGCCCATCGCGTGGCGTAGACGTAAATTCCGGGTGAAACTGGCAGGCCACAAACCACGGATGCACGGGCGCGAACAATTCAATCATCTCGCACAACTCGTCTTTCGCCGATAGCGCACTCACGCGCAAGCCCGCCTGCTTGATGCGCGCGAGGTAGTGATTGTTGACTTCATAGCGATGGCGATGGCGCTCGCTGATGCGTTCTGCGCCATAAATCTGGCGCACCATGGAGCCCGTCTCCAGCACGCACTCCTGCCCACCCAGACGCATGGTGCCGCCCAGATCGGATTTTTCGCTGCGTTGTTCTACGCGCCCATCGCGATCCTGCCATTCGGTAATCAACGCGATTACCGGATGTGGCGTCTGCGGATCAAATTCGGTGCTGTGCGCATCGCCAAGCCCCACCACATTGCGCGCGTATTCAATGACCGCCAGTTGCATGCCCAGGCAGATACCCAGATAAGGCACTTTGTTTTCACGCGCATACTGAATCGCGCGAATTTTGCCTTCGACACCGCGTTTACCGAAGCCACCTGGCACCAGAATGGCATTCATGCCGGCAAGACTGGCGGTGCCGTCTTTTTCAATGGACTCGGAATCTATGTAGTGAATTTTTGTTTTGGCGCCAGTGTGTATGCCCGCGTGTATCAGCGCTTCGCTCAGTGATTTATACGATTCGGTAAGATCAACATATTTGCCTACCAGCGCGATATTTACCTCCCGCTGCGGATGCTCCAGTTTGTAGATCAGCGATTCCCAGCTCGACAAATCCGCAGGCGGCGGATTGATATTTAGCTTGCGGCAGACAATTTCATCCAGCTTTTGTGCGTGCAGCAACCCGGGAATTTTATAAATGCTGTCCACGTCCACCGCGGAAATCACCGCATCAGGCAACACGTTGGTAAAGAGCGCGATTTTTTTCCGCTCATCATCCGGCAGCGGACGATCTGCGCGGCACAATAGCACATCCGGCTGAATGCCGATCTCACGCAATTCTTTCACTGAGTGCTGCGTCGGCTTGGTTTTGATTTCACCGGCCGATTTTATATACGGCACCAAAGTCAGATGGATGTAGCAGGTGTTCTCGCGCCCCAACTCAATGCCCATCTGGCGGATTGCCTCAAGAAATGGCAGCGATTCGATGTCGCCCACCGTGCCGCCAACTTCAACCATTGCGACTTCAGCGTCAGCCGCACCACGCTGAATAAACAACTTGATTTCGTCAGTGATATGCGGAATCACCTGCACCGTGCCGCCGAGATAATCGCCGTGCCGCTCTTTGCGAATCACGCTCTCGTAGATTTGCCCGGTGGTGAAGTTATTGCGCTTGGCCATTTTGGCCGTGATAAAGCGCTCGTAGTGGCCGAGATCAAGATCGGTCTCAGCACCGTCTTCGGTTACAAAAACCTCGCCATGCTGAAACGGGCTCATGGTGCCCGGATCCACGTTGATGTAGGGATCGAGCTTTAGCATGGTAATTTTGACGCCGCGCGATTCGAGGATGGCGGCAAGCGAGGCGGCAGCGATACCTTTGCCAAGTGAAGAAACCACGCCACCCGTTACAAAGATAAATTTAGTCATTTTTTAATTTTGCCGTTTGCGCATTTTATCGCAAATCTGGCACGGGCAAAAGTACTGCGGCGTACGTACTACTCATTTGGAGCGCGATGGCTTACCACCGCACTCGATAACTACCCCTTGGTTTCTCGAGCTAGATACAACCACGTTTCAACCACGGTATCCGGGTTGAGCGACAAACTCTCGATGCCCTCCTCCACCAGCCACAGTGCCAGATCAGGATGATCCGAAGGCCCCTGTCCGCAAATGCCGACGTATTTGCCTGCCTTGCGGCACGCCTGTATCGCCAGATGCAGCATGTGTTTGACTGCGGGGTCGCGCTCGTCAAAGCCTTCGGCGATGATGCCGGAATCTCTATCCAGCGCTAACGTCATCTGCGTCATGTCATTTGAGCCGATGGAAAAGCCATCGAAGTGTTCCAGAAACTGATCCGCCAGCACGGCGTTCGACGGAATTTCGCACATCATTACAATACGCAAGCCGTTGTCGCCGCGCTTTAAGCCATTGGCGGCGAGCAGTTCCAGCACCTGCTTGCCTTCCGAAACCGTACGCACAAACGGCACCATGATTTCGATGTTGGTCAGCCCCATTTCATCGCGCACTTTTTTCATTGCGCGGCATTCGAGTTCAAATGATCTACGGAAGCTGTCCGAAATGTAACGCGATGCACCTCTGAAACCGAGCATCGGGTTTTCTTCGTGCGGCTCGTATTTAGCGCCGCCGGTTAAGCTGGAATACTCGTTCGATTTAAAATCCGACAGCCGCACGATCACCGGCTTGGGCCAGAACGCCGCACCCAGCGTCGCCACGCCCTCAACCATTTTCTCGACGTAAAACGTTACCGGGTCGGCGTAACCTGCGCTATGAGATTCAACCGCAGCTTTTAAATCGGCAGGTAAATCCGGATACGCCAGCACGGCCTTGGGATGCACACCGATCATGCGCGCGATAATAAATTCCAGCCGCGCAAGGCCCACGCCCTCATTCGGCAAGCGACGAAATTCAAATGCGAGTTCAGGGTTGCCGACATTCATGGTGATTTTTACCGGCGATTTCGGCATGGCGCTCAACGTGAGATCAATCACCTCCACATCCAGAATGCCGCGATACACAAAGCCGGTGTCGCCCTCGGCGCACGATACAGTTACCTCTTTGCCGTCACGCAACAGGCGCGTTGCATCGCCGCAGCCCACCACCGCAGGCACGCCCAATTCGCGCGCGATGATCGCGGCGTGACAGGTGCGTCCACCACGATTGGTGACTATCGCCGACGCGCGCTTCATCACCGGCTCCCAATCCGGGTCGGTCATGTCCGTTACCAGAACATCGCCGTCGCGCACACGGTCCATTTCCGCAGCACTCGCCACCAGCCGCACCGGGCCGCTGCCAACGCGCTGACCTATGGCGCGCCCAGACGTCAACACTTCCGAACGCTGCTTCAAGCGATAACGCCGCAGCGTGTCCACCTTTTCGCTCGCCTTCACGGTTTCAGGCCGCGCTTGCAAAATGTAAAGCTGCCCATCAATACCATCACGGCCCCACTCGATATCCATCGGGCGCTGGTAATGTTTTTCAATAATCACCGCGTAACGCGCCAGCGTTTCAACCTCGGCATCGCTGATCGAAAATTGGCGTCGATCAGCTTCTGCCACCAGTTCGGTCTTTACCGAGCGGCCCGCCGCGTGCGAAGTGTCATACACCATGCGCAAGGCTTTTGAACCCAAGCCGCGCCGCAGTATCGCTGGGCGGTTATTCGCTAGTGATTGTTTATAAACATAAAATTCATCCGGGTTTACCTGACCCTGCACCACCGTTTCGCCCAAACCGTAAGCGGATGTAATGAACACCACCTGATCGAATCCCGACTCAGTGTCGATCGTAAACATCACGCCGCTCGCGCCCAGATCGCTGCGTACCATTCGCTGCACTGCCGCTGATAACGCGACTTCGGCATGCACGAAATTTTTATGCACGCGATACGAAATCGCGCGGTCGTTGTAGAGCGAGGCAAACACATGCTTGATCGCCTCAAGCAGATTGTCGAGACCGCGCACATTGAGAAACGTTTCCTGCTGGCCTGCAAACGATGCATCCGGCAAATCCTCAGCCGTGGCTGATGAACGCACAGCGAACGTCACCTCTGCACCCGCCGATTTTTCCAGCGCTTGATACGCCTGCGTTACCGCAGCCAAAAGCGTGCCCGAAAACGGCTGCGCAACAATCCATCCGCGAATCTCTTTGCCCGCCGCCGCCAGTGCATTCACGTCATCCACATTCAACGTGGACAAGCGCGCCTCAATGCGTTTAGCCAAGCCCTCGTGTGCGAGAAAATCGCGGAACGCATGCGACGTTGTGGCAAACCCTCCCGGCACACGCACACCAGCACCCGAAAGATTGCCAATCATTTCACCGAGCGACGCATTTTTGCCGCCGACAATGCCTACATCGGTCATGCGCAGCGAGGAAAGATCAAGCACATAGGCTGGTACAGTCATAAATGAAGTCCTGTTATGTAATGTATTGCGGGCGGCGAAAACCGGTATATTACAGACAATTTTGCGCAACCATACATAATAACCGTGAGCGACTTCAAGCATGGCCACCAAACACCGTAGCGCTTTTTTTGTCTCTGATCGTACAGCGATTACCGCTGAAATGCTTGGCCACAGCCTGCTAACGCAATTCGATGACCTGAGTTTGCATGAGAATACCCTGCCGTTCATTGACAGCCTTGACAAAGCGCAAGAGGCGGTGCAGAAAATCAACGCTGCCGCTGCTGCGGATGGCGTGCGCCCCATCATCATCAGCACGCTCGCCAATACCGAAATTGCCGCGACGGTAGGCAAGGCCAATGCATTGTTTTTGGATTGCTTTCAGATATTCATCGCGCCGCTTGAAAACGAACTTGGCGCACGCGCCTCTCATGCCATCGGACGCACCCACAACGTCAACGATATCGTCAATTACTACAAGCGCATGGAGTCGGTAAACTACACGCTATCGCACGACGACGGCGTATCCACTCGCGATCTGTCCGAGGCCGACGTAATTTTAGTTGGCGTATCACGCTGCGGAAAAACGCCCACCTGCCTGTATCTATCCATGCAATTCGGCATTCGCGCAGCGAACTACCCGTTCATTCCTGAAGATTTCGGCAGCCATCAGTTACCCTCCACGCTGCGCCACCTGCGCGACAAACTCTTTGGCCTGACCATCACCCCCACGCGCCTGCAAAGCATCCGCAGCGAACGCCGGCCCAACAGCACCTACGCTGATTTAAAAAACTGTGAATATGAAATCCGCGAAGCTGAGTCGTTGATGCGCCGCGAAAATATTCCGTTTCTGGATGCCACTAGTAAATCGGTTGAAGAATTGGCTACTACCATCATGCAGCAGGCCAAACTGGAGCGGCGGATTTATTGAGGCGCGTTAAGCACTGAGCGGATTCTCCCAGCGCAATCCCGCGAAACGGGCGAAATCGCCATCTGCCGAACACAGGATCAGCCCGTGTTCAATCGCCAAGGCGGCAAGGTGTGCGTCTGGTACCAGATTTGCATGTATGCCCGGCACTGCGAGAAGATTGCCTAGAATTTCTTGATGGCGCTCACCGGGCTGCGGCATCCACACGCGCCCTGCCTCCAGCCACGATACCGCTTGCTGCCACGCATCAGCCATTGACTCAGGCCGCTCAAACACGCGCGGATTTGTCGTCAGCCGAAGAAACGCCAGAATACTGGCCCACGGCAAACCTACCGGTGCCACCCCATTCAAACGCGCATCAAGCCAGACCCGCGCGCGCTCATGTTGTGCGAAAGTGCTGACGTGAGCATAAATCAGTAAATTGGCATCGACCAGAATCACCGGAACGACTCACCTTCCGCAATAGCAAGCGCCTCAGAAATGTTATCGATATTGCTCGATAGGCATCGCCCAAGCGACACCACGCGTGTCGGTGCAGCAAGCTGCACCGGGGGGGGTGATGCCATCTGGCCCAAGCCTTGCCGTAAAGCTTCGTTCACCACCACCTTCAGGCTCGCCTTGCGCACTTTTTGCAGCCGCACCAGTGCAGCAGCCACATCTTCTTCAAGGGTCAATGTTGTTCTCATACATCAAAGCATAAGCTATTTGATGTCTTGATGTCAAATACAACTAAAATCAGTGTAGAAAAGGTTTGGCGCGGGCTGGCCGCTTTTAAGACTTTTCTCGAACGACCAACTGATTTGCTGGCTCGACCTTCTTGACCTCAAATTTTCCAGTTTTCGTCAGTAATTCTGATAATTTGGCGCTGCCATAAGTGCGGGGATCAAAGTCCGCTTTGGCCTTAATAATAAACTGGCCCAACTGACCGAGGTGGTACCATTCACCATCGCGGTCAATCGACTTCATCGCCGCAAGTACCAGCGGAATTGCCTTGGAAGGCGGCTCTTTGTGGATTTGCTGAGGCGCTGGGGCTTTCTTCACCTCTTCAGCTTTTAGCGCTTCCGCATTGGCCGGTTTGACCACTGGCGAAAGTTCAATGACCTGCGCAGGGTCTGCCTCGCCGATGATATTCTCGATCCGCACGAACTGGTTACAAACATTGACCAGCGCTGCGGGCGTTTTCGCCTCACCGATCCCGATCACCTCAAGTCCGTCTTCCCGGATACGGCTGGCAAGGCGGGTGAAATCGCTGTCGGACGACACCAGCACAAAGCCGTCGAACTTGCCCCCGTGCAGGATATCCATCGCGTCGATCACAAGGCCAATGTCCGAGGCATTCTTACCCTTGGTATTCGCCGATTGCTGGTGCATCACCATGCCCAAATCCCGCGCCTGTTCTTTCCAAGCGGTTAGCGCCTGACTAGACCAATCTCCATAAACCCGCTTTAACGCAGGCTCTCCAAACGCAGTGATTTCTTTCAATATCGCCGCCGCATGCCGGGCAGGCACGTTATCCGCGTCAATCAG
Source organism: Betaproteobacteria bacterium (assembly GCA_947486575.1). Lineage (GTDB taxonomy): Bacteria > Pseudomonadota > Gammaproteobacteria > Burkholderiales > SG8-41 > UBA5216. The sequence continues at coordinate 70,595 of CANKUB010000002.1, read as the reverse complement.
TACCGCCAAAAGTTTGATATCGGCCATGTCGATCCCTTATCAAGACGGAAAAATTGGAGTTTAGCAAAGTGGCGGGATTAGCACGCCGCCAAGTCTTACGACTTAACACAACCTCGCAGAATGACTTGCGGGCCCGATGCTGTCCGACGAAACACGCGCGGCATTGAACGTTGATGTTTTCCAGATGCTATTGCTTACCACTTTGAAGCTGGCCCTGCCGCACACGCTCAAACAGACATACCGCTGCTGCTGCCGCAACATTCAATGATTCAGTGGTGGTGTTCATGGGAATGAGCATCGTGGTATGTGCGCACTTCAACAACTCATTTGAAACACCGGCACCTTCGTTGCCAAACACCAGCGCGACCTGCCCGGTGAGATCGCTATTGAATACCGTCCGCTTTGCATTGATCTGCGTCGCCAGCACGCGCCCCGGAAACGCACGCGCCAAGGCAAGCAAGTCAACACGCTCGTAAATTTCAACACTGAAATGGGCCCCCATCGCGGCCCGCAGCACACGCGGCGACCAGGCATTAACTGATTGTTTTGAAAGAAATATTTGCTTTACCCCCGCTGCGGCGCACGAGCGCAGTATGGAACCCAGATTGCCGGGGTCTTGAATGTCTTCGAGCATAACGCAGGTTTTGAGCGCAGTGGGCAAGGCTTCGCGGCGCGGCGTTTTGATGACGGCGATGATGCCGGTGGGTGTTGCTACCGACGACAACTGTTTGAATAAAGGGTCGGCAAGCATCAGCACGTTCGCCGCACTTTGCAGTTGTGTTTGTATTTCGGGGGTTTCAGCGCCGCTTTTGCTCACGATCAATTGTTCCGGCGCACCCAATTGCTGTTGATAGGCTTGCAGCAAATGCACACCGTCAAGCAGCGAGTAGCCTGCCAGCCTGCGTTCGCGTGACGACTGCACCAGTTTCAATAGCGCTTTGAATTGCGTATTGTCTGCCGAGGTAATTTGTTTCAATTCGCTCTCAATCCAATGCGCAGGTTCTAAAACCCGCCAGCACATCGCGCCGGTCCGGCGTGTAAAAATTGCGCCAGGTGTTGCGCAGTAAACTGGCACGTGTGGTGTAACAGCCGCCGCGCAATACTTTGTGATTGCCAAACCATGGCTCGGAATATTCCTTGTACGGGTCGCGCACAAAGCCAGGGTACGGCTTGAACCAATCCGCCGTCCATTCCCAGGCATTGCCGAATAGTTGACGCACGCCCCACGCGCTGTCACCTTCTGCGAACGCATTAACATCCACCGTGCCTGCCGCCACGCCATATAAATTGGCATGCGCCGCAGTGGGCGGCACATCGCCCCACGGGTAGCGGCGTTTTTGCGCGATGTTTCCCGGTGCGGTTGCGGCAGCTAATTCCCACTCGGATTCGGTCGGCAAGCGGCGCCTGGCCCAATTGCACCAGGCTTCGGCTTCAAACCAGTTGACATGTATCACAGCGGCCTTGGCATCAAGCGCCAGCCATTGATCGTGGCGGCGCATAAACCAATGGCCATCCTGTTTTTTCCAGTACAGCGGTACTGTTACATCAGCTGCTGCACGCCACTGCCAGCCGTCTTCGCCCCACAATTCGCGCCGCGTATAACCTGCATCATCAACGAATGCAGCAAACTCGGCGTTGGTGACTGCGGTGCGCGCCATTTTGTACGGTTGCACAAAAACATCGTGCGCCCATTTTTCGTTATCAAAAACAAAGCTTCCGTCTGCGTGCGCACCGAGCATAAAACGCCCGCCGTCTATGGGTGCATCCTCCTTACAAGGCGAAACTGCAAGTATTTGTTTTTTAACGATTTTTTGCGATGGATATACTAGCGTTTGCGCGGTGTAATCGAATGCCTCATTGTGCATTTCTTCATGAAAAGCAGTGAGCTGCGCAAAGTAACTCATATGCGCTGTCGCGCCTTCGCTTGTGATGCGTTGGTGAACCGTATCGAACACATCGCGCAGATACGTCAACGTTAGATTCATCGTTGGCAGCGGCAATTTCCAGCGTTGTGCATGCGGCACGATGGCAGAGTTATACAACGCATCTGCGCCTTGCAGCATGGATTCGGCGAGTGAGCCATCGGGCCGGTAGCGCAAACACCAGTGCTCCTGAAACCACGCGAGATGTCCCAGCTCCCACAGCGGCGGATTGACGGTTGGCAAGTAGGGGCCGAGCCATTGCGCGGGCTGCAATGCGTTGGCATATACCAACGTGCGTTCGCGTGCGGCTTGCAACATTTCACACAGCGCTGCGGCATCAGGTTGATTATTCGCGGTCGTCATCAGGAACATTTGCTATAGTTACGCGCAAGTGTACTCTTGATTGCCGTTCAGTGAAAATCACTCTCGTCACACCTGCGGCACCCGGCTCTCGCCACGGCAACCGCAGCACTGCTACACGCTGGGCGGGCATGCTGCGTGAGTTGGGCCACACCGTGTCGATACAAGTCGATTGGGACGGCGCACCAACAGACCTGATGCTGGCGTTGCACGCACGCCGGAGTCACGCATCAATCCGCAATTACGTAATGTGTTATCCCGATCAGCCCGTGATACTCGCGCTGACCGGCACCGATTTATATCGCGACATACGCACCGATGCAGAAGCACAATCCTCGATGCAACTCGCCACGCGCATGATTGTGTTGCAGGAGATGGGCTTGCAGGAACTTACCTCCGCGCTGCGCCGCAAGACGCGCGTGGTGGTTCAATCCGCGCAGGTGGTGCAGCGCCCGCCGCCGCTGAAATCGTGCTTTGAAGTGGTGGTCAGCGGGCATCTGCGCGATGAAAAAGACCCGTTTCGTGCAGCCGCCGCGCTGGCGCATCTGCCCGATGAATCGCGGATACGCATCACACACATCGGCGGTGCGATGTCATCCGAGATGGCGCAGCAGGCCAAAAACTGGATGACCCGCGATAAACGTTATCACTGGCTAGGTGAAGTCACACACGGCAAAGCGCTGCGCTTGCTAGCGCGCAGCCGCTTGATGGTCATCAGTTCACGCATGGAAGGCGGTGCCAATGTGGTGAGCGAAGCGCTGGCGAATAACGTGCCGGTGATTGCCTCGCGTATCTCCGGCAATATCGGCTTGTTGGGCCGCGATTACGCGGGTTACTACGCGCTGGAAGGTGAGCGCGCGTTAGCGCGGCTGCTATCGCGCGCTGAAACGGATGTCGCGTTCTATCGCAAACTCGCTGCGCAATGTCGTGCGCGAAAACCACTGGTGACACACGCGAGTGAGCGTAACGCGCTGCATCGGGTGTTGCGAGACATCGTGTAACGCATCTTAATGTATTGTAACTATATGTTTTTAAACAATATTTTCTTGATGGGCGCATAGCTCTTGCGATGCACTGCGCACACGCCATGCGCCTCCAGTGTGGCCATGTGCATGGCTGTGCCATAGCCCTTGTGCCGGTCAAAACCGTACGCGGGATACTGCTGATGCAGCGCGTGCATGGCACGATCACGCGCTACTTTGGCCAGTATCGATGCCGCAGAAATCGCCGCTTCTTTGGCGTCGCCCTTGACGATAGCGCGTGTGGGCATGGCAACTTTGGGGCAGTGCAAACCATCGACAATAATTTTATCGGGCCGCGTGGCAAGGGTTTCAACCGCGCGCTTCATTGCCAGCAAACTCGCCTGCAAAATATTCAGCGTATCAATTTCGTCAACGCTGGCGGTGGCAATGGCCCACGATAATGCATCCCGCTGAATCACATCAAATAACTGTTCACGTTTTGCTGCCGACAGCTTTTTGGAATCGGCCAAACCGGTGATGGATCGCGCGGGGTTGAGTATCACCGCTGCGGCATAAACATCACCCGCCCATGGGCCGCGCCCGGCTTCGTCTACACCGGCTATCCAAATCTTTTTCATGGCGCCTTTTCCAGCTTTTCCAGATACGACATTACGGCATCAGCAGCCTTTTGCGCGGTGTTTTGCCTGAGGTCCGTGAGCAAGGTCTCGAAACGTTTTGTAATTTGCTGACGGCGCGGTACGTCGTTATAAAGTTCAATCAGCGCTGTCGCGAGCGCTTGCGGTGTAGCGGCCTCCTGCAAAATTTCGGGCACGACAAACTCCCCTGCAAGAATATTTGGCAAGCCCACATACGGCAAATAACCACGCCGCCGCATCAGCCACGCACTTAAGCGCGGCATGCGATAGGTAATCACCATCGGGCGTTTTAGCAGTGCAGTCTCCAGCGTGGCGGTGCCGGAAGCTACCAGCACCACGTCTGCCGCGGCCAGCACTTCGTGTGATTGGCCGTCGAGCAGTTGCACGCTGATGCCTGGCGTGCGAAGCAAAGCGGCTTCAAACAGCGCGCGCGTTTCACCATTGACTAGCGGCGTAACAAAGCGCGCTTCAGGTATTGCATCACGTATAAGTTTTGCGGTAGCGGCAAATAAATCGGCCAGCGCCTGCAATTCGCTGACGCGGCTGCCGGGCAACAGCGCAAACACCGGCGCGTCAGCCGCGAGATTCAGCGAGGCACGCACCACGTCTTTCGCAGGAAAATCAGCAAGCATATCAGCGAGCGGGTGGCCGACGTAGCTGGCCGTAATTAACGCTTTGTCGTAAATCGCTTTTTCAAACGGAAACAGCACCAGCACACGATCCACCGCACGTTTGATGAAATGAATGCGCTCGCCACGCCACGCCCAGATCGACGGACTGACATATTGAATGGTGGTGATGCCCGCCCGCTTGAGATCAAACTCAAGGCCCAGGTTAAAATCTGGCGCGTCGATGCCGATAAAAACCGCAGGCGGGTTTTGCAGAAAATGGCGCTTGAGTTTGCGCCGTATACCCGCAATCTCCGGGTAGTGGCGCAGCACTTCAACATAGCCGCGCACGGCGAGTTTTTCCATCGGGAACAAGGCTTGAACGCCCGCAGCGATCATACGCGGCCCTGCGATGCCTTTGAATTGAAGATCAGGCCGTCGCGCCTTGAGCGCCGCAACCAGATGCGCACCGAGTAAATCGCCGGAGGCTTCTCCAGCCACCAGCCCGATCACTGGCGCGCTTGCCATGCGAATCAGCGGATAATGCCGCGGCCCGGCACCAACAGAAAATCAACCAGCAGTTGCAATTCCGCGCACGCAGCCGCCTGTGTTTTAAGTGCGGCCAGCGCGACGTCGAGTGTGTCGCCCGAACGAAATAGCGTCTTGTAAGCACGGCGAATTTCGCTAACCGCCTCAGCGCTGTAACCGCGTCGCTTCAGCCCTTCAGCGTTGATGCCGTGCGGCGCTGCCGGACTGCCGGAAGCCGTAACAAACGGCGGCACGTCTTTCAGTACATGCGTGCCGATGCCGGTGATGACATGCGCGCCGACGCGACAGAATTGATGCACCCCCGTGTAACCGCCAAGGATGGCGTAATCGCCGATATGCACGTGGCCTGCGAGTTGCGCATTGTTGGCGAAAATGGTGTGGTTGCCGATCTGGCAATCATGCGCGAGATGCACGTAAGCCATGATCCAGTTATCATTGCCCAGTCGCGTAACCCCGACATCCTGCGCGGTGCCGATGTTAAAGGTGCAAAATTCGCGGATAACATTGTTGTCGCCAATCTCAAGGCGCGTGGGTTCGCCCGCGTATTTTTTGTCCTGCGGCATTTCGCCCAGCGATACAAATTGAAAAATGTGGTTGTTGATACCAATGCGTGTGTGGCCTTTAATCACTGCATGCGGGCCGATCACGCAGCCCGCGCCGATTTCGACGTGCGGCCCGATAATGGAATACGGCCCGATCTCCACATCGGCGGCGATGCGCGCGGCGGAATCAACAATAGAGGTAGCGTGAATACGGGAGCTCATGTAACTGTTTGTTTTTATTGATTATTTCTGAACAGCTCTTTTGGCACACAACAACTGCGCTTCAGCCACCAACTCACCTTCAACTTTTGCCTGCGCGTTAAAGCGCCACACGCCTCGCATGTGTTTATCCAGCGCCACGTGCAGATGCAGCGCGTCGCCTGGCGACACGGGTTTCTTGAAACGCGCTTTATCGATACCAACAAAATAATACAACGAGTCAGGATCGGGTTTTTCGTTCATGGTCAAAAACGAAAGAATCGCCGCTGCCTGCGCCAGCGCTTCGATAATCAACACGCCGGGCATCACGGGATAATGTGGAAAGTGCCCGTTAAAAAATGGCTCGTTGATGGTGACGTTTTTCAGCGCGCAAATTTCTTTGCCCGGCTCGCACGACAACACGCGATCCACCAGCAAAAACGGATAGCGATGCGGCAGATACTCCAGCACCTGATGAAGATTCATCTGGATCATGGGTCTTTCCTTTCCAGCAGCGCAAGGCGCTTTTCGAGCTGTTTAATGTGCCGGGCCATTTCGTCAAGATGGCGAATTTGAATTGCGTTGCGGCGCCACGCGCGGCTTTCCTCAAAGGGATAACCGCCACTGTACGAGCCGGGCGCTGCGATGGATTTTGTAATCAGCGTTTTGCCTCCGACTTCCACATTGTCGCAAATCGTCAAATGTCCTGCGATGCCCACTGCGCCGCCAATGCGACAATTGCGGCCTATACGCGTGCTGCCGGCAATGCCGGTGCAGGCGGCAATTGCCGTATGCGCACCCACATGTACGTTGTGCGCGATCATGATGAGATTATCGAGCCTCACGCCGTCTTCGATCACGGTGTCATCAATTGCTCCGCGGTCGACGGTGGTATTTGCGCCAATCTCAACGTCGTTACCGATGATGGCACGACCTATTTGCGGTACTTTAACCCAATGATCGATATCCCACGCGTTGCCAAAGCCATCTGCGCCGATTACCACCCCCGCATGTAATACAACACGTTCGCCAATCCGGCACTCGTGATAGATCACCACACCGGGCCATAGTCGCGTACCAGCGCCGATAGTAACGCCATCGCCCACATAACAATTCGCACCAATGCTCACACCCTCACCGATGTGCGCGTCGCAGCCCACAACCACGTTGGGGCCGACACTAACACCGCTACCCAGCGTGGCCGAGGAATCTACCGTTGCGCGCGGATGTATGCCCGCTACAGCGTTTGCGACAGGATGCAGCAACGCGGTCACGCGCGCAAAATAAGCATGCGGGTTACCGCACACTATACGAGGCAACTGCGTTGCGTTGCACTGATCGGTTGCCAGGATCACAGCACCAGCATGCGTTGCATGCAGAGCGCCAAGAAATCGCTCGTTGGCGAGATAGGCTATAGACGATGCGTCGGCACCTTCCAGCGTGCCAATTTTCTCAATTCGCGTTTCGGCATTGCCTTCAACTTTACCACCGAGTGTGCGAACAATTTCGCCGAGGCTAAGTGATATCACGGTGCGTACCGACCCTGTCACGTGAAAATACGCAGCATTTCGTCACGAGCACATTGGCCCCGCGAGCGAAACCATTGAGCAAGCTGGACAAGCGACGCTATTTTCCGCCGGCAAGTGCCTTCAACACCCGATCTGTAATGTCGATGCGCGGGCTGCGATAGACGGCTTCCTGCAAAATAAGATCATATTTCTCGGATTCTGCGATCTGCCGAATGATTTTATTGGCACGCTCAAGCAACCCCCCAAGCTCTTGATTGCGTCGCAGATTCAGGTCTTCCTGAAACTCACGTTGTAAGCGCTGTAGGTCCACGATTTGCCGCGACATTTCCTGCTCCCGGCTGCGACGATCGTTCTCGCTCATGGTCAGCGCATCTTTCTCAAACTGTGCTTGCGCGGATTTGATCTGGCCTTCACGACGCTGGATTTCCGACACGCGCGGCTGAAACTCTTTTTCGAGGCGCTTGCTGGCCTCATCAGCTGGCGCGGATTCACGGTTGACGCGCTCGGCATCGACAAAGCCGACTTTCAGATCAGCCGCTTGAACGCCGCACACCAGCAGCAGCGAGAAAATCAAAACCGATGTCATCTTCAGGTTACGCATACCTATTATCCTTGCACTGAAACAGCGCTAAAACGCGCCACCAAACGTGAACTGAAATATTTGCCGCTTATCATTCAACTTGTTAATCAAAGGTACCCCGATGCTGAATTTCAGCGGGCCAAATGGTGACACCCAGGCCAGTGCCGCGCCGGTTGAGTAGCGCAGTGCGCTGGAATCAAATTTATTGTCGGACACACCACCCGCATCAAAGAATGCGCTCAATCTGACCGACTTGTCATTGTTCAACCCTGGAAACGGAAACAGGTATTCCAGATTGGTCAACAATTTACGATTGCCGCCGCGCGGATCACCGTTGGCGTCACGCGGTGCCACCGTATTCAGCCGGTAACCCCGCAACGACGATACGCCGCCTGCAAAGTAATTCTTGAAAAACGGCAGGGATTTACCGCTATAACCGTCGCCATAACCGATCTCGCCATTCCACATCAGCGCCGTCGTTCTTGTCATCGGGAAATAGCGCTGGTACTGATAGTTCATCCGGTAATACCGCAACGTGCCCCCCGGCAAGCCCCCATCAGCAAATGCACGCTGAAACGTGCCTGACATGGGATAAATCAGCGAGTCACGGCCATCCCGCACCCAGCCCACGCTGGGCATGAACGCCGTATTGCGCGGTCCAAACGAGCTCACGTAATCCGTGTAGAACAATGGACTTGTGGGAAAAGTCGTAATGCTGGTTTCCTCAAACGCAAGACCATATTGAATGGTGTCAATTTCGCTAATCGGCACACCGAAGCGCACACCAGCGCCAGTGGTCTTTGTGACATATTCACCCAGATTACTGCCTTGTGCATCGATCTTGCGATGGTACAAATCATAACCAACACTTACACCGTCCGCAGTGAAATAGGGGTCAGTAAAGGACACCGAGTAAATTTTATTGAATTGACTGCCGCTGACCTGAACCGACAGATGCTTGCCCGAGCCAAAGATATTATTTTGCGATATAGACCCCGACAACACAATACCCGATCCGCTGCCGAATCCCGCACCCAGCAAAATATTGCCGGTAGGCCTTTCAACCACCGTGAAATTCACATCCACCTGATCCGTAGTGCCCTGCACTGCCGGGTTTTCCACATTCACTTCGGTAAAGTAGCCCAGCTTGTCAACGCGACGCTTGGAGGTCGTGATGTTTTCGCCTGAATACCACGCGCTTTCCATTTGGCGCATCTCGCGACGGATCACTTCATCACGAGTGCGACTATTGCCGCCAATGTTGATGCGCCGCACATAAACACGGCGACCCGGATCGATGAAAAAAGTAAAGATGGCTTCGCGCTTTTCTTTATTGAGCTCAGGCGCGGCGTTTACATTGGCAAAGGCATAACCATCGTTGCCTAGGCGTTCGGTAATTTTCTTGGTTGATTCGTTAAGCCTTACCCTGGAAAACACGTCACCTTGCTTCACCGTTATCAGCTTGCGGATTTCCGCTTCGGGTATCAGCAACTGTCCTTCGATTTTGACGTCGGCAACGTTGTATTTTTCACCTTCGATAATACTTACGGTGATATAAATATCTTTTTTATCAGGTGTAATCGACACCTGCGTCGAATCAATGTTGAATTCCAGGTAGCCACGATCCTGGTAATACGAACGCAATGTTTCCAGGTCTGCTGACAGTTTTTGACGAGAATATTGATCCTGTTTGCTATACCAGGTTAACAACCCAGGCTCACGCAGCACAAACAGACTCAACAACTGTTTCTCGGTAAATGCCTTGGCGCCAATAATTGAAATCTGGCGGATTTTAGAGGAGTCGCCTTCCACCACAGTGAAATTCACCGATACGCGATTGCGCTCCAGCGGGGTGACGGTTGTCGTAACTTCAGCCGCGTATTTACCGCGCGTCAGGTATTGGCGTTTTAACTCCTGCTCTGCACGATCTGCCGTGCCGCGATCAAAAATACGGCCTTCGGCCAAACCGATTTGCCGCATGGCTTTGTTCAGGGTTTCTTTGTCGAATTCCTTGACACCGGTAAAATCAACTTGCGCAATCGAGGGCCGCTCTTGAATCACCACAACCAGCACGTTGCCATCAACTTCCAGCGTAACGTCCTTGAAAAACCCGGTGGCAAACAACGAACGAATCGCCTCGGAAGATTTTTCGTCAGTAAGCGTGTCGCCCACACGCACGGGCAGATAGCTGAAAATGGTGCCGGCTTCGGTGCGTTGCAGGCCCTCGACCCGGATGTCCTTGATGACGAAAGGATCCATTGCCAGCGCAGCCGGGGCGTTAAGTGAGGTGCATAGGGCAGCGCAGATCAGGCAGAAATTGAAACGCCATGAGTGCAAAAAGCTAAATGCCATGAACTAGCCGCTTATCAGTCGATTAACATCATTGAAGAGCGCAAATGCCATCATGAGTAACAGCAGACCCATGCCAACACGCTGCCCGATTTCCATGACTTGCTCCGACACCGGAGTGCCCTTGAAAACCTCAACGATATAATACATCAAATGCCCCCCATCCAATAACGGGATCGGCAGCAGATTCAACACGCCGAGACTGATGCTGATCAGTGCCAGAAACACCAGATAGGCAATCCAGCCATGTTGCGCGGATTGCCCCGCATAATCGGCTATGGTTATCGGCCCGCTGAGATTTTTCAGCGAGACTTCTCCCGTCACCATTTTGCCCAGCATTTTCAGACTGAATATCGATGTGTCCCAAGTTTTCATTATCGCCTGGCCCAGGCCATCGATGGGGCCATAGCGCACTTCCACGCGGTATTTACTGAACACTTTTTGCAGCGGCTGCAACATCGCGCCAATACGCCCCATCTGACGTCCGTCTGCTTCGGCAGTCGCTTCGGGGGTAACTTCCAGAGGCGGCAATACAATGCCATCGCGACGAATTTCAGCGATCAACACCTTGCCTGCATGCGCTTGAATGATTTTTATGGCATGCTCAACCGATTCCAAACGCACATTGTTCAACGCGACGATTTCGTCACCCGCTTTTAAGCCTGCGCGCTCCGACGCGCTGCCTGCCGCGATACGTGCGATTTCCGGTGGCGCCTTGAGCTGAAAGGGCGTTACCCCCAGCACCTTGAGAAAATCGCCATCGAGATCAGCCGCAGTCAGCCCTGACATATCGAGGTTGCGTGTTGCCGTATCGTCGGTATCCGTCGTGACTTGCACGGCTACAACCTGCTTATGCACAGCATTTTTCAGCAATACCCAGCGCGCATCCTGCCAGGTAGACACCCGCTCGCCAGCCACGCTGGTAATCGTATCGCCTGTGACAAAACCCGCTTTTGCCGAAGCGCTTGAAGCCACTGGCGCACCCACGACGGGTCGCACGCCCGGCACGCCGTGCATGAATAGCCCCCAGTACAGGGCAATTGCCAACAGCAGATTGGCTACGGGCCCTGCCAGCACAATGGCGATACGCTTCCACACGGTTTGCCGGTTAAACGCTCGCGGCAATTCCTTGGGCGCAACCGGCGATTCACGCTCATCGAGCATTTTGACGTAGCCACCCAGCGGCACAGCTGCTAACACCCACTCGGTGTTGTCGGCCCCGCGCACCCACGTTTTCAGTGGCTTGCCGAAGCCTACTGAAAATCGCAGCACCTTGACGTTGCACCAGCGTGCCACCCAGTAATGGCCCAGCTCATGAATCACTACCAGCACGCCCAGTGCCAGCAAAAACGCCGCAAATTTGAAAAGTATGATGCCCATGATAATCAGCTTGTTAGGACTGCACCACCACCGCAATGGTTCCCGCAACTCGACCGCCTATGGCCGTGTTACTGGGGCGCCCCCACTGCCACGCCTGTTCGCGCGCTTCATGGTCAAGCGCGAGCACATCATCGAGGCTATGCGCTGCTGACGCATGTACCGTGGTCAGCACAGCCTCGATCAGGTGCGGAATATCCAGATATTTCAACTTCTGTTCGAGAAAACGTTCCACGGCTACCTCATTGGCTGCATTCAGCACCGTGGCAGCACCATTGCCCGCGCGCAACGCCTCGAACGCCAGCGCCAGACAGGGAAAACGTCCCCAGTCAGGCTTTTCAAAATGCAGCGTGCCTGCTGCCGTTAGATCAAGAATATCAACGCCGTTGGTGATGCGCTCCGGGTAGGCCAGCGCATGTGCGATAGGTGTGCGCATATCCGGATTACCGAGTTGCGCGATCACCGAGCCATCCACGTAGGCAACCATTGAATGCACAATGCTCTCAGGATGTACTACCACTTCAATGCTTTGCGGCGGCGCGCCAAATAGCCAATGCGCTTCTATGACCTCCAGCCCCTTGTTCATCATGGTGGCTGAATCGACGGAAATTTTGCGCCCCATAACCCAATTGGGGTGCGCGCACGCTTGATCCGGCGTGATGCCCTCAAATTGATCCAGCGGTAGCGTGCGAAACGGGCCACCCGAAGCAGTCAGCAAGATTCGTCGCACGCCACAGCGCGCAAGATTGCCATCAAAATCACGCGGCAGCGATTGAAACACCGCATTGTGTTCGCTATCAATCGGCAGCAAGGTCGCGCCGTGGCTACGCACGGTATCCATGAACAAACCACCCGCTGTGACCAGCGACTCTTTATTTGCCAGCAGTACTTTTTTGCCGCTGCCCGCCGCCGCCAATGTGGGCCGCAAGCCCGCAATGCCGACGATTGCAGCCATCACGGTATCCACTTGCGGCAGGCGCGCTACTTTTTCCAGCGCTTCAACACCACACAACACACGCGTGGACAAGCCTGCTTCTTTCACACTTTGCTCAAAGGCTTTTGCCGCTTCCGCATCGGTCAAAACAGCGAACTGCGGTGTAAACTGTTTGCACTGTCGAAGCAGTACATCTGTGCGCGATTTTGCTGTCAGCGCAACAATGCGAAAGCGTTGCGGATGGCGCGCAACTACATCCAGCGTATTTACGCCGATGCTGCCTGTAGATCCGAGAATAGTCAGATTTTGCATGCGGAAGGGAGTTTAAAGCATCAGCAGCAGCAACGTTACCGGTGGCATACTCGCGGTCAGCGCGTCAATGCGATCGAGCGCACCGCCATGCCCTGGAAAAATACTGCCGCTGTCTTTTACGCCCGCAGTGCGCTTGATCCACGATTCAAACAAATCGCCCTCTATGCCCAGCACCATGCTGAATAAAAACAAGCCGAATCCCGCGATGCCCTGCAGCAACACCGGAAGCCCCGGGGCGGTCACCTGCAAAATAAAATAATAGGCGCTGACGGCCACGACCGCACCAAAGACGCCCTCCCAGGTCTTGCCCGGACTAATGGTTACTGCCAGTTTGCGCCGCCCCCAACGCCGACCACATAAATACGCTGCGGTGTCAGACACCCACGCGATGGACATAAGCATCAACAGCAGCATGGGCTTTTGCTGCCACCACACCAGGGCCAGCCACAGCGGCAGCAACAGAATGGCACCAGTTACTGCGAGTACAACAGACGACTGAATACGCCAATTGCGCGCGAGCCACAGCGGTGCCAACACCATCCAGAATATCAATGAAACGCCAAGCACTACTGGATACACCATGTCCCCACTGCGCGGATCAACGTAACCAAACTGCCACAGCAGCACACCGCATCCCGCAATAAGGCCGACGTATGCCATGCGTGCCATGGCGCCCCACCCCGCAAGCCCGCCCCACTCCCAAGCGGCGATTAACGCCAGCAATGCCACAAATAGCGCCCACACCGTAACGGGAAAATAAAACAATGCCACAATAAACAGCGGCAGTAGTATTGCAACGGTAAGAACGCGCGTTTTAAGCATCTACCTCAGCCAGTACGCGCCAATAACAGCGGATGAAAATCAGCCACCAGCCATGCCGCGCTGTGGTACGTCGCCCTGCAACTGCTCACTGGTTCGCCCATAGCGGCGTTCGCGCTGCTGATAGGAAGCGATAGCAGTATCCAGTGCTGCCGCATCAAAATCGGGCCACAGCATGTCGGTGAAATACAGTTCGGTATACGCCAGTTGCCACAACAAAAAATTGCTCACGCGCTTTTCGCCACCAGTTCGTATGAAGAGATCCGGCTCTGGCGCGTCTTGCATCGACAAATACGGCGCGAAATCACTCTCGCTATAGTTACCCGCTTTTTCGGGATGTGCTCGCACCAGGTGATTCAGCGCCTGAAGAATATCCCAACGACCACCGTAATTGGCTGCCACAGTTAACGTAAGCTGTTGATTATTTTTAGTTTTTTCTTCTGCCTCACGAACCAGCTGCACCAGCCTTTCATCAAACTGGGAGAGATCGCCGACGATTTTCAAACGAATATTATTCCGGTGTAACTTGGATACTTCTGCTTCAAGCACGTGCATAAACAACTGCATCAGGAATTTGACTTCATCTTTAGGCCGCCGCCAGTTTTCGCTGCTGAAAGCGAATAACGTCAGGTATTGCACACCACGCTCAGCACACGCACGCACGGCGTTACGCACGGATTCCACACCGCGCTTGTGCCCTGCAATGCGCGGCATGAATCGATTTTTTGCCCAGCGTCCGTTGCCATCCATGATGACAGCAATGTGCCGCGGAATCTGCGGCGCATCAGGCACAATTTGCGTGGAGCTGGGAAGCGTGGCCACAGCGATTAAACCGCCATCAATTCAGCTTCCTTCACCTGCAACGCCTTGTCGATATCAGCGATGTGGCGGTCGGTCAGCTTTTGGATATCCTCTTGCGCGCGGCGTTCATCGTCTTCCGCGATGGATTTTTTCTTGAGCAGGTCTTTTAATTGCGTGTTGGCATCACGACGTACATTGCGCACCGCCACCTTTGCATTTTCGCCTTCGCCTTTTACGATTTTGGTCAGATCACGGCGGCGTTCTTCCGTCAGCGAAGGCATCGGCACGCGCACGATTTCGCCGGTAGTGCTGGGGTTCAACCCCAGATCGGCGTCACGGATGGCTTTTTCGATCACGTTGGTCATCTTTTTTTCCCACGGTGTGACGCCAATGGTGCGCGCGTCAATCAATGTCACGCTGGCCACACCCGGAATCGCCGTCGGCGTGCCGTAGTAATCCACCATCACATGATCGAGTATGCCCGCATGCGCGCGGCCCGTACGCACTTTCGCCAAGTCCATTTTCAGCGACTCCAGCGACTTTTTCATTTTCTGTTCGGCAATTTTCTTGATATCGGCGATCATGATTTTCTCCGCTGATTCAACCTTATTTTTTAAGCAACAACCATCGTGCCTTCGTCCGCACCCGTCACTACGCGCTTTAACGCACCCGCTTCAAAAATGCTGAACACATTGATCGGCAGCCTTTGATCACGGCACAACGTCAGCGCCGTGGCATCCATCACCTTGAGATTTTTGATGATCGCCTCATCAAACGTGAGCTTTTTATAGCGCACCGCCGTGGGGTCTTTTTTTGGGTCAGCGCTATAGACGCCATCCACCTTGGTCGCCTTCAACACCAACTCGGCGTTGATTTCCATACCACGCAACGCTGCTGCTGTATCGGTAGTAAAAAACGGGTTACCTGTACCCGCCGCAAAAATCACGATTTTGCCTTCTTCAAGATAGCGCATCGCTTTGCCGCGAATATAAGGCTCAACTACGGCCTCAACATTCAACGCCGATTGCACACGGCTGATAATGTTGGCGCGGCGCATCGCATCCTGCAATGCCAATGCGTTCATGATAGTTGCGAGCATGCCCATGTAATCAGCTGTCGCGCGATCCATGTGCGCGGCTGCCGGCGCCACACCTCGAAAAATATTGCCGCCGCCTATCACCACTGCAATTTCAACGCCGAGTTTCGCCACGTCGCCAATTTCGCCAACAATACGCTCAATCACGCCCTGATTAATGCCATAACTATCCTCGCCCATTAACGCCTCGCCGCTCAGTTTGACGAGTATGCGCTTGTAGACGGGTTTGTCCGGCATTTTCAGATATCCTGTAAGTTTTTGCTTTTAAATACTATTTACTGGCGGCGCTGACCGCGGCTGCAACCTCTGCCGCAAAATCGTCCTTCTTTTTCTCAAGCCCTTCACCCACGATATACAGCGTGAAAGAGGCAACAGAAGCATTGTTCGCCTTGAGCAATTGCTCCACCGTTTGCTTGTCGTTTTTGACGAATGGCTGACCGAGCAGTGTGAGCTCCTTGAGAACTTTCTGCACCGAGCCCTCCACGCGCTTGGACAAAATATCAGGCGTAATCGGCTTGCCCGACTTGGCCGCGTCCTCGGCTGCTTTCTCTGTCGCGATACGACGCTCGGTTTCAATCACATCGGCCGCCACACCAGACGCATCCAACGCCTTGGGTTTGCTCGCAGCGATGTGCATGGCGAGATCCTTGCCCATGCCGTCAGCGCCCCCCACCAAGTCGACCATCACACCGATTTTTGCGCCTCCGTGAATATAGTTCGCCAGTTGCCCCTTCGCCGCCACGCGCGTGAAGCGCCGCAGACTGACGTTTTCGCCGAGCTTTCCAACCAGCGCCTTGCGGGTTTCTTCGACTGACGTGCCTTTCAGATCCAGTGCCGACAACGCAGCAACGTCTGCCGGATTTTTGTCCGCAATCATGCTGGCCAACGCGCCAGAGAACGCCAGGAAATCCGTGTTCTTCGCCACAAAATCGGTTTCGCAATTCACTTCAAGCATCGCGCCCAACTTGCCATCTGCTGCGATAAACATCGCCACCACGCCTTCAGCGGCTACACGCGAAGCGGCCTTGGTTGCCTTGTTACCGAGCTTTACGCGCAGAATTTCTTCCGCCTTGCTCATGTCACCAGCAGCTTCGGTCAGCGCTTTTTTGCATTCCATCATCGGCGCGTCGGTCTTCTCGCGCAATTCTTTCACCATACCTGCGGTAATTTCAGCCATTACAAACTCCATCCGTTAAAAAAAAGGGGCGCTCACGTATTCGAGCTGCCCCTGATCATGTGAGCACCCGAGTTACTTGGCTTCTTCGACTTCGACGAATTCTTCGCCGCCGGCTGGCGCCACAATTTCCTGCAAGCTGTCGTTACGGCCCTCGAGAATGGCATCGGCCATACCGCGCGCATACAAACGAATCGCGCGGCTGGAGTCGTCGTTACCCGGAATCACGTAATCCACACCGATGGGTGTGTGATTGGTATCGACAATGCCAATCACCGGAATGCCCAGCTTGTTCGCTTCCGCGATGGCATTTTTTTGATAGCCCACGTCGATCACGAACAACGCATCCGGCAGGCCATCCATATCTTTAATGCCGCCCAGGCTGCGCTCAAGTTTGATCAACTCACGCTGAAACATCAGCGCTTCTTTTTTGATGAGTTTTTCAACCGAGCCATCGGCAACAATCGCCTGCATGTCTTTAAGACGCTTGATCGATTGCTTGACGGTTTTATAGTTGGTGAGCATGCCGCCCAGCCAACGGTCATCAACAAACGGTGTGGCGCAACGCAGCGCTTCTTCGCGGATAATCTCGCGCGCCTGACGCTTGGTAGCAACAAACAATATGGTGCCGCGATTGGCAGTCAATTGACGCACAAACTTGATCGCCGCCTGATACATCTCAAGCGTTTTCTCAAGATTGACAATATGAATTTTATTACGATGGCCGAAGATATACGGGGCCATGCGCGGGTTCCAGAACCGGGTTTGGTGCCCGAAGTGAACGCCGCATTCCAGCATTTCACGCATAGTGACTGACATAAACTACTCCTGTTTGGGTTGAGCCTCCATCCACCAATATTCAAAGACAAACATCATTCTTTGAACACCCAAATGTAAACATTACGGGGCGGATGTGGGTATTGGTAGCTAATTCCAGTTCCCGGCGAAAACCGACAATGCCGAATTCAGCTAACTCGTTATTTTAACATGGAAATTGTACCTATTTCAAACGAAGCGTTTAGCGGGGCAATAACCAGGGATGTTTAACTTTTCGAGTAAAAACAGATACTTATGGATAATCCCGTTTTACTGGATTCAGGTTGCGTCATCCTGAATTACAATGGCTACCTCGGTTCATGTCCAAGCGTTCCCAACACCTATCATAAAAACAAGGACTTACCGTGCGCCGCACGGTCACAGCATGCCCATAGAACTTAAATCCCCTCAAGACATTGAAAAAATGCGCGTCGCGGGCAAGCTCGCCGCCGAAGTACTCGATTTTATCGCGCCCTATATCGTCGCAGGACGAACCACCAACGAAATCGACCAGCTCTGTCACGATTACATGGTGAACGAACAGAAAACCATCCCGGCGCCGCTGAACTATTGTCCGCCGGGTTACTCACCCTATCCAAAATCGATTTGCACGTCAGTTAACCACGTAATCTGCCACGGCATTCCGGGCGAGAAAAAACTCAAGAACGGCGATGTGGTCAACGTGGATATCACCGTCATCAAAGACGGTTATCACGGTGACACCAGCCGCATGTTTTATGTCGGCATGCCGTCGATACAGGCCAAACGGCTGTGCGAAATTACCTATGAATGCATGTGGCGCGGCATCCGCAAGGTTGCACCCGGCGCACGACTGGGCGATGTGGGCCACGCGATTCAAAGCTACGCCGAAGGCAACGGTTTCAGCGTGGTGCGCGAATTCTGCGGGCACGGTATCGGCAAAAAATTTCACGAAGATCCCCAGGTAGTGCATTACGGGCGGCCCGGCACTGGCGTGCCTTTGTCAGCGGGCATGACATTCACTATCGAGCCGATGATCAACGCGGGTCGTGCAGATATACGCGGGCTTGCGGATGGCTGGACCATTGTCACCAAGGATCACAGCCTGTCGGCGCAGTGGGAGCACACGATACTGGTCACCGAAACCGGCTTTGAAGTGCTGACGGTTTCTCCGGGCATGCCCGCGCCACCTGCCGTCGCCTGACAACTATGCCTGACGCACTGCCAGGTTCGACGGAAGTTAGCCCGCTGCAACCGACGCATCATTTCAAGAAATTGCTCGACGCGGGCCGCCTCACCCTGCGCAGCGCATTTGAATCCCGGCCATCGGCACCCGATTTATTACGCCAACACTGTGTCCTGGTCGATCAATTGCTGCGAGCGGTGTGGCAGGCGCACGATATCCCGGAAGGTCTGGCGCTGGTCGCAGTGGGCGGCTATGCGCGTGGGCAACTTTTCCCCTACTCTGACATTGATTTGCTGATCCTTCTGGATGCGCCGGCAGACGAAGCGTTACAGGAAAAATTGCAGGCACTGGTCGGCGCTTGGTGGGATATCGGTCTCGACACCGGTCACAGTGTGCGCACCATAGAAGAATGCGTTGAAATCGCGCGCCAGGATATTACTGCGCAAACCAGCATGCTGGAATCCCGTTGGCTGGCGGGCAATCGCAAGCGCTATAAGCAATATGTAACAGCCACCACTGAAGCGCTGGAACCCATGGTTTTCATGCAGGCCAAGCGCCTGGAGCAGCAGCAACGCCATGTGCGTTTTGGCGAAACCAATCTTGAGCCCAACGTCAAGGAAAGCGCGGGTGGACTGCGCGATTTACATCACATTTTGTGGATTGCGCGCGCCACCGGTTTTGGCAAAAGCTGGGCCGATCTGGTACGCCGCGGCCTCATCACCGAAACCGAATCGCGCGAAATTCAGCGGCACGAACGATTTCTGCACATGCTGCGCATCCGCCTGCATTATCTGGCTGGGCGACGTGAAGACCGTCTGATTTTTGATTTGCAATCGGCACTCGCCGAGAAATTTGGCCTGAGCAATCGCGCACATCGCCTGGCCAGCGAGCAACTCATGCAACGCTACTACCAAAGTGCCAAAGCGGTTTCGCAGATCGACAATATTGTGCTGCAGAACATCCGTGCGCGGCTGACCGGTGTGCGCAACATCAAACTGCAACCGCTGAACGAGCGATTTGGCCTGCGCAATGAAGTGCTGTCCATGCAACACGACGACACGTTTGAAAAACATCCGGAAGCCATACTCGAAACATTTCTGCTGCTGCAACAGCACTCCGAACTCAAAGGCATTGGCGCCAACACGCAGCGCGCGCTATGGCGCGCGCGAAAATCCATCGGCCCAGCCTATCGTCGCAATGCCACGCATCGCGAGCAATTCCTCAACATTTTTCGCAGCCCCGATCGCGTCATCCGCGAACTACGCCGCATGAATCAACTCGGCATTCTGGGCAGCATCCTGCCTGCGTTTGGCAAAATCGTCGGCCAGATGCAGCATGATCTGTATCACGTCTACACGGTTGACGAACATATTCTGCGCGTGATTCGCAATTTGCGCCGTTTTGCGGTGCCGGAGCTCGCCCATGAGTTTCCGCTATGCAGCCGCTTGATGTCGGAATTCGACAAACCCGAAGTGCTGTATCTGGCCGGGCTTTTCCACGACATCGCCAAAGGCCGGGGCGGCGACCACTCCACCCTGGGCAAAGCCGACGCTGCAAAATTCTGCAAAGCACACGGCTTGTCCAGCGATGATTGCACCTTGGTGGTGTGGCTGGTTGAGCAGCACTTGATGATGTCGAGCACCGCGCAAAAGCAGGATTTGTCGGACCCCGAAATCATTCATTCTTTTTCAGGCAAAGTTATCACTGAGCGTCGGCTTATCGCGCTTTACCTGCTGACGGTAGCCGACATCCGCGGCACCAGCCCCAAAGTCTGGAATGCCTGGAAAGGCAAACTACTGGAAGATCTGTTCCTCGTGACGCAACGCCAGCTCGCGGGCAACGCTCCGACGGTTGAAAACAGTCAGCGCGCACGCCAGGATGAAGCCCGCGCCAATTTGCGTCTGTATGGCATTGCCGACGAATCCATCGATACGTTCTGGGCGAAACTCGACACAGCGTATTTTCTGCGCCACGACCCTCAGGAAATCGCCTGGCACACCCGCACGCTCTATTACCGCGCGCAAGTCCCCGAGCCCATCATCAAGGCACGCCCCTCGCGCGCAGGTGAAGGCCTGCAGGTGATGGTGTATGTGCAAGATCAAGAAGCGCTTTTTGCGCGCATCTGCGGATTTTTCGAAAGCATCCGCTACAACATCCACGAAGCGCGTATCTACACCGCACACTATGGCTACGCACTCGATACTTTTCAGGTGCAGGATGCAGGCAACGCCGATATAGATTATCGCGATCTCACAGCCTATATCGAGCACGAGTTAGGCGAACGCCTGCGCTTGAAAGCACCGCTGCCGCCGCTGACCAAACCACGTCTGTCGCGCCAGTTAAAGCACTTTCCGATCTCGCCCGAAGTCCGTATTCAAAAAGATGATCGCGGCGTGTATCAGGTGCTCTCTATCATTGCGGGTGATCGCCCGGGACTACTGTCGCGCATTGCACGCGTATTTCTGGCCTATGGCATTGACCTGCACACCGCTAAAATCAACACGCTGGGTTCGCGCGCCGAAGACACGTTTTTGATTACTGGCGAGGCGCTTAACGATCCGAAAAAGGTCGTGCGCATGGAAAACGATTTGATTGAGACGCTGAAAATTTAATCGTCAGCAATATCTTCGTCGGGAAACAATTCCGCCGTATAGCCGAAATTGCGCATGTCGCGTATGCGCATCGGGTACAAAATACCCGCCAGATGATCGCACTCGTGCTGCACCACGCGCGCATGAAAATCGTCAACCGTACGGTCTATTTTTTTTCCGTTCTCGTCAAAGCCCTGATACCGCAGATTGAGAAAACGCGGCACCAGCCCGCGCATCCCCGGCACGGAAAGGCAGCCTTCCCAGCCCTCCTCGATCTCTTTGTCGACAGGGGTGAGCTTCGGATTAACCAAAATCGTGAACGGCACCGATTCAGCATCAGGGTAGCGGGGATTTGATTCAATACCGAAAATCACCACCTGCAAATTTACGCCGATTTGCGGTGCGGCCAAACCCGCGCCCTTGAGCGATGCCATGGTGTCGCGCATGTCAGTGATGAGATTACGCAATTCTGCTGTGCGGAATTTTTTGATCGGCTTTGACGGCTCCAGCAACCGTGGGTCACCCATGCGCAGTACCGGTTTAATTGCCAACGTTTGCCACCTCACTCAGTATGTGCACCACTTGTGCCATCGCCGTGCGCGCCAGCGCTTCGGCAGCCGGTAGATCAATCGCCTGCGCACTTGTGCCAGTACCAGCGGCGGCGTTGACCACCAGCGCCAGCGCCGCGTACTGCAGATTCAATTCGCGCGCCAGCGCGGCTTCAGGCATGCCCGTCATGCCGACCATGTGCGCACCATCGCGCGCCAGACGCTGTATCTCTGCTGCCGTTTCGAGGCGCGGCCCTTGCGTAGTGGCGTACGTGCCGCCATCGTGCAGTGGTATTTCAACACGCTGTGCCGCGCGCAGAATGCATTGGCGTAGCGGCTCATCGTACGGTTTTGTGAAGTCGATGTGCTTGACAAGCGCACGATCGCCGCCAACTTCACCATCGAAAAAGGTCGCTGCACGCCCCCACGTGTAATCTATAATTTGATCGGGCACGGCCAACGCCCCCGCTGTGAAATGTGCGCCGATACCACCAACCGTCACTACCGCAACAACCTGTGTAACAGCGTGCGCCTGTAACGCCCACAGATTGGCGCGATAATTGATTTTGTGCGGCGGCACACTGTGATTTTCGCCGTGGCGCGCCAGAAAAACAATATCGCGTCCAGCCAGTTTGCCGAAAATCAATGGACCTGACGGCGCACCGTATGGTGTAGAGGGCGTAGCCATTTCAACACGCCGCACATCGGCGAGCGCGCTCAAGCGATCAAGACTGCTGCCACCGATTATGGCTAACATGGCTGTGAGTGTGCTTTAAAATAATCAATAAAAACAAATTGTTACGTACCAACCTGTGTAAGCAATGCAAAAAGCGCACTCTCGTCCAGCACGGTGACACCGAGTTCTTGCGCCTTGATGAGCTTACTGCCTGCTTCTTCACCCGCCACTACGTAATGCGTTTTTTTGGATACACTGCCAGACACTTTTCCACCCTTGGCTTCGATGCGCGCCTTAGCCTCATCGCGCGATAACGTGGGCAAGGTGCCGGTCAATACAAAGGTTTTTCCCGTCACACCCGGCGCAGGTTTTTCAGGCGCCGCAATCGGTGCAAATTGAATGCCCGCCGCTACCAATTCAGCGATCACCTGCCGATTATGCTGCTCGGCGAAAAAAGCCGCCACACTCTGCGCTACCACCGGCCCCACGTCGGACACCTGTTGCAGGAGCAGTTCATCCGCCGCCATCAATGCATCCAGACCACGAAAATGCGCGGCCAGATCACGCGCCGTGCTTTCACCCACATTGCGTATACCCAGTCCGTAGATGAAGCGCGCCAGTGTGGTGTCGCGGCAGTGTTCAATCGCCTCAACCAGATTAGCGGCGGCCTTGTCACCCATTCGCTCCAACGCGGCAAGACTTGCCACATCCAGTTGGAACAAATCGGCTGGCGTGCGTACCATGCTGCTATCGACCAGTTGATCAACAATTTTTTCGCCCAGCCCTTCGATGTCCAGCGCCCGGCGCGAGGCAAAATGCAGCAATGCCTGTTTGCGTTGTGCCGGACAATACAAGCCTGCGCTACAGCGCGCCACCGCTTCGTCTTCATCACGCTGCACTGCCGAACTGCACGAAGGGCACGTCACCGGCATTACAAACTCCCGTGCGCCCGGTGGCCGCCGCTCGACGATTGCGCGCACCACTTCAGGAATCACGTCGCCTGCGCGGCGCACCACCACGGTATCGCCGATATGAATGTCTTTGCGCCGCACTTCGTCCTCGTTGTGCAAAGTGGCATTCGTTACCGTTACCCCGCCGACAAACACCGGCTTCAATCGTGCGACAGGTGTTATCGCACCGGTACGGCCTACCTGCACTTCGATGTCGATTACTTCGGTCAATGCTTCCTGCGCGGGATATTTATGCGCCACGGCCCAGCGCGGCTCGCGGCTGCGAAATCCGAGTTGTCGTTGCAACGCGATACTGTTAACTTTGTACACTACACCATCGATATCAAACGCTAGCGCATTGCGCGTTTCGCCGATGCGCCGGTGATAAGCGATCAAGCCATCGGCCCCCAGCACCACGGCGCGATCGGTGTTCACCGGAAAGCCCCATGCGGCAAAGGTATCCAGCACATCACTGTGGCGCGCAGGCAATATCCAGCCGGTGGTTTCACCTGTGCCGTAGGCAAAAAACGACAGTGGTCGCCGTGCGGTAATTCTGGAATCCAGTTGACGTATACACCCAGCTGCAGCGTTGCGTGGATTCACAAATAGCTTTTCACCAGCCGCACGTTGCGTTTCATTCATGGCTTCGAAATCGCTGCGATTGATATATATTTCGCCGCGCACCTCTATTACATCGGGCACGTCAGGTACTTCGCCATGCAAGCGCAACGGAATCACGCGTATGGTGCGCACGTTTGCGGTGACATCTTCGCCGGTTTCACCATCGCCACGCGTGGCGGCCTGCACCAATACACCCTGCTCATAACGCAAATTGATCGCGAGACCATCAAATTTAAGCTCTGCCGTATATTCAACCGGCGGTGCGCTTTGATCCAGCCCCAGTTCGCTACGCACGTAAGTATCGAATTTCACCGCGCCGCTGTCTTCGATATCCGTCTCGGTGCGTATCGATAACATCGGCACGCGATGCGCCACCGGCAGCAGTGTTTCGAGCGCTTTGCCGCCCACCCTCTGGGTGGGTGAATCAGAGGTCAACAGTTCGGGATAGTCCGCTTCCAGCGCCTGCAATTCCTGGAACAGACGGTCATATTCCGCATCAAGCACTTGCGGCGCGTCGAGTACGTAATAACTATGGTTATGTGCTTCAAGTTGCGCGCGCAAGGCTTGCGCGCGCGCCGCCGAATCTGCAGCAACCATCAGGAAAACAGGCGCAGCGCGCGCGGGCTTCCCGGCGCGATGCCACGCGCGTTCATGGCACCATGAATATCTTTAAGCTGCTGGCGGATTTTCTCCATGCTCACAGTAGTCAGCGTGGCACGATTATCGTCCACCAACCGCCCTTTAAGCGTGACCGAAAGACTGCGGCCCAGCTCGAACATGCGTTGCAGCGCGGTTTCTGCATCGGTCACGCGGGGTACATCGAGCAAGATCGTAATGCCTTTTGTGCTCATGCCGTTTACCGCTTCCGGCAGAAATGGCGCAGATTCCTGATTGGAAATCGTCAGCAGCGTGTTTTGATTGGCTTCATGCGTGTCCTCAAGATGAAACACGCCATCGGGCTCCAGCTTGAACCCTTCGCTTTCCACCAGAGCGCGCACGCGTGCGCCACTGAATCCATCGGCTTCAGCTGTAATAACGTTAATGCCGATCGCTACATCAACATCGACACAAAACGTATCCAGCGCATGCGCCTCCACGAGCACTTTGTCAGCATCGGGCAATAGCACCGACGCGCCAAACCGTGTGGCCAGCGTATTCAGGCCATCACAAAACGCACCGAGTTGCACAGCGCTTAACGGGCCACCGCGATTGGCCATTTGCAGCGCCAGCCGCAGCCTTGTGTATTGCCCGGTCACCGCACGGTTGATTTCTTCCCAGCGCCCGCTACCTGCGTTGTAACCTGCTGCGCGCCAGGTGCGCCCGCAGGCCGCTACGCCCGATAGCACTTCGGCCACTTGTGCGGCGGTGAGTGGCGTATCGCAGCCGAGGGTTGCCACGCAATCAATGGTGTCGTCGATATTGGCTATGCTGGGCGGTGGCGCGGGCGCATCGACAGATTTTTGCGCCACAGGTGCCGCATAATCCGCTGCCACGCCATCCAACTGCGGCTCGACGCGCTGCTGCGGCAGCGTCTGCCCGCCTTCGCCCAGCAGCACGTCGTCGCGTGGCTCGCCAAACGAATCATTCAGGCGGCGTTGCAAGCGACGCTGCTGCACACTGTTGTAGAGCAACACAGCAACGATCACCACCACACCGATACCCAACAAGCTGATTTGCAGATCGCTCATAACCCCATCGCCCTGTTACGCCGCCTCGGACAACTTCAACGCTTCTTCGATATCCACCGCCACCACACGCGAGATGCCAGGCTCCTGCATGGTAATACCCAGCAATTGATTGGCCATTTCCATCGTAATTTTGTTGTGACTGATAAACAGGAATTGCGAATTATCCGACATTTTTTTCACCAGTTCGCAGAAGCGTTCGGTGTTGGAATCATCCAGCGGCGCATCCACCTCGTCGAGCAAACAAAACGGCGCCGGATTCAAGCGGAACATGGCGAATACCAGCGACAACGCCGTCAGCGCCTTTTCGCCGCCCGACAGCAAATGAATCGATGCATTTTTCTTACCCGGGGGTTGCGCAGTGACATGCACACCGCAATCGAGAATTTCTTCACCCGTGAGTGTGAGCCTGGCTTGCCCACCCCCGAACAAAACAGGGAACATCTCACTGAAATGCCGGTTCACTTCATCAAACGTCGCTTGCAGCCTTTCACGCGTGTCACGATCAATGCGCTTGATGGCGTCTTCCAGTGTAGCCATCGCTTCGGTTAAATCTTTGGATTGCGCGTCCAGATAATCACGGCGCTCAGACGCGGCCTTTAATTCTTCCAGTGCTGCCAGATTGACCGCCCCCAACGCGCGAATTTCTTCGTTGATGCGGTTGATTTCGGTTTGCAGCGCATTCGAGCGCGTACCTTTTTCCAGCAAATCGGCCAACGCCACTTCGTCCGCGCCCGCCTCTACCAGCTGCTGTGCATATTGCTCTTCGGTCAGGCGAGCCTCTTGTTCCTTCAGTCGCACTTCGGCGATACGCTCGCGTAACGGCCCCAGTTTTTCTTCGGACGTCACACGTTCCTGCTCAATACCCCGCAACTGCGTATCCATGCCTTCCAGCGCATCTCGTGCCAGCGCCAGCGCCTGCTCACGCGTCACGCGCGTTTCAAGCATGGCTTGAAGCTGCTCCTGCCACGGCGCTTCATCGTAACCATTCAAGTCGGTTTCAGATTCGCTGATGCTCGATTCAAGCGCCGAAATTGACGTGCTCAAGCGTTGAATGGATTGATCTATCTCATTAATTCTATTGATAATTGTCTTCTGCGAAAATAACGACTCTTGATGCGCACGCCGCGCCTGTTCCGCCATTTGACGCTGCGCGTTAAGGGCTGTTTCTGCGTTGCGGTAGTCCTCAGCGGATTGCTCAACCTGCGCGGCAAACGCGGTACGCTCATGCTGCAACTGCGCCATCGCGGAATCCGCAGCGTTGCGATTTTGTGTTTCGGTCAATACCAGCGCCACGATTTCGGCGATTTCAGAGGCAATTTGTTCGCCGCGTTGCGTGGCACGCTGCGCCTGCTCTGACAATCGCACCGCCTCGACCTGCACCGCATGAAACTCGTTCTGCGCGTTGTTAACGCCACTGCGCAATTCAACCGCTTCGCTGCGGCACCGCTCAACGGCCTCGCGGGCATCGGCCACCGCGTAATTGAGGTTTTCAACAATGGCGCTTTCGGCTTCAAATTCACCTTGTAGTTTTTCGATTTCGCGCTGGCGCGACAGCACCCCGTGCAATTCGCTATCAGGGGCATGAAACGTCACGCTGTGTCGGGAAAATACATAACCATTGGCCGACACCAGCATGCCGCCCGGCGGTAATTGCGCGCGACACGCCATGCCCGTTGCGGTATCCGGCACGGTATAAACGTCGTGCAGCCAATCGTCAACCACGGCCTCAAGATTGACGTTACGGCAGGTCACGTGGCGCTTCAAGGGTTCAAGGCCCGTCACCTCTGTTGACGCAACGGGTTGTGCAGCGGCATCCACCATCGTTAATTTTCCGGGAGGCGGCTGCGTCAACCAATCAGCGGCACTGTCCACATGACCCGGCGCAATACCATTCAATCGCTCACGCAACACGGCTTCAAGCGCATCTTCCCAGCCCGCTGCAATTTCGATGCCCTGCCAGAAGCGCGGCGCTTTATCCAGATTGCGTGCGGCAAGCCAGCTTTCCATGTCCGCACCGTTGGCGCCTTTCGCCAACCGTGCCTGCAATTGCGACAAGGCATTGATGCGCGCCTCCACTGAAGCCCGTGTGCGCATCGCCGCCCCAAGTTCCGCCTGTCGCTCGTTGACGGCTTGCTCCAGGGCCGGAATTTGCGCTTCACTCGCCTGCAGGCGCTCACGCCATTCTTCGAGTTGTTGCTCGCATTGCGCTGTGCGCTCGGTCAATTGCGCCAGTGCATCGCCATCCGCCACGGGCAACGCCGCACGTTCATCGGTCAGTCGCGATTGGCGCAGCGCAAATTGCTCAAGCAGCCGCACCGCGTGCCCGCTTTGTGTTTGCTCCACCTGCAAACGCTGTTGCACTTGCGCGAGACTGCGCTGCACTTCTTCGCGCCGGTTGTAACTGGCGCGATGCGCTTCTTCTGCCAGTGGCAATTTTTGACCTTGTGCCTGCGCTTCGGCTTCGCTTGTGTGTACGCGCTCGTCCGCTTGCGCACGTACTTCGCGCGATTCATCCAGCCCGCGCTGCGCGGCAATCAATTGCGATTGATTGTCATCGTGCTGCGCGCGCAGCGTTGAAATGTGATGTTCGATACGCCCGCGATTGTCGCGCACATGCGTGATCTGCTGCTCAAGCCTCGCCACTTCGGCATTGGCCTCATAGAGTGCGCCCTGACAGGCATGCAGCGCATCGCCCGCTTTGTAATGTTCACTGCGCAATTCTTCGAGTCGCTTTTCCGCCTCGCGCAAACGCGCGGTTTCTGCTTCGAGTTCGATACCACTGCGTTCGATTTCCCGTGCGTGGCGCGCCCGTGCGGATACGGCTTCTTTCTTGCGTGTAAACCACAGCAGATTCTGTGAAGTCGCCAACTCACCTTGCAACTCGTGGTATTTACGGGCAACTTCGGCCTGCTCGCCCAGATGTTCAAGTTGCTTGGTCAGTTCCTGCCGGATGTCATCCACACGCAGCAGGTTTTCGCGCGTGTCACGCAGCCGCGCTTCGGTTTCCTTGCGACGCTCACGATATTTCGATACGCCAGCCGCTTCTTCAAGAAACACGCGCAATTCTTCAGGCTTGGCTTCGATAACGCGCGAAATCATGCCCTGTTCAATGATCGCGTACGCCCGCGCACCGAGGCCGGTACCGAGAAATATATCGGCGATATCGCGGCGACGCACCACAATATTGTTGATGTAATACGTCGAATCACCCTCCCGCTCCAGCACACGCTTGACGGAAATTTCGCCGTATGACGACCACTGCCCCGCGGCTTTGCCCAGACTGTTGTCAAACAACAATTCGACGCTCGCGCGATTAACCGGTTTGCGGTTGCCGGAACCGTTGAACAGCACGTCCTGCATGGTGGTGCCGCGCAAATGCCGCGCCGAGGTCTCACCCAGTACCCAACGCACTGCATCAATGACGTTGGATTTGCCGCAGCCATTCGGCCCGACAATGCCAACCAGTTGGCCCGGCACCGGGATCTGGGTGGGGTCTACAAACGATTTAAAACCGGCAAGATTAATATGTGTGAGGCGCAATTTCTTACTTCGACTAGAGTTGAGCGGGGGTTATAATCCGTTACCGAATTTAGCGCGCAATTCTAACTGATTTACCAGTATACCTCTTGTCGAAAATGCCACGCCAGCCTCCAAAAAACGATTTCAGGCCGATTGAAACATTTCCCAATCCGGCACCGCGCCGCGATTATCGCATTCACATGGAAATCCCTGAATTTACATGCCTTTGCCCAAAAACCGGGCAGCCGGATTTCGCCACCCTGATGCTGGATTATGTGCCGGAAAAGCACTGTGTTGAACTGAAGAGTCTCAAACTGTATATGGGGGCGTTTCGCAACGAAGGCACATTTCACGAAGCTGTGACGAATCGCATACTGGATGATCTGGTCACGGCGCTGGCCCCGCGTTTCATGCGCCTTACCGCACATTTTTACGTTCGCGGCGGCATATTTACGACGGTGGTTGCCGAACATGCAGCACGTGGATGGCGCGTTGGCCGTTTGCCCGCATTAGCGTCGTCCGCACCGAATGCGAATACACGATAGCCTGTAAAATCGCTTTATAATCCGCACCTTGCATTAAATTCACGGCCTCAATCGCGCACGCAGGCAGCGCGACCATTCGAAAGTTATCGTTGAATCCCGACCTGGAAAAACTACAGAGCTATCCGTTTCAGAAGCTCATCGCTCTGCTTGACGGCGCAAAGCCAAATCCTGATCTTTCGCCGATTTCACTCTACATCGGCGAGCCGCGCCATCCCACGCCGGATTTCATCAAGCAGTCGCTGATCGATAACCTTGCCGGCATGGCCAGCTATCCGTTGACCGCCGGTGTGCCTGAGTTACGCAACGCCATTGCACGATGGGCCAAGGGCCGTTATCACGTTGATCTGGATGCAACCACACAAATAATACCGGTAAACGGCAGCCGCGAAGCATTGTTCGCGTTTGCACAAGCGGTGATTGATCCGCGCAAGCCGGATCCCGTGGTGATCTGCCCCAACCCGTTTTATCAAATTTACGAAGGGGCGGCGCTGCTGGGCCGCGCGACGCCGCTGTTTTTGAATAGTCTGGCTGAAAACCATTATGCGGCGAACTTCAGTGATTTGCCTGAATCGGTGTGGCAGCGCACGCAATTGATTTTTACCTGCTCGCCGGGCAACCCTACCGGCGCGGTGATGCCGCTGGCGCAATGGAAAGCATTGTTTGAGTTGTCAGACCAATACGGCTTTATCATTGCTTCGGACGAATGTTATTCTGAAATTTATTTTCAGGAAGGCCAGCCGCCGCTGGGCGCGCTGGCTGCTGCGCAACAACTCGGACGCAGTGATTTCAAGCGGCTGGTGATGTTTTCGAGCTTGTCCAAACGCTCCAATGTGCCGGGCATGCGCTCTGGCTTTGTCGCGGGTGACGCGGAAATCATTCAAAAATACCTGCACTATCGCACTTACCACGGCTGCGCCATGAGCGGGCCGGTGCAAATGGCCAGCGCAACAGCGTGGGGTGACGAAAATCATGTCATCGAAAATCGCCGTTTGTATCGCGAAAAATTCGACGTGGCGCTATCGATACTGCAACCGGTATGCGATGTTACGCTGCCCGATGCAGCATTTTATTTGTGGCTGCCCACATCCATCAGCGACACAGCATTTGCGCGGCGGCTGTTTATCGACAAGAATGTCACGGTGTTGCCCGGCAGCTACCTCGCACGCGAATCGCAGGGGGTTAATCCCGGCAAGAATCGTGTACGCGTCGCGCTGGTTTCATCACTCGATGAGTGCGCCGAAAGCGCTCGCCGCATACGTGATTTTATTGAAAAATTGTAAACAAAAACAAGGAGTTACAATGTCAACCTTACAGACTACCATCGAGCAGGCGTGGGATGACCGCGCTAATATCTCGCCCGCCAGCGCCAGCAAAGCGGTACGCGATGCGGTTAACGAAACCATTGATCAAATCGACTGCGGCAAGTTACGCGTGGCCGAAAAAATTAACGGCGAGTGGGTAACGCAACAATGGGCGAAAAAGGCCGTGCTGTTATCGTTCAGACTGCAAGACAACGCCGTGTTGAAAGACGGGTACTCGCAGTACTACGACAAAGTGCCGTCGAAATTCAGCAATTTTTCTGCGGCAGACTTTCAGCAGGCAGGCTATCGCGTGGTGCCGCCCGCTGCCGCACGCCGTGGCGCATACATTGCCAAAAACGTCATTCTCATGCCGTCGTTCGTCAACATCGGTGCGTACGTTGACGAGGGCACGATGGTCGATACCTGGGCCACCGTCGGCTCATGTGCGCAAATCGGCAAGAATGTGCACCTCTCCGGCGGCGTAGGTATCGGCGGTGTGCTGGAGCCGTTGCAAGCGAATCCGACCATTATCGAAGACAATTGCTTTGTCGGCGCGCGCTCCGAAATCGTCGAAGGCGTGATCGTTGAAACCGGTGCCGTGATTTCGATGGGCGTATTCATCGGGCAAAGCACGAAAATATTTCATCGCGAGACGGGGCAAGTGTTGTATGGCCGCGTGCCGGCAGGCTCAGTGGTGGTGCCCGGATCGCTGCCTTCTTCCGACGGCAAATGCAATTTATACTGCGCCGTCATTGTGAAACAGGTTGATGCGCAGACTCGAGCCAAAACCAGCATCAACGATCTATTGCGGGCAGACTAGCGATTCCGTATCGTTTCATAGCAGACGCCACACACCGGGAGAAAAATCATGTTTGTTACGCCGCTATTCAAACTGATGGCCGATAAGCAGGCATCGGACATGTTCTTCACCTGTGGCGCGCCGATACAGATCAAGATCAATGGCGTGGTGATGCCGATAAACGATCAACGGCTCATGCCTGATCAGGTGCATGCCATCTGCTACGAATTGATGAATCCGCAGCAAACCAAGGAATTCAACGAAATTCACGAAATGAACTTCGCACGGCGCGGCGAACCCGGCCCCGACGGTGCGATGGGCAACTACCGTATCAATATTTTTCAGCAGCGCAACACCACCGCGATGGTGATTCGCTACGTCAAACCGGAAATTCCCGCATTCGATTCACTGGGTCTGCCGGATGTGCTGAAAGAAGTGATCATGGAAAAACTCGGGCTGATCCTGATCGTGGGATCAACCGGCTCGGGTAAATCCACCACGATGGCGTCGATGATCGATTATCGCAACGCCACACGCCCCGGCCACATACTCACGATTGAAGACCCGGTGGAATTTGCCTTCAAGCACAAAAAATCCATCGTCAATCAGCGCGAAGTGCGCGTCGATACGCTCTCGTATGAAGCGGCACTGATCAGTGCCATGCGTGAAGCCCCCGATCTGCTTATGATCGGCGAAGTGCGCGACAAGGACACACTGCAAAGTGCGCTCCTGTTTGCACAAACGGGCCACCTGTGCATGACCACGCTGCACGCCAACAACAGTTACAACGCACTGAACCGCATCATTAACTTTTTCCCGCGCGATATGCGCGATGCCGTGCTTTCAGATCTCGCCATCGGTGTGCGCTGCGTGATATCGCAGCGTCTGGTGCGCACCGCCGACGGGCGTCGTGTGCCTGCAGTGGAAGTGATGCTGAACACCAAGTTCATTCAGGAATTGATCAACAAAGGCGAAATTGGCGCAATCAAGGAAGCCATGGAACAAAGCATGGCGCCCGGCTCGCAAACCTTTGAACAAGCGCTGTTCAAGCATTACGTCGCAGGCACGATTACGCTCGACGAAGCACTCGCCAACTCAGATTCCCCTACCAACCTGCGCTGGCTGATCGACAATGCCATGGCCAACAAAAACGATAAATCCAAGCCCACGCCAGCAGGCGAATCGCCGCAAGGCATGCCCAAGCCGCCGCAAGACATCTCAAGCATCAAGCTCAATCTTGATGCATTGAATTAGGCCCGTCGTGCCCACGGTCGCGCCCACTACGGTGGGCAGTTTGGTCAATCGTGGCATAAAGTCGTTCACACAAGCCAACCTCGCGTTTGGCCATGGCGTAACCAATGCGCGCGACGAAGCCATTTACCTGACGCTGCACGCACTCAAATTGCCGCTCGATGAGTTGCCGCTTGCACGCACGGTGGTCGCAGCGGATGCAGCGCGTGTGCTCGCCCTGTTCGAACGGCGCATCAAGGAACGCAAGCCCGCCGCGTATATTACGCAGGAGGCGTGGCTGGGAACTCAACAGTTTTTTGTCGATGAACGCGTGCTCGTGCCGCGTTCCTATATTGCTGAACTATTGTTCGACGATGATTTTCCCTTTCTGCCGGCAGTCAGCGACGTACACACGGCACTCGATCTGTGTACCGGCTCGGGTTGCCTCGCCATTCTGCTCGCCAAACGCTTTCGCCAGGCCATGGTGGATGCCACTGATGTTTCGCCGGGCGCGCTGCAAGTAGCGGCCATCAACGTTAAAAAACACCGGTTAAAAAAACGCGTTAACTTATTGTTTTCAAACTACTTTTCCAGGCTGAATCAACGCCGCTACGATCTCATCATCAGCAACCCGCCCTACGTGCGCAGCGCCGTCATGCGCACCTTGCCAAGCGAATACCAGGCCGAACCCGCATTAGCACTGGCCGCCGGCCACGATGGTCTGGATGCGCTGCGCGTGATATTGACCAAGGCCGCAAGCCACCTCAATCCCGGTGGCGTGCTGGTGGTGGAATGCGGACATGCACGCGCGCTGGTGGAGCGCACCTGGCCGAAATTGCCGTTTTTGTGGGCGGAGACTTCGGGTGGCGACGATTGCGTATTTGTTCTGACGCGCGAGGAACTACAACCCCTACAACGCAAAAACGCAAAGAAAACCGGTAACAATTCTGAATGACCGCAAGCCGGTAGAATTTCTTTGCGTGATCTTTGTGACGCTATATCTCTATGTCTGCCTGCCGTTGCGGTGAGGCGTTTGAGCTTCAGCACGAACGGGTTTTTCCAGCCACGCCAAAAGCCGCTTAACATCCGCAGGCGGCAACTCTTCAATCTGCCCGCGCTTCAGTCGTGGCGGCAACTGTATCGCGCCAAAGCGCACGCGCATCAAACGGCTCACCGTAAAACCTACCGCTTCAAACAAACGGCGCACCACGCGATTGCGACCTTCGCTCACAACCAGCCGGTACCAGTGATTTGACCCTTCGCCACCTTCGTCATCAATTTTATCGAAGCGTGCCAGACCGTCCTCCAGTGCCACGCCTTCCAGCAACTGCGCGCCCTGCTCCTGCGTAAGCTGACCGAAAACGCGTGCGGCATACTCGCGCTCCACCGCAAAACGCGGGTGCATCATGGTGTTGGCAAGCGCGCCCGACGTGGTAAAAATCAACAGGCCGCTGGTGCTGACATCCAGCCGCCCGATCGATAGCCAGCGTGCACCACGCAATTTTGGCAGGCGCGTGAAGACGGTTTCACGCCCTTGCGGATCATCACGCGTAACGATCTCACCGTCCGGTTTGTGATAGAGCAGCACGCGCGGCGTCTGCGCCACTGCGGCAATCTGCACTGCACGGCCATCGGCGTGTATGCGATCCTCGGGCGTTACGCGCGTGCCGATGCCTGCGACCTTGCCGTTGACGGTGATGCGCCCTGCCTCAATCCAGGTTTCCATCAAGCGGCGTGAACCCAGCCCCGCTTGCGCCAGAATTTTTTGCAGCTTTTGGCTTTCCGCCGCGGCATCGGCCCGCGGTCCGCGCTGTCCACGCGGTGCACGCGGCGCAAGCACCGCGTCCTCGTCGCGCGGTTCCTGCTCCGCTTCAGCAGCAAATGGCGTGCGCGCAGCTGCCATCGGTCTGCGCGGCTTGACACGTGGCGAGCGCGGCGGGCCGCGCTTTTTATCAGACCGCACGGCGTTCAATCACGGCTTGTGCCAAGGTGCCGATATCCACATGATCCAGCTCGCCGCCCACCGGCAACCCGCGCGCGATACGTGTGACTTTAAGTCCGCGCGCGGTCAGCAATTCGCCAACGTAGTGCGCGGTGGCCTCACCTTCGGCGGTAAAGTTGGTGGCCAGCACCACTTCGTTGACCGCGCCATCGGTGGCACGTATGAGCAATCGATCCAAATGAATCTCCTTGGGCCCTACACCATCCAGCGGTGACAATACACCGGCCAGTACAAAATACATGCCCCTGAAACTCTGCGTCTGCTCGATCATCAACAGATCGGCAGGCGACTCCACCACGCACAACAGCCTGGCATCGCGCCGCGTGGACGAACACAAATCGCACAGCGCTTCTTCGGCAAACGAATTGCATTTTTCGCAATGGCGTATGCGATCAAGCGCCGCACGCAAGGCACCTGACAAGCGCGAAGCGCCTGCCTGATCACGCTGCAACAGGTGATACGCCATGCGCTGCGCCGATTTCGGGCCGACGCCGGGCAGGCAACGCAGCGCCATCATCAGTTCTGCGAGAGCAGAGGGTGCTTTCATGCCTCAGCAGACCCGTAACACTTCAAAACGGCATCTTGAAGCCCGGCGGCAGCGGCATACCCGCTGTCATGCCAGCCATCTTTTCCTGCTTGGTGGATTCCGCACGCCGCACGGCATCGTTCATTGCCGCTGCGATCAGGTCTTCGAGCATTTCCTTGTCGTCTTTGTCGCCTTTTAACAGGCTATCGTCAATCGCCACGCGGCGCACGCCGTAGTGGCAATTCATCGTAATCTTCACCATGCCCGCACCCGCCTGTCCTTCGACTTCAATCGTGCCGAGCTGATCCTGCATCTTCTTCATATTTTCCTGCATCTGCTGGGCCTGCTTCATCAGCCCCGCCAATTGATTCTTCATCATATTCTATCTCTTTGATTTTATTGAATATTC
Source organism: Betaproteobacteria bacterium (assembly GCA_947486575.1). GTDB lineage: Bacteria > Pseudomonadota > Gammaproteobacteria > Burkholderiales > SG8-41 > UBA5216. The sequence continues at coordinate 34,441 of CANKUB010000002.1, read as the reverse complement.
AAGTATTCGGTTTAATCGATGATTCTTTCACGCGCGCACCAAAGCTATCAACCAGTTCGCGCACGAATGGGTCTCGCTGGATTTCCTGAACAGCTTGCGCCTGACGCTCCTGCTGCTCGCGGTTGGCGATCGCCACCGGCGAGTTGATTTCGTTCTGTGCAACGTTGGCAACATTGATATTCACCTTGAACGCCGCGCCATAGCGTTGCTGCAGCGCCGCCCGCAATTTGCCTTGATGCGCACCGGCCAGCAAATGCTCCTGCGCTTTGGGCAGATTCAACTCAATTTGCGTCGCGTCCAGCACGGCCATTTCACAGTGCTGCGCCAGTTGTTTGGTCAGACCCACAATACCCAGGTGCTGCACCAGTTCTTCCCAGGTGAGCGTTGTACTCGCGGGAATGGATACTACGGGCGTTGACGCAACGGATGCTGCCCCTGCTGGCGCTGCCGGAGCCGCCGTCGCCGTAACGCGGATTGCTGGCGGCGCGACCGCTCGCACCGCACTTTGTGCCCTAGGCGCACTCGCCATGGCAACCGGCGCCGCAGGTACCGCACCCGGCGCAAACGCCAGCATGCGCAACAGGCTCATGGTGAAACCGGCATATTCGTCCGGTGCCAGCCCGATGTCACTGCGGCCCTGGGTCACGATCTGGTAATAAAGCTGAATGTCATCCGCACCGAATTGTGCTGACAGCGCCAGCAGCGTATCGCGATCAGGATCATCGTCTGCCACGGTGGCGGGTATGCGCTGTGCCAGCGCCAGCCGGTGCAGCAGCGTGCCCAGATCAATCAGCGCGGATTCAAAGGACAAACTGCGCGCCGCCATGTCATCCGCTTTTTGGATCATGGCCGCGCCGTCGCCACGCGCGAGCGCATCCAGAATATCGAATAAATGCTGTTGATCCACCGCGCCCAACATGGCGCGCGTGGATGCCTCATCCACCTTGCCACCGCCATGCGCAATCGCCTGATCCAGCAGCGACAGTGAATCACGCAGGCTGCCCTGCGCCGCGCGTGCGATCAATGCCAGCGCGGGCGCTTCAAACGCTACTTGTTCGGCTTCAAGCACATACGCCAGACGGCCAGCAATCTGCTGCTGCGGAATCTGCTTCAGATTGAATTGCAGGCAGCGCGACAACACCGTCACCGGAATTTTTTGCGGATCGGTCGTGGCGAGAATAAATTTAACGTGTGCAGGCGGCTCTTCCAGCGTTTTCAGCATCGCGTTGAACGCGTTTTTCGACAGCATATGCACTTCGTCAATGATGTAGACCTTGAAGCGCCCGCTCGATGGCGCGTACATCGCGGTTTCAAGCAGCTCGCGCATGTTGTCCACCTGCGTGTTCGACGCGGCATCCAGCTCCACCAAGTCAACAAAGCGGCCTGCATCAATTTCTGTGCAGGCGGTGCATTGGCCGCAGGGCGTGTCGGTGATACCGGTTTCGCAGTTCAGCGCCTTGGCGATAATGCGTGCCAGTGTGGTTTTGCCCACGCCACGCGTGCCGGTGAATAGATACGCGTGATGCAGCCGCTGTTGCTTCAGCGCATTGCCCAGCGCGCGGACAACATGCTCTTGTCCGACGAGTTCAGCAAACGATTTGGGACGCCACTTGCGGGCGAGGACTTGAGTCACCATCGAACGATAGTCCGTAAATCAAGCAAGGGTGCATCTAAAAAGAGGGTGGCGAGCCTGACCCCCGGCACTTGCAGAGAATAGCTTTGGCTGCTTCCTTCCGGACCTGACCAGGTTCACTACCATGCAATGCGGGGAGGCCCGCCATAAGTTGTGCAGTGTACAGGAATTTGGCCTATTCCCAGTAACTTATTGATTTATAAAAGCATTTTAATCAGGCTAAACCGATTAGGTCGCAGGCAATAATTTTGCCGGATCAACCGGCTTGCCCTGTCGCCGAATTTCGAAATGCAGCTTGACCTGATCGGCATCAGAATTGCCCATTTCCGCGATGCGCTGACCTTTACGCACGGTTTGGCCTTCTTTCACCAGCAGATTGTCGTTATGCGCATAAACGCTGAGATAGTTGCTGTTGTGACGGATCACCACCAGCTTGCCGAGGCCGCGTATGCCGGTGCCGCTGAAAATCACGCGCCCTGCTGCACTCGCGTTTACGGCTTGCCCGCGCTTACCCGAAATCACAATCCCCTTGTTCGAGCCGTCATTAAAGTTTGCAATGACTTTGCCTTCCGTGGGCCACGACCAATCGACTTCGCCATCGGCACGCGGTGCCTCGGGCTTCCCATCAGGCTTGGCGTCGGCCTTGGTTTCGGGCTTTACATCGGTCTTGGTTTCCGGCGTAGCCGCCACAGTCGATTTGGACATCTGCGCATAAGCCTGCTCGCTATACGGCACGCGCTGTCCCAACGGCTGCGTTTTCATATTCGGATCAGCCACAGCACTTTCTGCAGGGCGTGCCTCTGCCGTAGCAACGGATGGCGATGGCGCAGGCGTAACGATTACACCGCCCGGCGGGGTAAGGCGCAATTGCTGGCCTACACGTATGCTGGCAGGGTCTTCGATATTGTTCCACGCCGCCACATCGCGTACTGCCACAGCGTTGGCTTTAGCGATGCTGAACAGCGTATCGCCCTGCTTGACCGTATACAGCGAAGCCCCATCTGCACCGCCCAGTGGCGTAACCACCACAGCAGCACCCGGCGCTGACTGAGGCTGGGGCGCAATAACCACCTCTTTCGCCTTCGGCGGCACCTTGGCCCCTGCAATAGGCGACTCACGTTCAAACACCGGCGCAGGGCGTGTAGCGGCACAGCCCGCAAGCAACCCTGCTGCGACAGCGGTCAACACAACAAACCATTTCGAAAATTGACGGCTCACGTATTTATCCAAAGATCCAGATTCGCATCAACCGGTGCCCGGCAACAGCGGCACAAACTTTACCGCGTCCATGCGCTTTTCACGCAGGCCCTGCGCCGTGCGTTCGATCAACCACAAATGCTGTTCTTCACCCTTCACCATCGGAAAAATCATTCTACCACCCACTGCCAATTGCTCCAGCAGCGCCTTGGGCACATGCGTCGCCGCTGCTGTCATCACAATCACATCAAACGGCGCTTCAGTCGGCATACCCTTATGCCCATCGCCATGCCGCAATCGGGCATTGGTCACACGCGCATTCAGCAAATTCTTGCGTGCGCGTGCCGTCAACTGCACCAGCCGCTCAATCGAATGCACCACTTTGGCCACGCGAGCCAGCACCGCGCACTGGTATCCACACCCCGTGCCGATCTCCAAAACCTTGTTCAGATCACTTTGATCACCACGGGCGCGAGCAAGTTCTGTCATTCGTGCAACGGTAAACGGCAGCGAAATGGTTTGACCAAAACCTATGGGCAGCGATTTATCATCATAGGCACGATCCGCCAGCGCTTCGTCCAAAAACAAGTGACGCGGCACTTCCCCCATCACCGACAACACGATTTCGTCACGTATGCCCTGCTGGCGCAAGCGCTCCACCATGCGCATGCGCGTACGCTGCGACGTCATGCCGATGCCGGAATAGCTGGTGTTCATCAGGCGTTCAGCCACCTGCGTTCAACCAATCCGTCACGCGCATCATTTGCGTAAAACGCGTCAGATCGACTTGCAGCGGTGTAATCGATACGCGGCGATTCGCCACCGCGTAAAAATCCGTGCCCTCGCCCGCATCTTGCGCACTGCCCGCTGCACCCACCCAGTAAATCGCGTCGCCGCGTGGATTCTGCGCCTTAATCACCGGCTCTGCCTTGTGGCGTTTACCCAGGCGCGTCACTTCAATTCCGTTGAGATCGCGCGCAGCCACGTCAGGCACGTTTACATTCAACAGCATGGGTTCACCCAACGGCGCGCGAACATAACGCTCAACCAATTTGCACGCAACCTCGGCTGCCGTGGCGTAATGATCGTTGCCCGCCGCTACCAGTGAAATCGCCATCGAGGGTATGCCCAGCAAAAAACCCTCTGTCGCTGCCGCCACCGTCCCAGAATAAATGGTGTCGTCCCCCATGTTGGCACCGTGATTGATGCCAGACACCACAATATCCGGCAGGGTATCGAGCAAACCTGTCACTGCCAGATGCACGCAATCGGTAGGCGTGCCATTCACATAACGAAACCCGTTGGCAGCAGTGCGCACCGACAACGGACGATCCAGCGTGAGTGAATTGCTCGCGCCGCTGCGATCACGCTCCGGCGCAACAACCGTCACCGTGCCCAAAGCCGATAGCGCCTGTGCCAGCGCGGCAATACCAGGCGAGAAATAACCGTCGTCGTTGCTGATGAGTATGCGCATCAGCAATCTGCGGACACAATAGATAGACGAGTCATGCGAATAAGATTGAGCGCTTTGTTCATCATGCAGATTATAACATTCACCCCAGCCCGTCTCACCGCGTTTCTCGGTACTGTTACGATTGCGACTGCGTCCGGCGGCGGACGAATTTCCGGAGTGGTATTACCCATGAGCGGCCCCCTTCACGGCGTGCGCATTATCGACTTGACCTCGGTCATCCTCGGCCCGTATGCCACGCAGATCCTCGCCGATTACGGTGCTGACGTAATCAAAGTCGAGGCACCCGAAGGCGACAATACGCGTTACGTCGCCGCGCAGCGCAACCCCGGCATGGGGGCGAATTTCCTGCATTTGAACCGCAACAAGCGCAGTATTGTTTTAAATCTCAAAAAACCCGAAGGCCACGCCGCGCTGCTGCGTTTGTTGAAAACCGCCGACGTGCTGGCCTACAACGTGCGCCCGGCTGCGATGGCGCGCCTGAAGCTCTCGTACGAAGATGTGTGCAAGGTCAACCCGCGCCTCATTTACGCCGGCTCCACCGGCTTCCGGCAAAGCGGCCCCTACGCCGCCAAGGCAGCATACGACGATATCATTCAGGGCATGGTCGCACTGCCTTCATTGTTTGCACAAGCCGGCGCGGATAAGCCGCGATTTGTACCTTCCACTGTCACCGATCGTATAACCGGACTGAATACCGTACACGCCATACTGGCCGCATTGTTTTACCGTGAACGCAGCGGCCAAGGTCAGGCGATTGAAATCCCCATGTTTGAAGGTCTCACGCAGTTTATTTTGAGTGATCACATGGGCGGGCGCACCTTTGATCCACCGATTGCTGCGATGGGTTACCCGCGCCTGCTGACGCCCCATCGTAACCCGTACAAAACGCGCGACGGCTATTTGTGCGCGCTGGTCTACAACGACAAGCAATGGCGCAGTTTTTACAGACTGCTGGGCCGCGAGCATGAATTTGCGACGGATGAACGCGTCAATTCGCACACCAACCGCGCCAAACATTTCGACGCGCTCTATGCCTGGGTCGCACAGGAAATTTCCACGCGAACGTCTGCTGAATGGCTACAGGCACTGACCGAAGCCGACATTCCCGTGATGCCGTTAAATTCGCTGGATGACTTACTGGACGATCCGCATCACGCTGCGACGGGGTTTTTCAAAGTGATGGAGCACCCCACCGAAGGCACGATTCGCGAGATGGATATACCGACCACGTGGTCCAGGTCGCAGCCGGAGATACGCATGCACGCGCCACAGCTGGGGCAGCATAGTGCGGAAGTCTTGCGAGAAGCGGGTTACAGTGTCGCTGACATCGAGGCGCTTCGCGCCGCAGGCGTAACCAACCCATAGCCAACCTATAGCTAACCTATAGCCAACCCATAATTAATTGATTTATATGAATTTTTCCCTAACCGAAGACCAGCGCACCATCCGCGCCGCCATCGAAAAAATCTGCGCGCATTTCGATGACGCCTACTGGCTGAAAAAAGACCGCGAAGGCGGTTTCCCGCAGGACTTCCACGCCGCCTTCGCGCGTGACGGCTGGCTCGGCATTGCCATGCCTCAGGAGTACGGCGGCGCGGGCCTTGGCATCACCGAAGCCGCGCTGATGATGCAAGCCATTTCCGAATCCGGCGCAGGATTTTCCGGCGCGTCGGCCTTGCACATGAACATCTTCGGCCTGCATTCCGTGGTGGTCTACGGCAGCGAAGAGCAGAAAAAGCGCTTTCTGCCACCGATGATCGAGGGCAAAGACAAAGCCTGCTTCGGCGTCACCGAGCCCAATACCGGGCTCAATACGGCCATGCTCAAAACCAAGGCCACGCGCCACGGCGATCACTACATCGTGTCGGGCCAGAAAATCTGGACCACCACCGCGCAGGTCACCAATAAAATTCTGCTGCTCGCGCGCACCACGCCGATTGAAGAAAGCCAGCGCCCCATCGACGGCCTCACCCTGTTCTACACCGACATGGATCGCAAGCACGTCGAAGTGCACGAAATCGAAAAAATGGGCCGCAAAGCCGTCGACTCCAATCAAGTGTTCATCGACGGCCTCAAGGTGCCAGTCGAAGATCGCATTGGCGAAGAAGGCAAAGGCTTCCGCTACATCCTGCACAGCCTCAACCCGGAGCGTATCCTGGTCGCAGCCGAAGCCGTGGGGTTGGGCAAAGCGGCCTTAAAGCGCGGCGCGGCGTATGCGCGGGAACGTATCGTGTTCGACCGCCCTATCGGCCAGAATCAGGGCATACAGCACCCGCTGGCCGCACGCTGGATGGAACTCGAAGCCGCCGAACTGATGACTTACAAAGCGGCTTGGCTCTACGACACCCAGCAACCCTGCGGCGCCGAAGCCAACGCCTCGAAATATCTGGCAGGCGAAGCGGGCTTCAAAGCCTGCGAAACCGCAATGCTCACCCACGGCGGCATGGGCTATGCCAAGGAATTTCACATCGAGCGTTATTTTCGCGAGGCGATGATTCCGCGGCTGGCGCCGGTAAGCTCGCAGATGATACTTTGTTTTATTGCGGAGAAGGTGTTGGGGTTACCGAAGTCTTATTAACCTACTACTTACAAATGCGCAGACAAGATACCGCTCGATGAAAATAACCTATCGCGTGCATGCCGTCCGACGCATGTTCGAGCGACGCATCACGGATGCGGACGTTGCCGAGTTGCTGACCGAAGGGGAGGAAATCGCAGCTTATCCCGACGACCAACCGTATCCAAGCCGACTGCTGCTCGGCTGGCGCAGCAACCGTCCGTTGCACGTAGTAGCAGCCTATAATGCCGTTGAAGATGAAAAAATTATCGTTACCGTTTATGAACCCGATCCCACGCTATGGGACGACGAATTTCGAAGGAGAAAGCCATGAAATGCGTAGTGTGCAAACAAGCGGATACTCGACCAGGCATCACCACGGTTACATTGGAGCGTGACGGCGCGACCTTTGTGATACGCGAAGTGCCCGCGCAGGTTTGCCCGAACTGTGGTGAAGACTACGTCGATTCAAAGGTCACTACCGAGCTGCTAAATACCGCAGAACGGTTGTCGCAGGCGGGTGCTCAGGTTGACGTTAGACGATATGCGGTGGCGTAGGATGTACGGCGACATGGGCTAAACCAAGGAATTTCACATCGAACGGTATTTCCGGGAAGCGATGATTCTGCGGCTGGTGCCGGTTAGCTCGCAGATGATTTTTTGTTTTATTGCGGAGAAGGTGTTGGGTTGCCCAAGTCTTACTAAATTGTATAGCGTCTATAGCTCCAAAAGGGAGGTGTAAATACAATGAAATTAGAGACTTATCGACAACGATACATTGCGAGCTTTACGTTGTTCCTATTAAGCGGTTGTGGCGTTCCTGGCGGCACCGTTACTACGGTCGAAACAAAAAGCCACTTGAGATCAAAGAGGTGACTAACGCGCAACCCATTTCATTTCGAAAAGTAATTGCCAAACTTCCTCTCGGGGAAATTACTGGTCAAATTCAATATGGATGGGGCTGTTTCCCAGGAAGAACCCTTGGGTGGCGCGGTGGACAACTTAATGTTACTGACGAAGAATTCACCGACGCCCTCAGAAAAGAACTAGAACTACGCAAATATCCGGTAGTAGGAGATCCATACGCCTTGTTTGGGGATTCCACTGTTGAAAAAGCAGAATTTATCGTTGCTGGATTGATAACTAAAGTCGAGAACCAACTTTGTTTCCCTTTTTCCGGTAGTCCAAATGCGAATATTGGAAATACTACTGCGGCAAAGGGGGCGACGTTAATGCGTGTGGCTTGGCAAATCTATAGCCGCAGCGTCAGCAAGGTGATCTATGAAGTAACAACAGAAGGTTCGTATCGTAGTGAGGAAACGATTAACGGCGGGTTTCCAATTTTTCTAAGAAATGCCTTTGCCGCCAACGTTCGGAATCTTATGGCGGACACTGGGTTTCACAATCTGGTTTCAAAAAATACAACTCAGCCAAACTAGCGACTACAGTTCTGCAAGCCACGCGCAAGGTAGGAATGCCCGCGTTCACTACGCTTCGCTTATTGCAAGCTACATTTTGAATTCCCGATCATGCGTCAACGAAGGAATCATCCCGCGCACCTCAGCCACCCGCTCCACATCAATCTCTGCATAAACAATCCCCGGCCCTTCCCCGCCATCGGCAATCACCTCGCCCCATGGATTCACCACCAGCGAATGGCCGAAGGTCTGCCGGTTGCCCGCATGTTCGCCGCACATCGCCGGCGCGATGATGTAACAGCCGTTTTCAATCGCGCGCGCCTGCAGCAGCGGGTGCCAGTGCGCCTTGCCGGTCTGGCGCTGAAACGATGACGGCACGGTGATGATTTGCGCGCCGGCCTGCGCCAGCGTGCGAAACAGTTGCGGGAAGCGCAAGTCGTAACAAATCGTCAGCCCCACTTTGCCCAGCGGCGTGTCTACCGTCACCGCCGTGCCACCCGGCCGATACGCCGACGATTCGCGGATCACCTTGCCGTCGGGCAGTGTGACATCGAACATGTGTATCTTGTCGTAGGTGGCGACGGTTTCGCCTTCGTCATTGATCAGGAATGAACGGTTGACGATGCGGGTGTCGGCGCCTTCCCCTTCTTCACCGGTACGTAGCGTGAGCGAGCCAATCAACAGCCACACGTTTAGTTCTTTCGCCATCGACTTCAATTCTGCCAGCGAAGCACCGCCATCGGCAGGCAAGGCTTGCTCGCGCATTACACGGCCGCTGCCATCCATCATCAGCGTGTATTCGGGGGTGAGTATCCATTGCGCGCCGTTGGTTGCGGCCTCGCGGATCATGGCGCGCACGGTGGTGAGGTTGGCGGCGAGATCATTGCCGGTGTTGGCCTGCAGACAGGCTAGTTTTAGTGTCGTCATATCGGTATTGTGCATCAGACAAGTATTGCGCGAAAGCGCGTGAAATGAAATCATCCGGGTTCTGTAACTTTCAGTCATCAGTACTCAAGGAGAACGCAGTGTTAAAAATTGGCGTATTGCTGGGCGACGATATCGGCCTGGAAGTGGTTCCCGAAGCCGTCAAGTGCATGAAAGCGGCTGCCGCCAAAACAGGCATGCAGGCTGAGTGGATAGACTTGCCCATCGGCAAGCGCGGACACGAATTGCATGGTGACGCGTCGCCGAAAATCACGCTCGAAACGCTAAAAACCTGCGACGGCTGGATTTGCGGCCCGATTGGCCATAACGCGTATCCTCGCAATGACCCCACTTGGGTGATGCCCGCGCTGCGCAAAAAATTTGAGTTGTTCGCCAACATCAAGCCGGTGAAATCCTACCCGAACCTGCCGTCGCTGCACAAAGATGTAGATATCGTTTTCCTGCGCGAAACTACGGAAGGCATGATGTCATCCAGCCTGGTAGTCGCGGGCGCAGGTGAGTTTCGGCCCAACGATGACATTTCGATCGGCATGCGCGTGGTCACACGCAAGGGCGCCAACCGCGTCGCACGCGAGGCCTTCGAAATCGCCCGCACGCGCAAGAAAAAAATCGTCACCTGCGTACACAAGGAGCCGGTGTATCGCCTGGTGTGCGGTATGTTCGCCGAGGAGCATCGCAAGTTACAGGCGGAGTATCCCGATGTGACGCTGAACGAAGTGCTGGTCGACGGCTTCGCGATGAAGCTGGTGATGAAGCCGCAGATGTTTGACGTGGTGGTCACCACCAATCAGTTCGGTGACATTCTTACGGACGAAGGCGCAGGTCTTGTAGGTGGGCTGGGGCTGGCACCCGGTCTGGTTGCCGGACACACACAAGCGATGGCGCAAGCCACCCACGGCTCCGCACCCGACATCGCGGGCCAAAATATCGCCAACCCTTATGCCATGATTATGTCGGGCAAGATGCTGCTGGAATGGCTCGGCCGCAAGCGCGGCGATGCCGCCGCAACAGCCGCGTCCAAAATCATGGATGACGCCATGGAAAAAGTTATTGCAGAGGGCAAGCATCTCACCGGCGATCTGGGCGGCAAAGCCAGCACCACCCAGATGGGTGATGCCGTTGTGACAGCGATGAAATAAAGTTCAATAAAAACAATAACCTATAAAACAATTAGGCTTTGACCGACGCCACCACTGCCTCAAACGCGGCAATGGTGGCAATCATTTCCTCGCCAGAAATCGGGTAGGTCGCACGCCCTGCCACCGCGTCGGCAAACGCCTCGAACTCTGCCGCCAGCGAATCCACCGGCTCATAGGTAAATCGCTGCGGCGCTTTACCGTTAAGCCGCACCACCAATTCGGTTTCGCCCAGCGCCTCGGCTGAGCCTTCATTGCCAAACACGTGGATGCGCCAGTAAAACGGCGTTGAACGAATAGCCGCCAGAGTGCCGCTCAGCCCACGCTCAAACTCAAACAGTACGGTAACGGTATCCAGCGGGCTCGGTTGCGGTTGCAGCGAAAGCACCTGCGCATGCACACGGCGCGCGGGCCCGGCGTAACTCACCAGCGCATCAAGCACGTGTATGCCCGACCCGGTGAGTCCGGCGGCCGGTGCTTCGTCAGGATTAGTGCGCCATGACGAAAAATGTTTGCCGGTATTTTCATTGCTGTAGTGACCTTCGACATGCAGCAAGCGGCCCAGCACGCCTCTATCCACCACACGCCGCAGTTCCCGCATGCAGGGCCAGAAGCGCTTGTTGGTACCTATGCCGAGCAAAACGCCCGCCGCTTCGCAGGCGGTAACAGAACGTTCCGCATCGGCCTTGTGCAATGCCAGCGGCTTTTCGCAAAACACCGCCTTGCCTGCCTTGGCGCAGGCAACAATCTGCTCGGTATGCAATGAATGTGGTGTAGCGAGCACGACCGCTTGCACCGCTGGGTCGCGCAACACATCTTCCAGCTCGGTCGAGAGAAGAATGCCGTGCCGCTGGGTGAATTCCCGAACCGAATCCGGCTCTTTGCTCACCCCGCGAATGAATCGCATGCGCGTGCTACGCGTACTATTCCCCTGCACGGCACTGACAATTTTCTGGCCCCACCAACCGATGCCTACGATGGCCGCATTGATCATGTCAGGCACCTGCCAGCATATTGAACAGCTTCGTGTCGAGCGTGCCACGATACTTCGCCAGCACCGGTTCCATCGCCGCGACAAATGCGGCATGTTCCGCAGGTGTTAGTTCCACGATTTCATTTTCACGCGGATCCAGCTTGGCGCGTATTACGACATCTTCTTCCCCCGCGCGCTTGTGCTGGTAGGCAGTGGCAATGACCGCACATTCATCGACCGCCGTGCGCACCTCAGCGGGCCAAGCCGCATAGTGCGCCGCGTTACAGATCATTGCGGACGCGCCAAAGAAATGGCCGCTCATCGTGATGTACCGGTGAAACTTGTGAACACCAAAGTTGTAGGTATTGGTCAGCGGGTTGTCCTGCGCATCAAAGCGGTCATCACCAATCTGTTCGGTGAATTCCTTGACGTCTGCCGGTATCGGCACAAAGCCCAGTGCCGACAGCGCTTCGCCGTGCGAGGCGCTCATCTGCGTGCGTATTTTGAGGCCTTTGCAATCGGCTGGCGTGTGGATCGGGCGCACCCGGTTGGTCAAATGCCTGAAGCCGTTATCCCACAGGCCCAGCAAACGGAACGGCGACGATTCGGCAAAACGCTGCCTGAAATAAGCACCCAACGCGCCATTGATGGCCCGCTGAATCGTGGCCCGGTCGCGCACCACGAACGGCAGGTCAATCACTGCCAGTTCTGGTACCCAGCGTGTAAAGCGCACGGTCGAAATGTAGCAACACGACAACTCGCCGCTTTCGACCATGCCCGGCAGGTCGCCGGATTTGCGACCGAGCGCCAGCACGTCGCCGATCAACTGAAAATCAAGCGAAGCGCCCAGACGCTCGCGCAGCAATTCACCAAACCGTGTCGCTGCCAGATTGTGTATCGAAGCGGGTTTTTGATAGCCGCCAAATTTGAGTATCGTCGTCACGTAATTTTCCCGGAAATTTCACTTAAGCCGCATTGGTGCGTGGTATCATTTTCTCACGAAAAATGCGCCACTTTGAGTTCACGTCGGCGCGCAGCAGCAAGCTCATCCTCGGAGAAAAATCATGCGTTCGTATCTAATCGCGCAAAGTGTTGGCGCCCTTTGCGCCCTTTGTATTGCCAGTGTGCATGCACAAAACCCTTCGCCCGGCTCAGGACAGGCTTTCCCCACGCGCCCCATTCGCGTAGTGGTGCCCTTTCCCGCCGGTGGCAACGTAGACACTTATATTCGCCAGCTCGCACGGCAGATGGAAATATCGATGGGGCAACCGCTGGTGGTTGACAATCGCGGCGGCGCCAACGGTATCGTGGGCTGCGACATTGTGGCCAAAGCCGCACCGGATGGCTACACCCTGCTCGCCACGTCAATCGCGTTTGCAGTGAATCCGGCGATGTATAAAAAGCTGCCCTACGACAGCGAAAAAGATTTCGTCCCGATTACCAACTACGCCAATGGCCTGGGTTACATACTGGCGGCACATCCATCGGTGGCAGCCAGTAATATCAAGGAACTGGTCGCGCTCGCGAAAAAGCAGCGCTTGCGCTACGGCTCGGCAGGCATCGGCAACGGCCAGCATCTGGCCGGTGAATTGCTCTCGCAGAAAGCGGGCATCGAACTGCTGCATGTGCCCTACAAGGGGGGCGGACCGGTGCTGACTGCCATTTTGGGTGGCGAAGTGCACCTGAACTTCCCCGGTGCAACGGTGGCAGTAACGCATATTAAATCAAGCAAACTGCGCGGCATCGGATTTACCGGAGCAAAGCGAATTTCGTCGCTGCCGGATTTACCCACCATCATGGAAAGCGGCCTTCCTGACTACACCTTCGACACGGGCTGGCACGCCATGTTTGCACCAGCTAAAACACCTGCAACCATCATCAATCGTTATCAAGCCGAAGTACGCAAGGCCTTTGACGCCAGTGGTTCATTGCGCGAAACCTTCACCAGCACAGGCTATGACCCTGCCGCAGCTACACCGGCGGAGTTTGCCAAACTGTTCAAAGCCGATCTCAAACGATTTGCTGAAATCATCAAGACAGCAAAAATAGAGCCCCAATAAACTTAATAAAAACAAATAGTTACAGAAAATGGCCCCAGCGGAAATAACCGGTGTCATCGGCCTTGGATTGATCGGCACTGCGCTCGCAAAACGCTTGCTGCATGCCGGATTTTCAGTGGCCGGATATGACGTCGCCGCTGAGCGTCGAGACAATCTTGCGCAAATGGGCGGCGTGGCCTGCACCTCCGCGCAAGCGGTCGGCGAACGTTGCAGGATTATTGTGCTTGCGGTGTTCAATACCGATCAGGTAGAAGCCTTGCTGGAATCGCCGGTCGCACAAGGCGGCGCCGCGCTAGGCAGCGATCAACTTGTTATCTGCACCAGCACCTGCGATCCTGACCGCATTGAAGCCCTCGCCGCACGCGTCGAAAAACGCGGCATACGCTTCCTCGAATCACCGCTCTCCGGCAACAGTGACCAGATCGCCAAAGGCAACGGCGTGGCACTGGTTGGCGGTGATCGCGCCACGATGGACATCGCAGCATCGGTGCTCAATGCCTTGTGCAGGCAACACTTTTACCTGGGCCCGGCCGGCTCCGGCGGACGCGCCAAACTTGCGATCAATCTCGTCGGCGGACTGAACCGAGCCGTCATGGCAGAAGGCCTCGCCTTCGCCGAATCGATGGGGCTGGAACTGGCGCCACTGCTCGAAGTGATGAAAAGCTCTGCCGTCTATTCGCGCGCCATGGACACGCGCGGCATGAAAATGGTCGAGAGCGATTTCACGCCGCACGCGTGGCTGACGCAATCGCTGAAAGACTTCAAGCTGATGCACGAAGTTGCCGCGCGCATAGGGCAGGAACTACCGCTGGCCACGCAATACGTCCAGCTTGTTGAAAGCTGCATCGCCCATGGCGAAGGTCAGCTGGATAATTCGGTCGTGATTCAGGAACTGCGGCGGCGACGCAAAAAAAATTAGCGGGTGGTCAGCGCACGCCGGTGCGACACTCCTGCTCCACCAGCGCAAGTTGCAGGTCATCCGCATGCTGCACGTGATTGCGGATGCGCGCCTGACTGATCAAACTCGTCAAGTGATTGTTGGTGCGCGACAGCGATTGTAATAATTCCTGATTAATCACCCGCTGGAATTTGAGCGCGCCACGCGCGCCGCCGCTGTACTCATTTTTGTAGTACCGCATAAATGCAGCACGCGGCAACTCCAGCAGCGTCGCATGCTCACGCGCCGTTGCGGACATGCTATGCCGCTGCCCCTCGATCAAGCCGAGCACACCGCACAGGCGCCCCGGCCCCAGTATGCCGATACGCCGGTGCGCGCCGTTTTGATCACGGCTGATTTCTAGCGCACCACGCACCACCACATAACACGCCTCACTCGGTGTGCCCGCTTCAAACAAGCGCGCGCCACGCGGCACGTCAAACACCTGAGCGGCACTCAGCAATTCATCAATATCTTCCGGGCTGAAATGATGCAAGGCGGGCAGCACGCCGAGAAAAGCGCGATAGTCAAAATCACAGGCACGCCGCTCGTGCGTATGGCGCACTGCTGCCAGGGGCAGATTTTCCGGTGCGCTCACTGCCAGTATTTTGCCGTTCAATTCGCGCAACCGTTGGCACAACGTCAGCGTAATGCGATGATTAATCGCCAGCACCGCCTGATTCCCCTGCGCGATCAGCATGCGGAAAGCGTCGCGTTCCATGCTCAAACACGCGGTCGGCGCGCGCGCCACCACATTGGCCATGCGCACCCCGCTATCGAGCAGCGCGGTCTCGCCCAGCACACTGCCGGGCCCGACATCAGCCACCACCGTTTCGCCACCGCCGGGCAAAGCATTGACCACTTGCGCATGGCCACGCTCCATGATTAGCGCGCTATCGGCAGGTTGCCCCTGACGCACCAGCAACACGCCCGGCGCATAGCTGATCTGCCGCGCGACACTCAACACATAGCGCAAGTCGTCGGCATCCAGTCCGGCGAACAAAGGCACACGTCGCAAAATTTCTGCAAGATCGATCATGGGGCTTATCACATAGGTTGCATATTGAAAATTGTCATTTAAAACAAATAGTTACGAATTAACCGCGTACGCCTTCAGCGAGCAACATCATTCCGCTGAAACGCCATATTGCCTGATTAACGCGCCCCAGCGTTCGATTTCGTTGCGCAGAAACGCTTGTTGCTGTTGCGGCGGTATGTTCATCGTGCGTCCACCGGCGGCTTCAATACGTGCGGCAAACTGCGCATCGCGCACCACATCTGCAATAATTTTGCGCAACGCGTTCACGGTCGCAACGGGCGTCGCAGCCGGTGCGAACATGCCCATCCAGCTTTCGCCGTCAAAACGGGCAACGCCACTCTCGTTCACCGTCGCTACTGCGGGCATTTGACTCGCACGCCGCGTGGACGATACCGCCAGCGCTTTCACGCGTCCTGCGCCCGCCGGAATACGTGCGGCTGACAGGTTGTCAAACATCAAATCGATACGGCCACCGATAATCTCCTGCGCCGCCATTGCCGCGCCTTTGTACGGCACATGCAGCAGGTCCAGGCCCATGCTTCTAAAAAGCAGCGCGCCCCACACGTGCTGCACGGAACCCACGCCGGCAGAACCAAACGTCAGTTTGCCGGGACGCTCTTTGGCGTATTTCATCAGATCGGCCAGACTATCCACAGGCAAATCCGCGCGTGCAATCAACAAAAATGGATAGGCGGCAATGAAACCCACTGCCACAAAATCGCGTTGCGCGTTGTAGGGCAGATTTTTGTACAAGATGCCGTTCATCACCATCGAACTGCCACTCGACACCAGCAGCGTATGTCCGTCAGGTGTGGCCTTGGCCGCGAACTCTGTACCGGTAGCCGACCCTGCGCCGGGGCGATTTTCCACCAACACGGTATGGCGCATCAGCTCGCCCATGGTTTTTGCCACATGCCGCCCCGTAATGTCAGTGCCGCCACCTGCACCTGACGCGACAATGATACGTATCGGACGCGAACGTAAACCTTCTGTTACAGATTGCGCCTGCGGCTGAGCAAAGCCCGCTGTCGGACACACGCCTATCCCCGCCACCAGCAGCGCCTGACCCGCCAACCGGGTGCATAAACGCGCGACCGCGTGCGCGTTACAGCACCTGGCAAAATGTAGAATAACTCGCATATTTTCAATGAGATCGCGCGACCTGAGCGGTAGTTGGTATGATACATTCTCTCATCTACATTTCCTGGGCAAGTAACCATGGCACAAGGATTTTCGCTGGCGCTCAGCCACGTCGGGTACTTCGTCACCGATATTGCCAAAATGGTGGATTTTTACACACGCTTTCTCAAGTTTGTCGTGTCTGATCGTGGCGACCGCGATGACGGCGGCTCGATTGTATTCATGACGCGTGATCCGCGAGAACATCATCAACTGGTGTTCGCCACGGGCAAGCCAGCCGAACTTGGTTTCAACGTGATCAATCAAATTTCATTTCGCGTGGATAGTCTAACCACGTTGCGTGAAATGTTTCACGGTTTGAAACACGAAGCGATCACCATGCTTGGCCCGATTACGCATGGCAATGCACTGTCGGTATATTTTCTTGATCCGGAAAAAAATCGCGTGGAATTGCTGATCGATACGCCCTGGTACGTGCCGCAACCGCATCGCCTGGCGGTTGATCTCGATCAGCCCGACGATCAACTATGGTCCAGTATCGAAAAACATTGTCGCGATACCCCCGGATTCACCACGCGTGAACAGTGGCGCACGCAAATTGAACAAAAAATTGCCGCCGCCGTACGTTGATCCAGCCGGGTTGCGTTTGAAAATATTGGTTTATTGATGAAAAAACGCCATGGCGAATGAGTCACCCGCAAAACTCACCATTCTCGTCGTCGACGATACGGAAGACATCCGTGATCTGGTCACGTCAGTGCTGCAGGATACCTACACTATCCGCCCCGCTTCAGATGGTCGCTCGGCGTTAAAGCGCGCACTCGAAAAACCCGTTCCCGATCTGGTCCTGCTTGATGTGGAAATGCCCGGTGCCAGCGGGCATGACGTCTGCAGGGCATTGAAGATTACCGCTGCCACCGCTGAAATACCGGTCATCTTTCTGACCTCCAAAGATGAGCCCGCCGATATCGTCAAAGGCTTCCAGCTGGGCGCCGCCGATTACATCATCAAACCCCTTAACGCCGAGGTGCTGCGCGCACGCGTACGCAACCACCTTGAGCTATCGTACCGCCGCCGTGAGCAGGAATCCCTCGTGCGCGAGCGTACCGCCGAGCTCGAAACCGCCCGCGTGCAACTAGTGCGCCGTCTGGCGCGCACCATGGAGTACCACGAAAGCACAGCCGTCGGCAACCGCGTGGTTCGTCTAGGCCACTATGCGCGCCTGCTCGCCGACGCCGCCGGTGCCCAGCCAACGCTGTCCGATTTGATGATGAAGGCTGCGCCGCTGCACGACATCGGCAAGCTCGGCGTGCCTGCGCAGGTACTCCACAAAAGCAGCGGCCTTTCCGCCCCCGAGTGGGAGCAGATGAAAAAACATGCGGAAATCGGCGCTGAAATCATCGGCGTACACGACGACCCGCTGCTGGCGCTGGCGCGCACGCTCGCGCTCACCCACCACGAGCGCTGGGATGGCAACGGCTATCCCAAGGGACTCAAAGGCGAAGATATTCCGTGGCCGGGCCGCGTGATGGCTTTGGTGGATACCTTCGAGGCGTTGACCGTCACTCGCTTTCACCAGGAACCACTGCCCATCGATGGCGCTGTCTCGCTGATTGAGCGTGCGTCGGGCACGCAATTCGACCCGCAAATCGTTACAGCCCTCAAGCAAGTGCTGCCCGAGATGCGTTCGATACGCGACACCTACGCCGATCAGCTGGGGGATCTCGTTGACCTGGATTTTGCTTCGCCAAGTGCGCCCGACAAGCGTTCATTAGCGCCAGTCAATCCAGCAGCAAACCGCGACCCCGAAGGCGTGGCAAAGCTGCAAAAAGCCACCGCCGACGAAGAACGCGCCTTGCGTATCGCGCGTCAACGGAATCAAGCCGAGCTTGAGGCTGTGCGTTCAGCAAGCGAAAAACAACTGGCCGAAGAAGCCTTCAAGCGGACGGCCGAAGCCCGTACTACTGCCGAACAAGAAGCCGCACGGCTGGCGCACAAACGCGCTGAAGCCGAACAAGCCTTGCTTGACCAGGCCCAGGCACGCGCAACTGCCGAGGCTGCCGCAAGAAAAGCCGCCGAAGAACGCGCTACCGCCGAAATCGAAGCAGCCCGCCTATCCACAGCGCGTCAGGCCGCTGAAAAGCAAACCACAGAACACGTAGAAGCGCGCAACAAGGCCGAGGCCATCATTGCCCATGCCCTGGCGCAAATCGAACGCGCCAACAGCCGCACACAAACCAATTTGCTCGCGTTGCAAGAGGCAACACAACTCACCGACAAAGAAGCCGAGGCGCAGGCACTGGTACAACAACAAGCCCAGGCAGAAGCCGAAACCGCCCGCACCATTCAACAACGGGCAGAGGCCGAACGTGCCGCTGCCATAGCGGCGGCTGAGCGCCAGCAAGCCGAAGACGCGCTACGCATAGAAGCGCAAAAACGCGCCGATGCCGAAGCCAGTCTGCTGACGGCGGCGAAAGAACGCGAACATCTCGAACAAGCTGCCATTCAGTCCGCCGAAGCACGACAGCAAAGCGAACAGGAAGCCGAACGCCATGCCAAGGAGCGGGCCGAGGCTGAGCGTGATGCCACGGAACTGGCTCAGGCGCGCGCCCACGTGGAACAAGAGGCTGAGCTTCAGGCTGCGCGGCGCGTGGAAGCCGAACGTGCCGCCACCGAGCAGGCGCAAGCCCGTGCCGCTGCAGAGGCCGAAGCCGCGCGTGCCGCCGAAACGCGCGCGCACAACGAGAACGAAGCGCTGCAACTGCTACAGCAGCGCGAAGCAGCCGAAGCCGAAGCGCATCAAAGCATGAGCGCACGCGCCAAGGTGGAAGCGATCATTGCGCAAACACGGCGTTTGGTTGAAGAAGCCAAGAGCGCCACGCAATCCAACCTGTTGGCGCTCGACTCCACGCAGAAAATCATCTCAGAAAACGCGGCAGCGAAACGCGCGACAAAAACGCAGGCCAAAGCCGAAGCAGAGTTACAACATACCGCACAGCAAAAGCTGGCAGCTGAACAGGAACTTGAACGCCTGGCAGCTGAACACAAAGCCGAAGAAGAAGCCTTGCTCCTGCAAGCGCAGGAACGCTCAGCCGTGGAAGCCCAGGCGCTTGAAGCCGCCCACCAGCGCGAGGCCGGCGAACGCGCCGCGCAGCACGTTGCGGAGCAACGCGCGGTAGCCGAACGTGCCGCCACCGACCAAGCCAGGGCGCGTGCCGATGCAGAGGCCGCGGCACAACATGCCACAGCAGCACGCATAGCCGCTGAGCAGGAAACCGCCGCAAAATCCACATTGCTGATAGATGCTGAAGCAGCAGCCACGCAAGCTGCCACAGCCCGAGCGGACGCCGATCACGCGCTTGCAGCCGCTGCACTCGAAACGAAAAACGCCGAAGAAACGCTGCACACGGCAATACAAATTCGCGTCAATGCAGAAGCAACAGCGATTGAAGCGTTGCGCCAACGCGAGGCCAGGGAACGGGCGGCGCTGGACGCCGCTGCACAGCGTGCAGCCGCCGAAATTATGGCCGCTGAACAGTCTAGAGCGCTTGCAGAAGCGGAAGCCGCTGTGCAACAAGCCACCACTGCGCGCATAGCCGCCGAGCAGAACACTGCCGCAAGTTCGAGCTCGCTGATTGCCGCCGAAGCAGAAGCGACGCAAGCTGCCACAGCCCGAGCGGCGGCCGATCACGCGCTTGCAGCCGCTGCGCTCAAAGCGAAAAACGCCGAAGAAACGCTGCACGCAGCAATACAGACTCGCGTTAATGCTGAAGCAACAGCGATTGAAGCGTTGCGCCATCGCGAAGCAAGCGAACAAGCGGCGCAGGACGCCGTAGCACAGCGTGCAGCCGCCGAAATTACTGCCGCCGAACAGTCTCTGGCGCTTGCAGAAGTTGAGGTTGCGGCACAGCGCGCCACCGCCGCGCGCATAGCCGCCGAGCAGGAAACTGCCGCAAAATCCAGCGCGCTGGTAGCCGCTGAAGCAGAAGCCACGCAAGCCGCCACCACACGTGCCGAGGCCGAGCACGCGCTTGCGGCTGCCGCACTCGCAACAAAAAATGCAGAAGAAGCGTTGCGCTCACAAGCTCAGGCGCGTGCGGATGCGGAAACCGCTGCCATCGATGCTGCCAGACAAAGGCAGATCGAAGAAGAAGCCGCAAAACTGGCAGCAGAGCAGCGCTTTCAAGCTGAATCCAGCGCCTCACACCTGGCTGTAGAACGGGAAGCGGCGGATGAGCAGGCGCGCATGGCCGCTGAAGAGCGCAGCAAGGAAGAAGCTGCTGCGGAAGAAGTCGCGCGTCAGGCGAAAGAGGCGAAAGACCGCGCTTACACGGAAGAACAGGCTCGCATCCGTGCCCAGCAAACTTTGGCAAAAGCAACGGCAAGCCGCGAAAAGGCTGAAAAGGCACTGCTCGGAAAACCACGCGACCTTTTGGCGGGTGACAGGCGGCGCGCGCTGTCCAAGCGAGTATTGGCCGCTGCTGCCTTGGTGGCCGCTGTCGGTGGTGGCGCCTACTTTGCCGCATCCAAAGCGCCGGTGCCTGTTGCAGGTGTTGCAGGCACGGCGCTTACGTCGCCAGCAGGTAAGCCAGCCATCGACCTTGGCCCCACTACCCCGCTGAAGTTACGACTCGACGGCGAATGGCAAACTACAGCCTCTAAGTCACGTAAACCTTAGCTGAAAATTGGGTATTGCATTTATTATAAGTTATTGTTTTTATTCAATAATTTATAAACGCCCGCACTACAGCAATACCCAACAAGGTCATCAGCAGCGACCCCAGCAAATGCGTGCCGATCAATGCGAAGGCCCAGCCGTATTGATCACGTTGTATCAGGCTGACCGCTTCGGCCGAAAACGTCGAGAAGGTAGTCAGCCCGCCCAGAAACCCGGTGATCACAAACAGCCGAATCTCGGGCGCAAGCACCGGGTGCAAGGTAAACAATTCAACTGCCACACCGATCAAAAAACCGCCCACGAGATTTGCAGTCAAAGTACCCAGCGGCAAATTGGGCAGAAGGGCGTTCAGGCCCAAACTTAGCACCCAGCGTAGCCACGCGCCGATCGCGGCACCTGCGCCTACCGCCATCAACCCCGTGGCGTTCACGGACTACTCACCTTGTTTCTGCCAGCGTTCCGCCGCTGCATCGTCAGCGGCCCGCGCATCAACCCAGCGCGCACCCTTGCCGGTTTGTTCTTTTTTCCAGAATGGCGCGCGCGTTTTCAGAAAATCCATGATGAACTCGCAGGCTGCAAACGCGTCGCCTCGATGGGCGCTGGTCACCACCACCAGCACAATCTGATCCAGCGGCTTTAATGTGCCAATGCGATGGATTACCAGCGCATCCATTACCTGCCAGCTGCCACGCGCCTGCATGATAATTTCCTCGACGGATTTTTCCGTCATGCCGGGATAATGCTCCAGCGTCATCTCCGCAACGCTGTCGCCTTCGTTCAAATCCCGCACCACGCCAATGAAGCTCGCAATCGCACCGATGCGCGGATTATCTTTGCGCAGCGTGGCGATTTCCGCGCTGACATCAAAATCTTCGGCTTGCACACGAACAGCCATGTTTTCTCAGCCCCCTGTCACCGGCGGAAAAAACGCCACTTCATCACCGTCTTTTATCGGTGTATCGCCGCTGGCAATCGATTGATTAACCGCCGCACGAAATGCACGCCCCGCGGTTAACTCGTGCGCCCACGCGCCGCCGCGTGCCGCCAGCATTGTGCGTACGCCTTCAAGCGTACGGGTATCCGCAGACAATACGATTCGTTCAGACGCCATGCCAAAGGCTTCACGCAGTCGTGCAAAATAAAGCAAGGTAATCATATCGATATTATGCGTCAAATCCCAGATGCTTCAACATAAAGTCTGCAATTTGCTGCGGCTGGTTAAGATCAAGCTGCGGCAGCGCAGTGTTTAACGGCGCGTCACTCGCCACCGCCACCACGTTTGCGTCATGCGGATGCAACAACGGCTCATCCGTCACCGCACGATAGACCTCGATCTTTGGAATCGGATCATGCTTGAAACCCTCAACCAGCAGCAAATCGCACGGCGACAAGTGCATGATCTGCTCATTCAAATCCGGTTCGGCCTCGCCGCGCAATTCGTGCATCAGTACCCAGCGCCGCGACGACGTGACCAGCACTTCAGCGCAACCCGCGTGCCGATGACGATATGAATCTTTGCCCGGCGTATCCACATCAAAGGTGTGATGCGCGTGCTTGATTAACGACACTTTAAGATTGCGCGCCGTGAATAACGGAATCAATTTCTCGATCAGCGTGGTTTTGCCACTGCCGCTGTAACCGGCAAAGCCAAATATTTTCATGACAAGAAGTGAATGTAAGTATTTGTTTTTATTGATTATTATTCTACGGCTATCCACTGTGCCGGTCAAGGGATATCGCCTTGATCAACGCGTAGACATCCATTCCCGGCACCAACGCAAGCTGGCGCGCGGAGCGCCGTGTAATGCCTGAACGCAGCATTGCGGCACCCACTGCAATCATCACCGTGACGCGACCACTGCGCGCTTCATCAATCGCAGCAATCCTGCCACGCAAAATATTCTGAATGCTGATCTGCTGCGGCGGCACCAGCGCAATTGACACTTCGCGTGCGCGTATGCGCACCCGCACACGCTCACCCGCTTGTGCATCAAAATTGCCAACCGTCAGCGTGCCGCCATCAAAACCCAGCGTGGCAAGACCGTCTTCGAGATCAATGCCGATAACGTGCGTCTCAATCACCGCGCCGCCTTCAAACACGCCAGACGATGGGCGCAGATCAGGCCGTCCCATCACCGCTTCTACACTACCGCTAGCAACCACGCGGCCCGACGCCAGCAGCACCACTTGATCGGCAAGCTCCAGCACCTCCTCGACCGCGTGGCTGACGTAAATCATCGGGATGCGCGTCTCGTCGCGCAGCAAACGCAGATAGCGCAAAATTTCATGCTTGCGTTCGGCGTCGAGCGAGGCCAGCGGCTCATCCAGCAACAGCAAGCGAGGTTTGGCCAGCAGCGCGCGGCCAATGGCGACGCGCTGCTTTTCGCCGCCGGATAATTGCGCTGGGCGACGCTGCAATAATTCGCCGATGCCCAGCAGTTCAACCACATGTGCGAAATCACTCGCCGAATACAACGCGCGATCAAACCAGTGAGAATAAACAAGATTTTGCTGAACAGTGAAATGCGGAAACAAACGCCCTTCCTGAAACACGTAACCAAAGCGCCGCTTTCCCGCGCGGACGTGGATGCCATGCGCTGAATCAAACAACGTTTCACCGTCGAACACGACGTGGCCTTTGCGCGGACGTATCAGCCCCGCGATGGCGTTGACCAGACTGCTTTTGCCCGCACCTGAACGACCAAAAAGCGCCGTCACACCCGCGCCGCATTCAAACACAGCGTCGAGGCTGAAGTCGCCTTGCTCGTGATTAATTTCGACGGACAGCATCGTAACCCTTGATGCGGCGATTTGCGCGACGCACCAATGCTTCGGAAAACAGCAACGCCGCCAGCGAGAGTATCAACGACAACACGCACAAGCGCTGCGCCGCTGATTCGCCACCCGGCACCTGCCATAAAGCGTAAATCGCCAGCGGCAACGTTTGCGTTTCGCCCGGAATGTTGGAGACAAAGGTAATCGTTGCGCCAAATTCGCCGAGGCTACGCGCAAACGCCAGTAGCATGCCGGTCAAAATACCCGGCATCGCCAGCGGCAGCGTAATGGTGAGCAAAACGCCCAGGCGCCCCGCGCCCAGCGTTTGCGCGGCCGCTTCAAGCTTGGGGTCAATTGCTTCCATCGACAAACGCATCGCGCGCACCATCAACGGAAAGCTCATGATCGCACTGGCAATCGCCGCGCCACTCCAGCGAAACGCCACCGCAATACCAAACCATTCTTCGAGAAATGCACCCAACGGTCCGCGCCGCCCGAACAGCAGCAACAACCAGTAACCCACCACCACTGGCGGCAACACCAGCGGCAAATGCACCAGCGCATCGAACAGACTTTTGCCCCAGAAATCACGGCGCGCCAACACATGCGCCGCCGCAAGACCGAACGGCACGCTGATGGCCACGCTCCACAGCGCGACCTTCAGGCTGAGTAAAATGATGCCGATTTCTTCGCCCGATATCACGGCTACCCTTCAACCACAAAACCATACTCACGCCACACCGCGCGCGCTCCGGGTGATTGCAAAAAACGCAGTAATTCATCAATGGATTTGGAGCGCCTGTCGGCGAGCAACGCTGCCGGATAAACAATCGGCGGATGCAAGTTTGCCGGGAACTCGCCAACCACACGCACCTTGCGCTCGGCAATCGCATCGGTGCGATAAACAATGCCGTACGGTGCTTCGCCGCGGGCTACCAGCGCCAACGCGGCACGCACGTTTTCAGCCGGAGCCAGCTTGGGCGCAATCGCAGGCCACACACCAAGCTTCTGCAGCGCGGCCCTGGCATACTTGCCGGCGGGCACGCTGGCTGGATCGGCCATCGCCAGCCGATTCACACCCAGCGCCACCGCGAGCGGAAAATCTGGTGCAATCGTCAAAACCGTTTTGCTGTCGGCAGGCGCAATCAGCACCAGCCGGTTCGACAACAGGTTTACCCGTGAACCCGCAAGTATAAGCTTGCGTTGATCGAGATAATACATCCACTCAAGATCAGCGGAAATAAACATATCCGCTGGTGCGCCTTTTTCAATTTGCCGTGCAAGCGCAGAACTGGCGCCATACGACATGCGCACGCTGCCTCCGCCCTGCCTTGCGAATTGCCGGGCCAAAGTATCGAGACCTTCCTTCAGGCTGGCTGCCGCGTAAATGGTCGTGTCCGCGCCTGTCTGTGCAAATGCGCCAGGCAAGGTAAACACCCACAGGGCTGCCAGGAGTGATATATCTGATAAAGGAGATAAAACTTTATTCAATAAAAACATACAGTTATCTGTTGCCGTCGTTATCGTTATATATAAAAGAATATAACGAGTTCCCTGTCATTGTGCAATCAAAAACGCGGTGCGGGCTAGCGAACCTTGCCTCGCGCAATGGGCTTGCGCAATTGCTGCGACAGCCGGGCGATATCATCCGCAATCGCTGCCGAAGCTTTGTCTTCCATAGCATGAAATTGCGCCACCAATTGCCGCCCGAAGTCTGTCACGGACGCGCCACCACCGCGCTTGCCGCCAATCGCCGTCAGCACCACCGGCTCAGTGAAACTGGCGTTGATGGCTTCTACCAGTTGCCACGCGCGTCGATATGACATGCCCATGTTGCGCGCGGCGGCTGAAATCGAACCACTGGCTACGATCTGAGAAATCAGTGCGGCCTTGCCTGGCCCCATTGCGGGCCCCATCGCCGGATTACCCGCGCCCAGAATGCGTAACGTGAGTCCTGGATAACGCATCGTCTGCCTCTCTGTCCATTGGAATTTTCTGCTTTTGCAATCATCGCATAGGTTACATACAATACGTTTTTACTCATCAAAATCGCCTGTCAAGTGCAACAAAGCTACATCGTCGATTCCGCGAACGCCCCCTGGAAACGCAGTGTTTCCGAAGGCGTTGCGTTCGCCTGCCAGGTGCTGCTGCCCGGCGATGATGGCGGCCCGGAGGCGATGCGATTCCGCTTCGACGATTGTCCATCCGTTTATGCGCACATGCATCTGACGTCGCAGTTTCAACTGCTGCTCAACGGCGCGATGGATTTTCCGCGCGGCGTTAAACATCTGGAATCGCTGGCGATTCACTATACCGATCACAAAATGCCGTACGGCCCGTTCGCGGTGTCGGGCAGCCACGATATGCTGGTGCTGCACCCTCGCGCCGGCGGCATTATTGCGATGACCAATCACGACGCGCGGCGTCAGATCAATTTGAGCGGTCGGCTGTTTGCGTCACTGGCGTCGGATAGTCAGTGGCAGCCATTTCCTGGCCTGGAGGATGGAACATTCAAACTGTTGATGCCGCCGGATTTTGGTCCTGCTGCAGTGGTTACGCGCACGCCAGCGCACGCGGCACTGTCAATGCCCGCGCCGGTTTTCGGGCGCTACGAGGTTGTGCTTGAAGGTTCCGTTATCGTGGGCGGGCAGGAAATCGGCCCGCCGGGATTTCGTTATGTACGCAGTAACGAGGCCGTTGAACCGATTATCACTGGCTATGCGGGGGCAAGCGTGGCATTCTTGACGTTTGACAAAGATGCACTCGAAGGCGGTATAACCGGCGAAGGTCTCGCGGTAGAAGCTGCAGCCGCCATGGCCAGAGCCATTTAAACTGGAGACATGTGATGACAACAACCGTTGAAATCAAAGAACCGTTTCGTGTAGCTGTTTTTGCGGATTTTGTATGCCCCTACAGCTTTCTGGCAGTCGAGCAAATCGACCGCCTGGCCAGCGAGTACGGCGTCACGCCGATGTGGCGCCCACACTGGCTGCACCCGGATACGCCACCCGAAGGCTGCGCGCGCGACAACAGCGCCGATGCTACAGCCAAAGCCGAGCGCCGCAATGCGTGGATGAAGGAAATGGCGCCCGACCAGTTTGCGCGCATACGACAGTATCCCGAAAAGCGGCAATACAGCTTCCACGCCTTTGAAGCGCTTGAATTCGCCTGCGACTACGGCCTTGATTTCCCATATAAAACAGCTATTTACGATGTTATGTGGACAGAAGGTGGCGACATCGGCGAAATCGATACCCTGCTCTCTGCCGCAGAACGCGTGGGCCTGGATGCATCCGAACTTGAAACGGCATTGGCTGAAGGTCACTACGCCGAGCGTGCGCTGGATGCCGTCAAGCAGGCGCAACGCATCGGCATCACCAGCACGCCCACCCTATTTCTGGGCAGAACCCGCATCAACGGCTGGCACTACTACGAAGTGCTGCAATCCGTGATGGAAAAACAAGGCATGCGACCGAAAGAAGCGCTGCTCACCTAACCACCTCACCACCAGACGCACTATTTTTTTGCGTTCGAAAAAAACAATTGATCGCTGCCGATTTTATAACTCGCAATCGTCTGCTGGCCTTCGGCTGAAACCAGCCAGTCGATAAACGCCTGCCCCAATTCTTTTTTTACGTGCGCGTGCTTCGCCGGATTCACCAGCATCACGCCGTATTGATTGAACAGGCGCTGATCGCCTTCAACCACGATCACAAGTTCGCCGCGATTCTTGAACGCGAGCCATGTGCCGCGATCCGTAAACGCATACGCGTTCATCGCCGACGCCGTATTCAACGTCGGCCCCATGCCTGAGCCGGTTTCGCGATACCACGATCCTTTGCCGGATTGCGGATCGACATTCGCCGCTTTCCACAGACGTATCTCGGCGGCGTGCGTACCACTTTTATCGCCGCGTGAGGTGAACGGTGTTTTGGCATCGGCGAGTTTTTTATAGGCAGCGATGATGTCTTTGCTGCCTGCAATCCTGGCAGCGTCACTTTTGGGGCCGACCAATACAAAATCGTTGTACATCACTTCAAAGCGCCTTACGCCAAAGCCATCGGCAAGAAACTTTTCTTCAGCGTCTTTGTCGTGAACAAACACCACGTCCGCATCGCCGCGCCGCGCCATGTCGAGTGCCTGCCCGGTGCCGAGCGCGACCACGCGCACTTGTATGCCGGATTTTTTCTCGAACATCGGCAGCAGATGTTTGAATAAACCAGATTGCTCGGTGGATGTGGTTGAAGCTACGGTGATGAATTTATCCTGCGCCTGCGCACTCATCACGATTAACAAAAACAAACATAAGTATATGTTTTTAAATGATATATTTTTCAGCATCAAGGTAGTTCCCCGCGCAAAAAAGCTATTGCTTCGAGTGACTGCGGCTGCCTGAAAAATATTTCGACCGACGCACGCTCTACCAGCTGCCCATCACTCAAAAACAGAATTTCATCACCGAGCCTGCGCGCTTGCCCCAGGCTGTGTGTTGTCATAATAATCTTGGTGCCGCTGGCATGTATGGCGCTGATGATGCTTTCAATATCGCGTGTGGCGTTCGGGTCCAGGTTCGCGGTCGGCTCGTCGAGAAACAATACTTCCGGCCCCAGCGCCCATGCACGTGCGAGTGCCAGGCGCTGCTGTTCGCCGCCGGATAACACACGCGCGGGACGTGTGGCTACATTGGCAAGGCCCACGGCTTCGAGCACGTCTTCAGCCCGCAATCGGCTTTCTTCTGCGGCAATGCCCGCGAGTTTGAGGGCGTAAATGACATTGCCCATAGCGGAGCGGCGCAACATGACGGGCCGCTGAAATACCATCGCCTGTCTGCGCACCCGTCGAATGGCGCCTTCCTGCATCCAGGTGACGAGGCCTGCGGTAGGTTGCAGCAAGCCGTGGCACAACCGCATCAGAACACTCTTGCCTGCACCATTAGGCCCCAGAATGACGGTGCGCGTACCTGAATGGATTTCACACGTGATCGATTTTATGATCTCACGCCCACCCGCGGCAAAGCCCAGCGCTTCAAGTTTCAGAGGCAACATCGTGAATTACCCGTAGTGTCGCTGCGCAATCAGCTTGACCCAATGGGCCAGCAGATTCACGCTGAGAATAATCGCCACCAAAACAATGCCCAGGGCCAATGCCAGCGGCAAATCCCCTTTGCTGGTTTCCAGCGCAATGGCGGTGGTCATTACGCGTGTCACACCATCGATATTGCCGCCAACGATCATCACGGCACCCACTTCCGCAGCCGCGCGGCCGAACCCTGCCAGTACCACCGTCGCCAGGGCGAAACGCGTGTCCCATAGCAATGTTATGGCGGCCGCCATCGTGCCTGCACCGAGTGATCGCAGCTGCTCTTCATACTCACGCCACGCGTCTTCAATCACTTGTCGCGACAAGGCTGCAACAATGGGTGTAATCAATACGGCCTGCGCAATGATCATTGCCGTCGGCGTGAACAGCAAACCCAATTCACCCAGTGGCCCGGCACGTGAAAGCAGCAGATAGACAAGCAGTCCTACCACCACCGGTGGCAAACCCATCAAAGCATTGAGCAGCGCAACCACCGCCTGGCGTCCGGGGATTCGTGTGGTCGCGAGAATTGCGCCCGCTGGCAGGCCTATGGCTGCAGCAATCAAGACGGCTGCAAAGCTGACCTGAAGACTGCGACTGACGATCACAAGCAGATTCGCGTCTGCACTGACAACCAAATGGGTAGCGGCGGCCAGCGCCTGTGATAAGTCATTCATGGAAGCCGCTCATTCTACACAGGCTTCTCTATTGCGGCGCTAATGCCGACTTATTCTCGACTGCAACTAAACGCCAACCAGAGCAACAACCTGGAGTAATTCACCAATGCTGCAGAAGCTACAGAAATGGCCGTCTATTTTTTTGTAGCAATCGGCGCGACAGCGGATTTGACGCCCTTTTCTTTTTTGTAGCGCTCTACTGCGCGATCCATATATTTCTCTTCAAGCTCGCGCGCCTTCTTGGTGGCGTCAGCGGCTTTTGCTTTAGCTTCCGCGGCTTTCTCCGGATCAACCGGAGGCGGTGGCGGCAATTTTGCATACGCCAATCCTACAGCGCCGCAGACGAGTAACGCAGGCATCCACTTCCATAGTTTGGGTGCATTCATCGCTTTCATCCTTGCTTGATCGTTGTAGGGATTACCAAGCCTTGCGCGCCCGCAACCGTCGACGATTTTGAATTAATCATTTCCTGGTACCAGATGTCGTGGTGTTCTTTCGCCCAGGTTTCATCGACCACGCCTTGCCGCATCGCCTGATAGGCACCTTCCGTACCGAGAGTACCCATGTAGGCATGGCCAAAGAACGCCGCCACAAACATCATTGCTGACACCGCGTGGACAACGTTTGCCAGCTGCATGAGTTCTCTACCCTGACCAAAATTTGCGAAATCAAGTACAAATCCTGTCGCGCTGACAACGATTCCGAGGAACATTACACCGCCCCAGAACCACAATTTCTCACCCGCATTAAAGCGCCCCGATGGAACATGCTCACCGGACACGATTCCACCAAGTTTCGCAATCCACTTGAAGTCATAAATCTTGAGAAAATTGTCCTTGATGAACGTCAATATCATCAGGATCAACGCCAGCGCAAACACCGGCCCGACAAAGTTATGCAGGTTCTTGCACAAAATCGCCAGCCACGAAAACAACGTTCGTCCGAATACCGGCATCAGCACATACTTCCCGAATAACATGATCAACCCTGACAGCGCCAGCACACAAAACGTGATCGCTACCGTCCAGTGAATCATGCGCTGCCAGTCGGTAAAACGCGCCATCAAACGACCTGTCGGTTTTTCTTTCAGCTTGATGGCACCCTTGCGCCAGTAAAATAAGCCGATCAGCAGCGGCACTATGGCCAGCACCCATCCGCCATAATAGGTAAACACGCGCCTCGTCTGCCGCCAGGTTTCACCGCCTGACTGAATCAATACGGCCGTTTCACGTCCTCGCACTTGCGTGGTTTGATAGGGATTTTCGCCACCCCGTACGTCACGCCACACCGGTGCATTATTCCCCGGCTGTGTTTGCTGGCGTTGTGCTTGCTGCTGCGCGCCATCAGGCGTCTGCGCATGTGCAGTGCCGCACAAAGCGGTCAACATGACAAACAGGCAACTCACCCACCGTGTCAGACGCATCCGGTTCATGGCTCTCTCTCCTGAGTCCGTTACTTCGTGGCTGCGCGCGAGTATTCGTTTTGACCGTTCGAGCGCGCCTTGATGGCCCGTTCCCACGCCAGCCGGTCACCCTTGAACGGTTCTCCAATCCAGGGCTGGGTATCTCGTTTGCCAGAATACTCACCCTTTTTGTAGACCGTCGCGACGGGCCTATCGCCGCAACCTGCAACCAGCAATCCCAACGCAATTCCCGCGAAAATCAAAATGGCCTTCATGGCTTGGCCTCCACTTTGGGTGTGACTTTTTCCTGAGCTGAGGGCTTGGCGTCGCCCTTGCCATAGGCGGTAGCCCAGCCAAAGACACCTGCGCCCTTGCCATCACGGTTCATCACGCGATCACGGAAAATATTCGAAACCTCATCCGCATCCCCGCCAAGCAGCGCCTTGGTCGAACACATTTCAGCACACGCAGGTAACTTGCCTTCTGACAAACGGTTACGGCCGTACTTCTGAAATTCCTCGGCAGAGTTATCGGCTTCAGGCCCACCAGCGCAAAAGGTGCATTTATCCATCTTGCCGCGCATACCAAATGCACCATCCTGCGGGAATTGCGGTGCGCCAAACGGACACGCATAAAAGCAATAACCGCAACCGATGCACGGGTCTTTGTCATGCAATACCACGCCCTCGGATGTCGTGTAAAAGCAGTCGACCGGGCACACCGACATACAGGGCGCATCGGTACAGTGCATGCACGCCACGGACAGCGATTTTTCCGCGCCCGCCACACCGTCATTCATGGTGACCACACGACGGCGATTGACGCCCCAGGGAACTTCGTGCTCCTGCTTGCAGGCCGTCACGCAGCCATTACATTCGATGCAGCGCTCGCTGTCACACAAAAATTTCATCCGTGCCATGATCCGTTTCTCCGAGTTATTGTCGTTGGCTAGGCCCGTGAAACCTGGCACAGCGTGGTCTTGGTTTCCTGCATCATCGTTACAATGTCATAGCCGTAGGTGGTTGCCGTATTGACGGCTTCACCGCGCACGATCGGCGCAGTGCCCTCCGGATACTTGTCACGCAGATCCAACCCCTGCCACCAGCCCGCAAAATGGAACGGCAGGAATACCGTGCCCGCGCCTACGCGCTCGGTCACCAGCGTTTTCACCTTCAGCTTCGCCTTGGTTGGCGACTCCACCCAGACATACTCGTTATTGCGCACGCCGCGATCGTTGGCGTCCTTGGGATTGATCTCAACAAACATCTCTTGCTGCAATTCTGCCAGCCACGGATTTGACCGTGTTTCGTCGCCGCCGCCTTCATATTCCGTCAAGCGACCACTGGTCATCACCAACGGATACGATTTGACCGCATCCTTGTTGGCATCCTGCACGCTCTTGAACAGTACCGGCAAACGCCAGCGGTTTTTCTGATCGGCATGGGTCGGGTATTTGTCGATGAGATCAGGCCGTGGCGAATACAGCGCCTCACGATGCAGTGGCACCGGGTCCGGAAAATTCCACACCACCGCGCGCGCCTTGGCATTGCCGAACGGATGACAACCATGCTTCATCGCCACACGCTGAATGCCACCGGATAGATCGGTTTTCCAGTTTTTGCCTTCAGCTGCTTTTTGCTCAACCTCGGTCAGATCGTCCCACCAGCCCAATTTCTTCAACAGTACGTGGTCGAATTCCGGATAACCCGTGGTAATTTCGGCACCCTTCGAGTGCGAACCATCCGACGCCAGCAACGATACGCCATCGCGCTCCACGCCGAAATTGGCACGAAAATTACCGCCGCCATCCATCACATGGCGTGAGTTGTCGTAAAGATTCGGCGAGCCTGGGTGCTTGATCTCCGCCGTGCCAAAACAGGGCCACGGCAATCCGAAATAATCGCCATCCAGCACATAGCCCGTCTTGGCATCTTTGCCACCTTTGGCGCGCAGGGTCTTCACGTCAAACACATGCATGTTGCGCATGTGCGCTTGCAAACGCTCGGGCGATTGCCCGGTATAGCCGATGGTCCATACGCTGCGATTAATCTCGCGCAGAATATCTTCGACATCCGGCTCGTCCATGCCTTTGGCACCTTTGGTCAGCTTGATGCGTAACTTGCCATCCGACTGTTTACCCAGCAACTGATCGGCATAGCCAAATTTCTGCGCCAACTGATACATGATCATGTGATCCGTACGCGATTCAAACATCGGCTCGATCACTTTTTCGCGCCACTGAATCGACCGGTTCGACGCGGTGGCTGAACCCGAGCACTCCAACTGGGTAGCCGCTGGTAGCAAATACACGCCATCCTGCCGCGACATGGCGGCCATCGCCGCGGTTGCTGAAGGATAGGGATCAACCACCACCAGCAATTCCAGTTTCTTGATGGCGTCAATCATTTCCTTGCCGCGCGACTGGCTGTTCGGCGCATGCCCCCAGAACACCACAGCTTTCAGGTTGGAATCTTGATCAATCAGTTCATTCTTTTCCAGCACCGCATCGATCCAGCGCGATACGGTAAGGCCCGGCTTTTCCATCATGGCGGGCGTTGGGAATTGCTTCTTGATCCAATCCAGATCAACACCCCAGACCTTGGCAAAATGCGCCCAAGCACCCGGCACCAGGCCGTAATAACCCGGCAACGAATCCGGGTTCGGGCCGACGTCAGTCGCACCCTGCACGTTATCGTGACCGCGGTAAATATTCGTGCCGCCGCCCGACACACCCACATTCCCCAGCACCAGCTGAAAAATGCACGAAGCGCGCACAATCGCATTGCCATTGGTATGCTGCGTCTGCCCCATCGCCCAAATGATGGTGCTCGGCTTGTTTTTGGCCATGGTTTCAGCCACATCGCGCACTTCGGCTTCTTTCATGCCGGTAACGCGCTCAACTTCCTCCGGCGTCCACTTGGCTGCCTCTTCCTTCACCTTATCGATGCCATAAACACGCGCGGCAATGTACTCCTTGTCTTCCCAGCCGTTTTTAAAGATGTGGTGCATCATGCCCATCAAAAATGCCACATCGGTACCGGACCGTATGCGGTAGTACTTATCCGCCTTGGCCGCCGTACGGGTGAAGCGCGGATCAACACAAATGACTTTCGCGCCGTTTTCCTTGGCATGCAAAGTGTGCAGCATCGATACCGGATGCGCCTCTGCGGCATGATCCTGTAAGCTTCTCATGGATGACTTAACAAAAGAGAAATCATGAAAGCAGACAAGCAGCATAGCGCACTAGAAGTCATCAAGAAAGAGCAGTTGAAGCGTCGCGTATTTACGGTGGAATTCAAGGCGGAGGTAGTACGTCACAAG
>CANKUB010000001.1 GCA_947486575.1 Betaproteobacteria bacterium | reverse complement strand
GCGGTAAAACGCTCGCCGGTGAACACAATCCGGCGACCCCGTGATTTGCTGAAAAAGCGTGAAATAAAGGCACAGCCGCCAGCCAGCCCCACGTCGATTTCCGGCATGCCGAACACCGCATTGTCGGATGCCAGCATGATGTCGCAAGCCGTCATCACACCCAAACCCGCGCCGAGCGCTGCGCCATTCACCGCCGCGATCACCGGTTTTTTGCACTCACGTATCGCGTTGGAATACTCACGTGCACCACGATTGTGGCGCCAGTAGTCGCCCGGCTGTTTGACAAGGCCGATGCGCTCTTTGATGTCTGCCCCCGCGCAAAACACCTTGCCCGCGCCAGTGAGGATGGCCACGCGCACATCGTCGCGATCACTGAACGAATCGAAGGCCTCGATCATTTCTTCGCGAAACTGCGCGTTTTGCGCATTCACCGGCGGGCGGTCCATGGTGACGACCGCGATAAAGTCGCTGACCTCTACTTTGATGCATTGAAATGCCATTGCGTTTCTCCCTGATACGATATTTGAACCTGTGCGTGGATTATGCCGGACATCACATCGCTGACGCCACTGCGCGCATCCTTCCCGCTTTTGGCTTATATTTCGCGCAGGCTTGATTAAAAAGGTAATGCCATGATGCCCGCCAGAAACGCCGGAATAGCAATTGTGTTTATTGTCGCGACAGCCCATGTGCAAGCTCAAAGCT
Source organism: Betaproteobacteria bacterium (assembly GCA_947486575.1). Lineage (GTDB taxonomy): Bacteria > Pseudomonadota > Gammaproteobacteria > Burkholderiales > SG8-41 > UBA5216. The sequence goes on along the minus strand of CANKUB010000001.1, from coordinate 120,073 downwards.
TCCCCACCCGCCCGATCAGAATCATCATGCCCTTCCCCGCCGGCACCAGCGTCAATGACGTGTTGGGTCGCGCATTGGCGCAGCGACTCACCGAACAGTTGGGGCAGCAGGTCATATTCGACAATCGCTCCGGTGCTGGCGGCACGGTGGGCACGGAACTGGTGGCAAAATCGCCGCCCGACGGCTACACCCTGCTGCTGGCTGCGACGGGGCCGATGACCATTGCGCCGTTTGTCTATCCCAAACTCGGTTACGACACGATGCGCGATTTCGCGCCGGTAGCGATGGTGGCGCTGGCACCTTACATCATCATTGCGCACCCTTCCGTGCCCGCAAAGAATTTCAAGGAGCTGGTTGCACTGGCCAAGGCCAAGCCCGGCCAATTGCGTTTCGCCTCGGCCGGCACCGGCAGCACGCCGCATTTGTGCACCGAGCTGATGATGAACATGGCGGGCATCAACATGCTGCACATCCCCTACAAAGGCGGTGCACCTGCCATGATCGACACCATCGCTGGACAAACGCAGACCTATTGCACCAGCGTAACCAACGCTGCGCCATTCATCAAACAGGGCAAAATTCGCGCCATTGGCGTAACGCCGATCAAACGATCGCCCACACTGCCGGATGTACCCACATTGGATGAACAGGGACTGAAGGGCTTCGACGTCTCGCAATGGATGGGTATCGTTGCGCCAGCCAAAACGCCGCCAGCCGTGGTGCAGCGCTTGCATCAGGCCATCGCGCAAGTGATCAACAACACGGATTACGCCAATTTTGTGCGGCAGAACGGCGGCGAACCTTCGCTGATGGGACCTGATGAATATGGCGCGCTAATGCGCACGGAATTGGAACGGTGGGGGAAGCTGGTTAAGGCTATCAAGGTTACGGCAGAGTAGCTACGTCCGCTCATGTAACAATTGGCTGATTTCGAACCTATTCTTGATGGTTTCCTGTAATAGCTTTAACTCTCGTTTAGAGCGCAATTGAAAAATCTGCTTCTGCTTTGAGGCGACTGAAACGTATGCGCGATACTTCGGAGTAAGGTGGCTATGGCAAGGCCACAATACCCGATAACTGGAAATGGTACTGCGAAAAATAGGGCTGCGCTCAGGCCATCCTTCTGGATTGACAAATAAGCCCTTGACCAGCCGTTTCGTTACCCATAGCGCATGCGTTGCCAAAGGTAGATCAACGTGAATCAGCGTATCCGCCGCATCCAATCTTTGCCACACTGTCTTGATGCATCCAAAGCCGTCGATAATCCATTCGTCGCTGTCCACCAGCAGCTGATGCGCCTGTAGATTCATAGGGGACTGCCGCGCCACCTGGCCGGAACTGAATTTTATCGAGCACGTGCAGCGGCAACCCGGTGATCGAGGCCAATTCACGCGCACGCGTTGATTTGTCTCCACCAGCATTGCCGAATATGGCAATTCGCTTCATACAAAAGGCTAAAACTTATCCCGCTTGTGCTTCAATTCAACGTCGCAGTCGCCTTACTATCTTCCTGGAGCAAAAGCAGGCATGGGTCAACCCGCCGCCCTGACATCCCCACTAAGAATCTCAAACTCCGCCGTAGGCAATTTCTCCAGCATCCACAACTGCTCCAGCAACCGCTTCGACCCCCGCTCGCCCAACACTGGTTCGGCCAACTCCATGAACTTGGCGTTCAACTCGTCGTCGGTCAGCGGCAATTCCGGATCGCCCTTGCGATACGGCTGAAAGTGCGAGAGCTTGCGGCCATCGGTGGTTTCAATATCCACCTGCGAGGCGCGCTGGCCGGGATAACCCGCTGAAAACACTGGGTCGGCAATGCACACTACCTTGGTCATCAGATCGCGCACGGCGGGGTCGCTCATGCGCTCGGGCATAAATGCATTCAGGCGCACGCTGCCGTACACCGCGGCGTGGGCCACAGTGTATTGCAGGCTGAACTTGGCTTGATATTCGCCTTCGGGGTTGGCATTGTCGATGATGTCGAGGCCGGCCTTGTAGGTGGCGAGGGTGATTTTTTTGATGTCCTTCGGCAGTAGTTTGTGTTGCTGCACCAGATGCAGCACCCCGTCGATCGACGGGAACGTGTGGCCGCAGCAGCCGTGCGCTTTGAAAGTCATGTGATTGATATGGTAATCGGTGCCGAGACCCTTGGTGACTTTGCTCCAGTCCGGGTTGACGCTCATGGCGTTGCCGAATCCTTTGGGGCCTTCGATGATGTCGAGCGCGCCGGTGACGCCTTTCGATGCCGCCATGGCCGCCAGTATGCCGGCGTCTGCCGCATGACCACCGTGCAGCGGCTTGCTCATCGCCTGCGACAAAAACGCCTGTTGCAGGCCGGCTGCAAAGGTGCCTACCGTCGCCACCGCGTGGCTGAACTGCTGGTGATTCAGATTCAACGCCGTGGCCGCTGATGCCGCTGCGCCGAACGCACCGACCGTGCCAGTGGTATGCCAGAACTTGTAGTGTGACGGCATTACCGCTTCGCCAATACGCGTGGAGGTTTCATAACCCACGATCACCGCGCGCAAGAAACGTTCCCCCGTTGCGCCGGAGCCTTGTGCTGCCGCAAGTGCGGCGGAGATGGTGGGGCTGCCGGGGTGATAGCCAGCATCACGATAGATATCGTCAAACTCCACCGAGTGCGATGCTGCGCCATTGATCAGTGCCGCTGTGCGCATGGTGGCGCGGCGTCCGCGCGCGAGACGTGCCTTGCCACGATCCAGGTCATCGGCAAACGCCAGTTCCAGCAACGTCGCCGGGGCCACGATGCTGCCCGGCAGCAGCGCGGCGTACCAATCGATTACCGCGCGTTTGGCGTGGTGGATGACTTCTTTGGGTAAATCTGAGGTCTGTTCTTTGATCGCGTAATCGGCGAGGTGTTGCATCAGCATGATGGGGCTCCTTTAATCAGGGTGCGATGATAGCAGGCAGCCCGCTGCGGCGTGTTTGAACAGTTGGGCGGTCAACACTATCCTTTTGTTTTTATTGGTTATTTTTCCATGCTCGTATTGCGGGCGTGCATGCCATGCTAACCGGGCGTTCGCCGATATTCGCCCGCGTTTTGAGCTTCCAGCTGCAATATGCCGCCGTGCCGGTGTGGCGTTCAAATTGCTGTCTGGCAAAGAAGAAACGATCCATGAGCGCACAGTTGAATCACACCATCGTATGGTGCCGCGATCAGCAGAAGTCCGCGGGTTTTCTTGCGCAGGTGCTGGGCCTGCCTGCGCCGCGCCAGTTTATGCATTTTCTGGTGGTGGATCTCGCCAACGGTGTGTCACTCGATTACTACCAATCAGAGGAACATGTCGGGTTACAGCAATATGCGTTTTTCGTCAGTGAAACCGAGTTTGATGCCGTCTTCAGCCGCATCCGCGCGCGCGGCCTTGATGTGTGGGCCGATCCTGCGCGCACGCTGCTCGGGCAAATCAATCACCACTTCGGCGGGCGCGGCGTGTATTTCCAGGATCCCGATGGCCACTTGCTCGAAATTATCACCCGCCCCTACGGCAGCGAAACGTGATTGCCGCACGCAGTCTAAGCGGCCACCAGTTCAATACGATTGCCAAACGGGTCCTCGGTAAAAGCGCGGCGAATTTCGGGGACAGCGGTATCGTCCTCAGCCTCGAAGCCCGCGCCCCGCAGACTGGCGAGCAATGCTTCGAGATGCTCTACCCGCAGTGCCGGATGCGCTTTTTTGGCGGGCCGGAATTCTGATTCCACGCCTAGGTGCAACTGCAGTGCGCCGCATTGAAACCATGCGCCGCCGCGTCCGGCAAGTTCAGCCGGTTTGGGCAATTCGACCAGGCCCAGCAGACTTATGTAAAAAGCTCTTGCTTGCGCTTCGCCGCCCTTCGGCATGGCGAGTTGTACGTGATCAAAACCCAGGATTTTCATTGCGCGGTCTCGTGCAAGAGTGGCGTCATTGATTGCGGTCTACCTGCGGCACTGATCTCGGCACAAGCACTGACAGCGATTGAGCGGCCCGCCTGAGCCTTCAACGAACCAGCATGCCACTACGCCAGCCAATCCCGCGCCACCAGAAATTTCTCATACAACGCCGCCTCGCGCGACCCCGCCTCGGGCTTCCAGTCATAACGCCAGTTCACCACAGGCGGCAGTGACATCAGTATCGATTCAGCGCGACCGCCGGATTGCAAGCCGAACAACGTGCCACGGTCATAGACGAGGTTGAATTCAACATAACGTCCGCGGCGATAGGCCTGGAATGCACGTTCGCTTTCACCGTACGGCAGGTTGCGCCGCAACGCCGCGATGGGTGTGTATGCTTTAAGAAAATGATCACCGACACTTTGCATCATCGCAAAGCAGGTATCGAAATCGGGCGTGTGTACGTCGTCGTAAAAAATGCCTCCGATTCCGCGCGGTTCGTTGCGGTGCTTGAGATAAAAATAGTCATCGCACCACTTTTTGTATTTAGAGTATCGATCATCACCGAAGGGCGCGAGCGCATCGCGGCAGGTTTGGTGAAAGTGGCGCGCGTCTTCTTCAAACCCATAGTAAGGCGTTAAATCCATGCCGCCGCCGAACCACCACACAGGTGGCGCACCCTCCTTGATGGCGCAGAAAAATCGCACGTTCATGTGCACCGTCGGCACAAAAGGATTGCGTGGGTGCAGCACGAGCGAAACGCCGAGCGCTTCAAACGCGCGGCCTGCAAGTTCTGGTCGGGCCGCCGAAGCGGACGGCGGCAAGCCCTGTCCAAACACGTGCGAAAAACCCACGCCCGCGCGTTCGAACAATTCCCCATCTTCGAGTATGCAGGTGACGCCACCGCCGCCGCCAATACTCGGTGGACGCGTCCACACATCGCTGACGAATGGCTTGCCTGCGATTGCGTCCAGCGTGGTCAGCGTATCGACAATGCGACTTTGCAGGCCTTCAAGGTAACTTTTTACTTTTGCGGTATCCATGGATGGCAAGGATACCTTACCGCGAAAGCGTTGTTACGGTTTGCGCGCAGCGCCTGGGTTGCCTGAATTGCCAGTACTAATAGCAGCACCCATGGCACGATGCCCGATATCCCGCCGCAGCTGCATGCCGTCAAAGCTGATTCGCGCGGCGATTTCGTAGGCGCATTTTTGCGCGGTGCGCACGTTATGGCCGAGTGCGGTGACGCATAACACGCGGCCGCCGCTGGTGACTACGTCGTTACCCTGCAACGCAGTGCCGGCGTGGAACACATGGCAATCCTCGTCTGTCGATATCGCATCCGGCAGCCCGCAAATGACATCGCCCTTGCGCGGGTTATCCGGGTAGCCGTGCGCAGCAAGCACTACGCCTAGCGCGACGCGCGAATCCCACTCGGCTTCAACTTGATCGAGCGTGCCGTCGATGGCGTGCTCGATCAGATCGACCAGATCACTTTTCAATCGCATCATGATGGGCTGCGTTTCGGGGTCGCCCATGCGGCAATTGAATTCAAGCGTGTTTATTTTGCCGTCTTTGGTAATCATCAGCCCGGCGTAAAGAAAGCCGGTGTAGGGAATGCCGTCTTTTTCCATGCCGGCGAGGGTGGGCATGATGACTTCGCGCATCACTTTAGCATGGATGCTGGGGGTGACTACCGGCGCTGGCGAATAGGCGCCCATGCCGCCGGTGTTAGGGCCGCTGTCGCCGTCACCCAGGCGCTTGTGATCCTGACTGCTGGCAAGCGCCAAAGCGTGTTTGCCGTCGGCGAGCACGATGAAGCTGGCTTCTTCGCCTTCGAGAAACGCTTCAATCACCACGCGTGCGCCTGCCGCCCCCATCTTGTTGTCAATCAGCATCATATCGACTGCCGCATGTGCGTCAGCGAGATTCACTGCGACCACCACGCCTTTGCCTGCCGCCAGGCCATCCGCTTTGATGACTATCGGCGCACCGTGTTTATCGATGTACGCGTGCGCCTGTGTTGCATCGCTGAACGTGGCATAGGCAGCCGTCGGTATGCCGTGGCGCGCCATGAAGCGCTTGGAGTAATCTTTCGAGCTTTCGAGTTGCGCGGCAAGTTGTGTCGGCCCGAAGATGCGCAAACCGGCATCGCGGAACGCATCCACCACGCCGTCAGCCAGTGGCGCCTCGGGCCCAACCACTGTCAGTAAAATATTGTTTTTATTGACAAAATTAATCAGGTCGGCAGGGCTCGTGAGGGCGATATTTTCAATACCCGGCTCACCCGCAGTGCCTGCGTTGCCCGGCGCCACGTAAACTTTAGACGCGCGATGCGATTGCCGCAGGCGCCACGCCAGCGCGTGTTCGCGGCCACCCGAGCCGATAACAAGAATTTTCATTATGCTGGGTCTTGGTGCCTGTTCAGTGGCGAAAATGCCGCACGCCGGTGTAGACCATGGCAATGCCGTGTTCATCCGCAGCGGCCACCACTTCTTCATCGCGCACACTGCCGCCCGGCTGAATGATCGCCTTGGCGCCCGCCTCGGCGACCACATCCACACCATCACGGAACGGGAAGAACGCGTCTGATGCCACCACCGACCCCAGCAATGTCAGTTTGGCATTGGCGGCCTTGATTGACGCGATGCGTGCGGAATCAATCCGGCTCATTTGCCCCGCACCCACGCCCAGCGTTTGGCCGCCGCCGCAGAACACAATGGCGTTGGATTTCACATACTTGGCGACTTTCCATGCGAACAGCAAGTCAGAAAGCTGTTGTGGCGTAGGTTTTTGTTTTGTAACGACTTTTATATCCGTAGCCGTTATCACTTTGTTGTCAGCCGATTGAATCAAAAGGCCGGAACCGATGCGCTTTACGTCATGCGCGTTGCGGCCCTGATCCCACGCGGTTTTGCCGTCGCGTTTTACCGCATCCAGTGCAATTTCCAGCACGCGTACATTAGCTTTGGCGGCCAGCACGCCAAGCGCATCTGCGGCATACGACGGCGCGATCAGCACTTCAACAAACTGTTTGCCCACCGCTTGCGCGGTGGAGGCATCCAACGGCCGGTTGAACGCGATAATGCCGCCGAACGCCGAAGTCGGATCGGTGGCAAACGCTCTCGCATACGCTTCGGTACAATCGCGGCCCACCGCCACGCCGCATGGATTGGCATGCTTGACGATCACACATGCTGGTTCGTCAAAACTCTTGACGCATTCCCACGCCGCGTCGGCGTCGGCGAGGTTATTGTAGGAAAGCTCTTTGCCCTGCACCTGCTTCGCACTGACCAGCGAACCGGGCGCGGGATACAGATCACGATACAGCGCCGCATGCTGGTGCGGATTTTCGCCATAGCGCAAATCCTGCAATTTGACGAAGCGCCCGTTGGATTGCGCAGGGAATTCACTACGGCTGCCGTCGGGCTTCAATGAAGAAAGGTAATCGCTGATCGCAGCATCGTAATTGGCGATACGGTTGAATGCGGCCACTGCCAGTGCAAAACGGGTTTCGTCGGACAGCGCACCGCTGCGTTTGATTTCATCCAGCACCGCTGTGTATTGCGCAGCATCGGTCACCACGCCCACGCCGCGCCAGTTCTTAGCCGCCGAGCGAACCATCGCAGGGCCGCCGATATCAATGTTTTCAATCGCCTCGTCAAGCTGGCAATCGGGCTTGGCAACCGTGCTCTCGAAGGGATACAGATTCACCACCAGCAAATCAATCGGCGGAATGCCTGCCGCTTCAATCGCGCGCAAATGCGCGGCATCTTCACGTCGCGCAAGCAGGCCGCCATGAATTTTAGGGTGCAGTGTTTTCACGCGCCCGTCGAGCATTTCGGGAAAGCCGGTGTAATCGGCTACTTCGGTGACTTTGAGTCCGGCATCCGCCAGCAGCTTCGCGGTGCCGCCCGTGGACAGCAGCGACACGCCGAGTGCGGCCAGCCCGCGAGCCAATTCAACCAATCCGGTTTTGTTTGAGACGCTGAGCAGCGCCTGTTTGATTGCTGCCACGATTAAAACTTGATGCCGTGCGCCTTCATTTTCTTGCGCAGTGTGTTGCGGTTAAGCCCGAGCATTTGCGCGGCGTGCGTCTGATTGCCGCGCACGCGCGTCAACACCGATTCGATCAGCGGTTTCTCGACACAGTTGATCACCATGTCGTAAACGCCGCTGGCTTTTTCGCCGTCCAGATCCTTGAAATACCCGTCGATGGCCTTGCGTACTGTACGAGCCATATCACCATCGTTCATGCCATTCATCATGCCGCGAGTTCCTCACTGTAAATCAAACGCTGGCTGCGATCGGCGAGTTCATTGAAGAATGCGTCTACTGCCGCCAGTTGTTCATGGCAGGTTTCAAGCTGGTTCATCGCATGACGAAACGCAGCCGAACCTGCCAGCCCCTTGCTGTACCACGAGATATGCTTGCGCGCGACGCGCACACCGCGCTGCTCACCGTAAAACCCGTAAAGATCTTGCAGATGCGCCACCAGCACACGATGAATTTCGCGCACTTCTGGCGGCGGCAAATGCGTGCCGGTTTCAAGATAATGATTGATTTCGCGAAACATCCACGGCCGACCCTGCGCAGCACGGCCTATCATCACCGCATCGGCCTGTGTGTATTCGAGCACGTGTTTGACTTGCTCTGGTGTGCTGATGTCGCCGTTGGCCATCACCGGAATGCCGATTTCAGATTTCACTTCAGCAATGGTGTCGTACTCGGCCTCACCCGAAAAACCGCACGCGCGCGTGCGGCCATGTATGGCCAGCGCCTGTATGCCGGAACGCTCTGCGATTTTTGCCACCATCACGGCGTTTTTAGTGCCGCGATCCCAGCCCGTGCGTATCTTCAATGTCACCGGCACGTTCACGGCATTCACCACCGCTTCGAGGATGCGCGCGACCAGCGGCTCATCTTTCAATAGCGCCGAACCCGCCATGACGTTACATATTTTTTTTGCGGGACAGCCCATGTTGATGTCGATGATCTGCGCACCGTGTTCGACATTAAACCGCGCGGCATCGGCGAGCATTTGCGGATCAGCGCCGGCGATCTGCACGGATATCGGATCCACTTCGCCATCATGATTGGCGCGGCGACGTGTTTTTTCAGAGCCCCACAACAGCGAATTGCTCGCCACCATTTCCGACACCGCCATGCCCGCACCCATCAGCTTGCACAGTTGACGGAACGGCCGATCGGTTACGCCCGCCATCGGCGCCACCACCAGCCTATTCTTCAAAATGTGTTTGCCGATTTGCATGCGCGCGGTGGTGAGAAAATTACGGTGCATAAAGAGGACGCGATTCTAAACCTGCACGCACGGCGTGCAAAGTGAAACGTGATTAAATTTTGCGCAATGTGATTTCTTTCTGCATACGCACCACAGGCGGAAAGTGCGGCGCGCGCAAATCCTGTTGCTGCACCATGTACTTAGCGAAAAGTGTTGATACCTTACGTTTGCAATCCCGCGCAATTTGCGTACGTAGGCAACATTCTGGTAAGCACGCAGTAAGGGTTTGCGCTGAAGTTTGTCTGCGCTTAACCGCGCGCACCAAAAATCATCCGCCGTGCCACAAAATTGCGCAGTGGCTCAATCGAACCGAGCAACGTCATGCCCACGCTTCGCGCTGCGTGCAGCGGCAAAAAATCGTTTGAAAACAAATGCACCAATCCGTGCGTCGCCGCCAGGGTTGCGCTGCGATCCATGCGGCGCGCTGCACGGAAATGGCTCAAAGCTTCGTGGTTAGTTAGTGCTTGCGGTGCAATGCCGCGCAGAATTTGTGCAAGTTCCCACGCATCACGCAACCCCAGATTGAAGCCCTGCCCCGCGACCGGGTGTAGGGTTTGCGCAGCATTGCCGATGGTGATGACGCCCGGCGCTGAGTTGACGGCATAACGCAGGTTAAGCGGATAACACGCGCGTTGCGTCACGCTATTGAATTCACCCAGGCGCGAACCAAAGGCCTCGCGCAGTGCAACGCAAAAGGTTGCGGGGTCTGCATCCAATAATTTTTCCGCGCGCGCGGGCGGCAGCGTCCACACCAGCGCCATTTCATTTTCAAACGGCAGCAGTGCCAACGGGCCGTCTTGAGTGAAGCGTTCATACGCCACATGGTTGTGCGGCAGCGATGTGCTGACGCGCGCGGTCAAGGCGTGCTGCGCATACGCTTTGGTCTTGGGTGGTGCGAGGCCTTCAATGTCGCCGCCATCAGCCACCACCACAAGGCGCGCCGTTAGCGATGCACTCACACCATCGCGTGTGTAGTCGATGCGCTGCACGTCGCACTCACTGCCGCCCTCACTAGCTCCTATCCGCGTGAGTGAGGTGGCGCGCGCGCCTTCCCGGTAATCACTGCTCATTGCGTTTGCCGCCGCAGCGAGCGTTAAAAATAATTCTTTATAATCAATAACATAGCCCAATGCAGGCACGTCAGCGTCTGCTGCGCTCATGGCGACACGGCCAAAGCCGCCGCGCTGCGATACGTGTACGTTGTTGATCGGTGTGGCGTGCAAACCTGCCCATGTGTTCAACCGCTCCAGCAGCAAACGGCTGCCGTGCGACAGCGCGATGGGGCGAGGATCGCGCGCACGCTCGGCGGGCGTGGCGCACTCGTTACGTTCAGCCCGCGCTTCGAGCACGGTGATGCGCAAGTCGCTAGTGCTCAACGCCAGCGCCAATGCCGCGCCGACGGGACCGCCACCAATAATGGCGATGTCTGTGTCAGCGGCCATTCCGTTACCGTGACGCCATCAGCGCTTCAATATCGCGCACGCTCTTGGGCGCAGCAAGGGTGAGAATTTCACATCCACTGTCAGTGACCACCACATCATCTTCAATCCGCACACCAATGTTCACAAACTCTGCCGGCACGCCTGCCGCCGGGCGTATATAGCAACCCGGCTCGACGGTGAGCACCATGCCCGGCTGCAATTCGCGCCATTGCCCATCGCGCTTGTAGTCCCCCGCGTCATGCACATCCAGCCCCAGCCAGTGGCCAGTGCGGTGCATGTAGAACTGGCGATAGGTTTCCTTTTCCAGTACTTCCTGCAAACTGCCGCTGAGCAGTTTCAAATCGATGAGGCCTTGCGCCAGTACTTTCACTGCGGCATCGTGCGGCGCGTTCCAGGTATTGCCTGCTTTCACTTCGGCAATGGCGGCGGCCTGCGACGCCAGCACCAATTCATACACCGCTTTTTGCGCGCCGCTGAAGCGGCCATTCACCGGAAAGGTGCGCGTGATATCCGAGGCATAACCATCCATCTCACAACCGGCGTCGATCAACAGCAGGTCGCCGTCTTTCAGCGTGGCGTCGTTGCTCACGTAATGCAGCACGCAGGCATTCGCGCCCGACGCAACAATCGAGGTATACGCCGGTGACTGAGCACCGTGACGGCGAAATTCATGCAGCAATTCGGCTTCAATCTGGTATTCATTGCCCCCAGGCTGCGCAGCACGCATCGCCCGCCTGTGCGCGCCGGTAGAAATTTCTGCCGCGCGCCGCATGGTGCTTAATTCATCCGCATCTTTAATCAAGCGCAAATCGTCGAGCAGGGTATGAACGTCGGCAATATCACGCGGTGCGGCAACGCCGGTGCGCGCGCGTTCGCGCACGGTATTTACCCAGCCCAGCACACGCGCATCCCACGCACTGTCGCCACCCAGGTGCGCATACACCGCAGGCTGATCAGCGAGCAGATCGGGCATCCGCTTATCGAGTTCGGCAATGGCATACGTTTCGTCAAACGCGAAGGCCGTTTTTGCCGCTTCCGGACCAAAACGAAAGCCATCCCAGATTTCGCGTTCTTCGTTTTTTTCGCGACAAAACAACAGGTTACGCGACTTATTCTCCACGCCCGCACCTGCCACAATCACCACCACGGCCTCTGGCTCCGTAAAGCCGGTCAGGTGATAAAAATAGCTGTCGTAACGATACGGATAATGCGCGTCGCGATTGCGCGTGCGCTCTGGCGCGGTGGGCACGATGGCCACGCCTTTGCCGATTTGTTGGGCCAATTTCGCGCGGCGGCGAGCGTAGGGGGCAGTGTTCATGGTGTGGGGATTATAGCGCTGGCAAACGCGTCGACCACCCCTTCCCGCGCGCGCAACCGGGCGTCCAGTTCCGCCAGACGTTGCGGCGTGCCGACGTCGTTCCACTCACCTTGAAAGTGTTCGCCGCTAACGCGGCCATCGACGATAGGCTGGGCCAGTTGTGCGGCGAGGCGGGCTTTGTTGCCACGCGGGATGCTGGCAAACAGCGCCGTGTGATACGCGCCTATACCGCTGAAAGTGAATAGGGCGCCGTCCATCGCAACCAGCCCGTCACGCAAGGCAAAATCGCCCTGGCTGTGGTGATCAGGGTTGTTGACCAACACCAGATGCGCGGGGCAAGCCGCGCTGAGGTTTTGCGCACGCTGCTTCAAACCCGTGAAGTCATAGTCGCTGTAAACATCGCTATTGACCACCACAAACGGTTGGTCATTAAGCAAAGGCAGCGCCCACGCGATGCCGCCGGCTGTTTCCAGGGCTACACGCTCGAACGAGTACTGAATGCGTACGCCGTAGTTTGAGCCATCACCCAGCGTGCGCTCAAATTGCTCGGCCAGATGCGATGTATTGATGATGAGGTCAACCAGGCCCGCTTGCCTCAGCCTGAAAATTGTCCATAAAATCAATTGCTTGCCGCCAACCATCAAGAGCGGCTTGGGCGTGGTATCAGTGAGCGGGCGCATGCGTTCGCCACGGCCTGCGGCGAGAATCATGGCTTTCATCTGAGCACCACTAAAACGTGTAACCGATGCTGTGCGCACGGCCTTCAAGCTCATCCAGCAATTTTGCGAAGGGTCCTAATTCGCGGTAGCGTGCGCTGACTTTACGGGCGTAGCTGATGAAGCGCGGCGTGTCTTTCAGGTAATGCGGTTTGCCGTCGCGGTAGTTAATGCGCGCAAAAATACCCAGCACTTTGATGTGCCGTTGCAGGCCCATCCATTCGAAATCGCGCCAGAAGGTGCCAAAATCGGCATTCACTGGCAGGCCGGCGGCTCTGGCGCGCTCCCAGTAGCGGATCACCCAATCGAGTTCGCGCGCTTCGGGCCAGCTGACGAAGGCATCTCGAAACAGGGATGCTACGTCGTAAGTGATGGGGCCATAGACAGCATCCTGAAAATCCAGCACGCCGGGGTTGGGCGTCGATAACATCAAGTTGCGCGGCATGTAGTCGCGATGCACATACACACGCGGTTGTGCCAGCGCGGCGTCCATCAGTAATTTAGACGTTGCCGCGAACACTTGCTGGTGTGCGCCTGTAAACGTGGTTTGCAGATGTTTACCCACATACCAGTCGGGGAACAAATCGATTTCTCGCTGAAGCAAGGCTGCGTCGTACGGCGGCAGCACGCCGGGGCGGCTGGCAAGTTGCCATTGAATCAGGGTATCGATCGCGTCGCTGAACAGGGCGTCGGGATTATCCGGCGTAAAGCCGTTGAGATAGGTGGTTGTGCCCAGGTCGCTCAGCAGCAAAAACCCGCGCGCAATATCCTGCGCAATCACTTGGGGCACGTTAATCCCGGCATCACGCAGCAACGCGGCAACTTTCACGAATGGAAGGCAATCCTCCTGTAGCGGCGGCGCATCCATGGCGATCCAGGTTTTACCGCCTGCGGTCACACGGAAATAGCGTCGGAAGCTCGCATCCGCAGAAGCGGGCGCCAGTGTAAACTCAAGTTTTAAGGCGGATTGCGCGAGCCACTCGTGCAATTGCGCCAAACGCGTATCGGTAGCGGACAATGCGTGCCTTATGGTTGCTTTCTCGTTGCCATATTCGTTGCCATATACTAGGATTTATGCGATTTTAGCACTTCGCTTTCGACGCCCCTGTGACTTCCAGTGATCTTTCGTGACACCCCGCTTGCGTAAAACGCCCATCGCGTTCGCGCTGATGTGCGCATTGCCCTCGGTCGCCTCCGTTGCTTCCGCCGCCTCAGCTGCGCCGGGTGTTGCGTTGCGCATGCAGACGGCTATCGTCGGTGTGCCCGACGGCAAATCCGGCGTCGCGACACCGGTGTACATGGAAGGCGACCGCATGCAGGGACACAGCGAACGCGAAACGGAGGCGTTGGGCAACGCGCGTGCCCGCTCTCGCGGGCAAGCCATTGCTGCCGACTGGATGCGCTTTGATTCACGCATCAACGAACTGACTGCCATTGGCAATGTACACCTTGAGCAGGGCGCATACGTGGCGGACGGCGTACGCCTGCGGTACGACTTTGATACCGAGCGTGGCGTAATGGAGCGCGCAAGTTATTTTATCAACCCGCGCAGCACCGGAAATCTACCCGTCGCAGCGGTGGCATCAGCCACAGGTAATCCCGTCATTACGCGATCTGCGATGAGCGGCCGCGGTGTGGCTGATCGCATTGTGTTTGAGGGGCCGGGGCAATTCCGCGCGCAGCAGGCAAGCTTTACCACCTGCGAACCCGGCAACGATGAGTGGAACATTCGCTCTAAAGACTTGCAGATTTATCAGGATCAGGGTGTGGGTGTGGCGCGCAATGCCACGGTGGATTTCAAGGGCGTGCCGATTTTTTACGCGCCGTATTTTTCGTTCCCGCTGCATCAGGAGCGCAAATCGGGGTTTCTCGCGCCACACTACGGCAGCACCAGCACCAGCGGCTTTGAGGTCAGCACGCCGTATTTCTGGAACATGGCGCCGAATTACGATCTCACCATCACCCCGCGCGTACTGTCTAAACGCGGCTTGCAATTGCGCAATGATTTTCGCTATCTTCAGCCCAATTACAAGGGCGAAATTCACTATGAAGTTCTGCCGGATGATCGCGCTGCGGAACGCACACGGCAGTTATTTACGTTAAAGCATACACAATCGCTGTGGAATGGCTGGGCGGGCGCGCTCGATGTCAACAGCGTATCCGACAGCAAGTACTTTACCGATCTGTCTACCGCTGTGGGGCTGACTTCGCAAACCTATCTGACGCGCCAGGGAACGCTGTCGCGCGGCGGCCTCTGGGGTAACGGTGGCACGTATGCGTTTAGCGGATTGGTGCAGGGTTGGCAAACCTTGCAAACGGATCCGCTGGCGCCGTTGACGCCGCCGTATTCACGCCGCCCGCAATTGACGTTGATCGCACAGCGCTTCAATACGTTGAAAGGCGATTTTAATTTCGAGGGGAACTACACCGATTTTACGCATCCGACGCTGGTCAGCGGCAAACGTGCCGTTGCTTATCCGAGCATGACTTTTCCGTATCAAACCGCCGCAGCGTTTATCACGCCGAAGATCGGCGTGCACATGACGAAATATGTCATCGATACGAAAACCTCCACGCTGCCGGATACTTCGCGCGTTATTCCCACCTTCACCACCACTGCGGGATTGAATTTCGAACGCCGCGCCAATATTTTCGGCAATAGTTATCTGCAGACGCTGGAGCCGATGGCCTATTACGTGTATATCCCCTATCGCGATCAAAGTAACATTCCCAATTTCGAGAGCGGGCTGCAGGACATCAACTTCGCCACGATCTTCTCGGAAAACCAGTTCAGCGGCCATGATCGTATTAACGATGCCAATCAGATAACGCTGGGTGCGCGTTCACGGCTGATCAATCCGGACACCGGCTTTGAAGTGATACGCGCGGGCCTCGCGCAACGCTACTACTTCGAAGGGCAACGCGTAACCGTGCCCGGTATCGCGGCGCGCAGCAATCAAAGCGCCCGCTCCGACTTGCTGGCCGTAGTCAGTGGCACCGTCGCGCCGAAGCTCACGATGGATTTGGGCTGGCAGTACAATACCGACACGCGACAGACCCAGCGCACCACCGTTGCCGCACGTTACCAGCCTGAGCAAGGCAAGTTGCTGAATCTGGCGTATCGCCAAAGCATCGCGTCGTCGATCCGGCAATGGGATATGTCCGGGCAATGGCCCATCGCGCGCGGCTGGAGCGCGGTGGCGCGCTGGAATTACTCCGTGCAAGACCGTCGCACACTCGAAGCGGTGGGCGGGATGGAATATGATGGCGGGTGTTTTGTATTTCGCGTGGTGGCAAACCGACTGTCGACCGCAACCAGCGCTGCCAATACCGCCATTTTTGTGGAACTTGAGTTGAACGGTATTACCCGTGTAGGGTCAAATTCGCTGGATTTATTGCGTCGGAACATCGCAGGCTACACGCGCTTTGACCCCTACGCCGCGCGGCCCAGTGAGTATTTTGTGCCGGGGCAGTAGATTCTCAGTTTTGTAATTAACCAAAGCCGCAAGGCGTAAGCATATGTTTTTATTAGACAATTTTTCAATTACGCACTTTACCGCAAAGACGTACATTGCTTTGGCGCAAATGTTTGCGCCGTTACGCCGTTGCGGTGAAGCGTTTGGTATTTTGTTGCTGGCACTGATGCTTGCCCCGGCTACCGGCCATGCACAAGCGCAACCTAAGCCTCGCCCCATCCTCACCGTCGACCGCATTGTCGCGGTGGTTAACGACGAGGTCATTACGCGCAACGAACTGAGCATTCGGGTCGCGCGCGCCGCCAGCCAGTTGGCGCGTCAGGGCACGCCTGCGCCACCCAATGCTGATCTCGAAAAACAAATCCTGGAACGAATGATTTCAGATCGCGCGGTGACGCAATTTGCCAAAGAGAACGGCATGCGCATCGACGACGCGGAACTGGATCGCGCCATCGAGCGTATCGCGCAGGATAACCAGATGATCGTCGCGCAGTTGCGGCTGGCGCTGGAAAAAGACGGCATTCCGTTTGCGCGTTTTCGCGAAGATATCCGCGGCGAAATTCTCATGGCGCGTCTGCGCGAACGCGAAGTCAACGACAAGATCGTTGTCACCGATACGGAAATCGACAACCTGCTTGCCGCCGCAACACAGGACACGGCAAACAACGAATTCAACCTCTCGCATATTCTGGTTCGCGTGGCGGAAAACGCCGGGCCGGAACAAATTCAAGCGCGACAGGCGCGTGCTGAACAGGCGTTAACGCAACTGAAATCGGGCACGGATTTTCGCCAGATCGCCGCCTCATTTTCGGAAGCGCCGGATGCGCTGCAAGGGGGCGTGATGGGCTGGCGCGACAATGCGCGCCTGCCCACGCTGTTTTCGGATGCGCTGCGCGGCATGAAAGTCGGCGAATTGAGCAGTGTACTGCGCAGCCCGAACGGTTTTCACATTCTCAAATTGAATGAGCAACGCGGCGGGCAACAGGCTGCGCTGGTGCAGCAGACCAACACCCGCCACATTCTGATTAAAGTCAGCGAAGTGGTGTCTGAAGCGGAGGGCCGCAACCGCCTGCGCAACCTCAAGGAACGGCTGGATAATAAGGGCGATTTCGCACAAATTGCGCGCGCTAATTCCGAGGACACCAGCGCCTCCAAGGGCGGCGATCTTGGCTGGATTTCCCCCGGTGACACCGTGCCGGAATTCGAGCGTGCGATGGATGCGTTAAAGCCCGGCCAGATCAGCGAGCCGGTGCGCTCGCCCTTCGGCTGGCACCTGATTCAGGTGATGGAGCGCCGCACCTCTGACATGACCGGCGAACGCAAGCGACTCGCGGCGCGGCAAACGCTGCGCGAACGCAAGGGCGAAGAATCTTTTCAGGAGTGGGTGCGCCGTACACGTGACCTCGCCTACGTCGAAATTCGGCTGGATGAGCGCTAAGCGTGCCGTGAGCCACCGTAGCAACCTGCCCACCATTGCGGTCACTGCCGGTGAACCGGCCGGCATCGGGCCGGAAATCTGCGGCGCGTTGGTTCATGCAGCACTGCCCGCCCGCATTGTCGTCATTGCTGACCGTAATTTGTTGTGCGAGCGTACTTGTTTTGCGTGGCCTGATTTTTCGGGCGGCTGCACGGCCACAGCAGCGGGTGTGAGCGTGCTGCACGTAGCGCTAAGCGCGCCCTGTGTTGCAGGCACACTCAATCCGGCCAACAGCCACTATGTGCTGCGCACGCTGGGCATCGCGTGCGACGGCTGCACCGACAGCGTGTTTGACGCGATGGCAACGGCGCCGGTGCACAAGGGCGTGATCAACGATGCTGGAATCGCATTCACCGGCCACACGGAATTTCTCGAAGCGCGCACGCACGCACCGCATGTGGTGATGATGCTCGCGGGCGGCGGCATGCGCGTGGCGCTTGCCACCACACACCTGGCGTTAAAAGATGTGCCTGCGCACATCACACGCGACGGCCTTACACAAACCTTGCGCGTGCTGCATCGTGATTTGCAACAGCATTTCGGCATCGCTACGCCGTGCATTGCAGTGGCAGGTTTGAACCCGCACGCGGGCGAATCAGGCCACATGGGGCGCGAGGAAATAGACGTGATCGAGCCCGTAATACGCGCGCTGCGCAGTGAAGGAATGAGTCTTTCCGATCCGCTGCCCGCCGACACGCTGTTTAATCCTGCGCGCTTGAAACAGTACGACGCAGTGCTGGCGATGTATCACGATCAAGGGTTGCCGGTGCTGAAATACGCGAGCTTCGGCGCGGGCGTGAACATCACCCTGGGTTTGCCGATCATTCGCACCTCGGTCGATCACGGCACAGCGCTCGACATCGCGGGCAAAGGCTGCGCCGACGCGGGCAGCTTGATCGAAGCAGTGAAACTGGCGATTGAATTAGCGCGCGAGCGGAAGTAATCCGTGCGCCATCAACCACATATACCACGCAAGCGCTTCGGGCAAAATTTCCTTCAAAAACAAGATATTATAGATGATATTCTGCATGTCATCGGGCCCCAGCCAGATGACCTGATGGTGGAAATCGGCCCGGGTTTGGGTGCGCTCACCACGCCCTTGGCGCGCGCGCTGAAGCAACTGCACGTGATCGAACTCGACCGCGATATCGTCAAAACGCTGCATGAAAAACATGACAATGGCAACGTGGTCATCCACGAAGGCGATGCGCTTAAATTTAATTTTGCGTCGTTGGGTGCAAGGTTACGCATCGTGGGCAACCTGCCCTACAACATTTCCACACCGCTGCTGTTTTACCTGACTGAGTACATCGCACATGTGCGCGACATCCACGTCATGCTGCAAAAGGAAGTTGTCGAACGCATGGTTGCCGCGCCGGATACTTCCGCTTACGGGCGATTGTCCGTCGCGCTGCAATACCGCTTCGAGATGGAAAAAGTGCTCGACGTAGGGCCAGACGCGTTTTATCCGCAGCCGAAAGTGGATTCGGCGGTGGTGCGTATGCTGCCGCGCGTGAAGCGTGAGCCAGCGGCAACGGATGAAGCACTTTTCGCGCGCATCGTCACCACGGCGTTTTCACAACGGCGCAAAACGCTGCGCAACACGCTGCGTAATATTTTAGAACTGGCGGATTTTGAAGTGCTGAATATTGATGCCGGAGCGCGGGCGGAGACGTTATCGGTCAGCGATTTTGTGCAGATTGCCAATTGGGTGACGGAACAACAAAAAACTTTTTAACTACCGCTTTTTTCTAACCGCCCTTGCGCTGCACAAACTCAATCTTGTAGCCATCCGGGTCTTCGACAAACGCGATCACCGTGGTGCCGTGTTTCATCGGGCCCGGTTCGCGGGTGACTTTGCCACCGCGTTTTTTGACCTCTTCGCAGGTTTTGTAAGCGTCATCCACTTCAATCGCGACATGGCCGTAACCGTTGCCCATGTCGTACGCTTTCGTATCCCAGTTGTAGGTCAGTTCCAGCACGGATGTTCTGGATTCGTCGTCGTAGCCTACAAACGTATTGGTGAAGCGGCCTGATGGATATTCGCTTTGGCGCAACAGTTTCATGCCCAGCACTTGCGTATAAAAATCAATCGAGCGTTGCAGATCGCCGACGCGGATCATGGTGTGCAGCATTCTCATGGGTGGAGCTCCGGTTAAATTTGCACCATTTCAAAATCATCTTTGCGTGCGCCGCATTCCGGGCACGTCCAGTTGATTGGCACGTCTTCCCATTTCGTGCCGGGTGCGATGCCTTCGTCGGGCACGCCCGCTTCTTCGCTGTAAATCCAGCCGCAGATTAAACACATCCACGATTTATACTCATTGGCACTCGTCGTTGCTTCGGTCGTCATAGGTGGTCACAGGATTCAGGGTTTGGTGATGGAAACACGTTAAAATCGGATTTTAAACGATTCGCCGCACGCTGAATGTCTGAAACGCCTCCTATCGTACTGGTTTTTTCCGCGACCGACCCTACGGGTGGCGCGGGCATGCAGGCCGATATCCTCACGCTGTCGAGCATGGGCTGCCACCCGCTGTCGGTGGTGACCGCAATTACGGTGCAGGATACGATGGGCGTGGACGATATTTTTGCCATCGACGCCGACTGGATTATCGATCAGGCGCGTTGCGTGCTGGAAGACATGCCAGTTGCTGCGTTCAAGATCGGCGTAATGGGCAGTGTGGAAAATATTTCCGCCATTGCCGAGATCGTGTCAGATTACCCGGATATTCCGCTGATTCTCGACCCGGTGCTGGCCAGCGGACGCGGCGACGAGCTGGCCAACGACGACATGCTGATCGCCATGCGCGAGTTGCTGATTCCGCAAACCACCCTCATCACTCCCAACAGCATGGAAGCACGGCGGCTGGCGCTGGATGATAACAACGACAAAGATGACCCCGGCCTGATCGAATGTGCCAACCGCATTATTGCGTCCGGCTGTGAATACGTGCTGATCACCGGCACACATGAAAACACGCAGCAGGTCATCAACACGCTTTACAGCGAAGATGGCGTGGTGGGCAGTGAATCGTGGCCCCGTTTGCCGGGGCAGTATCATGGTTCCGGCTGCACGCTGGCTTCGGCCATTGCAGCGACCATCGCCAACGGTTTGCCGATGAGCGAGGCGGTGAAAGACGCGCAGGAATATACCTGGCAGACGCTCAAGTCAGCGTTTCGTGCGGGCATGGGTCAGCACATTCCTGATCGCCTGTTCTGGGCGCGCGAGGACGAAGGCGAGAGTGGTGAGCCGCAGATTAAAGACGACGCCATCAAATCATGAATCGTATCCACGGTCTTTACGCAGTAACACCAGACGACGCCGATAGCGCGCGGCTGGCCGATCATGTTCGCGCTGCGCTCGAAGGCGGCACGCGCATTGTGCAATATCGCAACAAGGTCTCCGATGCGCCCCTGCGCCGGTATCAGGCCACGGCGTTGTGCGGTCTGTGTCGCGCACATGGTGCCGCGTTGATCGTGAATGACGATGTTGATTTGGCAATAGCCGTTGAGGCCGATGGCGTGCATCTGGGTGGAGAAGACGGCTCGATTGCCGCCGCACGCGCGCGCCTGGGGCCACACAAGTTGCTGGGCGCATCGTGTTACCGCAGTCTGGATAACGCTGCGCGCGCGATTGCCGACGGCGCGGATCACATTGCGTTTGGCAGTTTTTTTGTTTCCACGGTGAAGCCCGGCGCGGTGCGTTCGACGCCTTCGATATTGACTGAAGCCCGACAAAAATTTGGCGTGCCGGTGGTGGCCATCGGCGGCATTACGCTTGACAATGCGCCGACACTTATCAACGCGGGGGCCGATAGTGTGGCGGTAATTACTGCGCTATTTGGCGCGCCAGACATTGCGCGCGCGGCACGTGAATTTAACGCTCTGTTCGGGAACGCTCATGAAACAAAGCCAAAAACTCTTTAACCACGCACAACTGTTAATTCCCGGTGGCGTAAATTCGCCGGTGCGCGCGTACCGCTCGGTGGGCGGCACGCCGCCCTTCATCAAGCGAGGGCGCGGCGCACAGATTTGGGATGTCGACGGCAATGTTTACATCGATTACGTCGGGTCATGGGGGCCAATGATTGCGGGCCATGCGCATCCAGAGGTCGTCAAAGCGGTGCAGCAAATGGCCGAGCGCGGGTTGTCGTTTGGCGCGCCAACCGAGGCCGAGCTTGAGATGGCGAGTTTGCTCGTCAAGTTGGTGCCGTCGATGGAGATGGTGCGCCTGGTCAGTTCGGGCACTGAGGCGACGATGAGCGCCATTCGCGTGGCGCGGGGTTTTACACGGCGCTCCAAGATTATCAAGTTTGAGGGTTGCTACCACGGCCACGCCGACGGGCTGCTGGTACAAGCAGGTTCGGGTGCGCTTACGTTCGGGCAGCCATCGTCGGCGGGCGTACCCGCGGAAACGGCGGCGCACACACTGGTGCTGGACTTCAACGATGAAGCATCGCTTAACACCGCGTTCGTGCGCGAAGGCAACGACATCGCTGCGGTAATTGTTGAGCCGGTTGTCGGCAATGCCAATCTGATTGCGCCGAAGCCGGGCTTTTTGCAATTGCTGCGCCAGTTGTGCACGAAGCACCGCGTGGTACTGATATTTGATGAAGTGATGACAGGCTTTCGCGTCGCCCTCGGTGGCGCCCAAGCGCTTTACGGCATCACACCCGACATGACCACGCTGGGCAAAGTCATTGGCGGCGGCATGCCGGTGGGCGCTTTTGGCGGACGGCGCGACATCATGCAGTGCGTGGCGCCGCTGGGGCCGGTGTATCAGGCGGGCACGCTGTCGGGCAATCCGGTTGCGGTAGCTGCGGGGCTGGCAACTTTGCGCATTGTGCAAACCACGGGTTTTTACGACAAGCTCGGCGCCACGGCGTATGCGCTGTGTAAAGGTTTAAGCGAAGTGGCTGCTGGACACAAAATTGCGTTTTCGGCGCAGCATGTTGGCGGCATGTTTGGTTTGTATTTTCGTGCCTCAGTACCGCAGACTTACGCCGAGGTGATGGAGTGCGATAAAGAGCGCTTCAACCAGTTTTTTCACAGCATGCTGGCGGAAGGTGTGTACCTTGCGCCGTCGGCATATGAAGCAGGGTTTGTGTCGTCTGCGCACACCACGGCGGATATTGAAAACACCGTGGCAGCAGCAAACAAGGCGTTTGCTGCGCTATAACTATTTGTTTTTAAACAAATAGTTATAGATCGATACGCTTAGCGTAGCCCAGCCATATATTCAGCAACAGCGGCCACTTCGCGATCCGAGAGTTTCGCCGCCACGGTGCGCATCATGCTGTTCGGATCATTCTTGCGCTCGCCCACGCGAAAGGCTTTTAACTGCGCCGAGGTGTATTCGGCATGCTGCCCGCCCACCCGGGGATATTGCGCGGGCAAGCCTGCGCCGTTCGGTGAATGGCACGACGCGCAGGCTGCCACGCTCTTGGCGGCGATACCGCCGCGATAAATCAACTGGCCTTCCTTGACCAACGCCGGGTCGCGCGCCGCGCGCGGACGCGCAGGTTGGCTGGCGTAATATGCGGCGACATTTTTCATGTCGTCATCCGATAGCGGCGCTGCCATACCCGCCATCACGGCATTGTTCCGCTCAGCGGGCTTGCCGTCTTTGGATTTGAAATTGCCGAGCTGCTTGACGATATATTCGGGATGCTGACTGGCCAAGCTGGGATTGGCTGACAAGGGGCTGTTGCCATCCGGCCCATGACAGGCTGCGCAGACTTTACCCGCGATTTCCTGGCCCTTGGCGGCATCACCTTTGATGACAGATTGCGAAAATGCGCTGGATGCCGCCAGCGCGGCGGCTGTCGCCAGAATCAGGCGGTATTTCAGGGGGAAATTCATGCGTGCTCCGAAATATAGTTCAGGGCAATCGCAGCCCCGGTAGCCCCGTATTGTATAGTACGCCGCTTGCCCCGCGCCAGATTCCCGCGCAATTACAAACACCTATGACCACACTCGCCGTCGAATACCTGGCCTCCGCGCACAAAATGGAGGAGATGCTGCCCGACAGCGGGCGCGAAGTGGCGTTTGCAGGCCGCTCCAACGCAGGCAAATCCAGCGCCATAAACGCGCTGGCCAATCGCCACCGTCTGGCATTTGTGAGTAAAACGCCGGGGCGCACACAGACCATCAATTTTTTCAGCGTGGGCAAAAACCAGCGCTGGGTGGATCTGCCGGGCTACGGTTTTGCCAAGGTATCAAAGACCGAGCGTGAATACTGGGGCGAGTTAATAAGCACTTACCTTACGCACCGTAAGTCATTGATGGGATTAATATTATTGTCCGACTCCCGTCACGGACTTAAACCGCTGGATGAACAACTTATCGGCTGGTTTGTGCCCACCGGCAGGCCGATACACGTGCTACTGACCAAGAGCGACAAGCTGTCGCAAAGCGCCTGCACCAAGGCGTTGCGTGAGACGCAAGCGCTGCTGACGCGCCGTTACGCGAATTGCTCAGTGCAGCTTTTTTCTGCTACGGCGAATAAGGGTGTGGGGCAGGCGAATTCGCTGCTTGCAAATTGGCTAACTGAAGACCGCACAGAAAAAGCCCCCGGCTAAGGGGAGTAAGCCGGGGGCCGAAAAAGCCTCAATTGCAGATTGCTAATCAAGGCACCCGCCCAGGGAGGTGAAGCGGGAGACGTAAAACAGCGTCTAATTCTAAGACGTTTATAATTCTGCGAAGTTCCCTAAAACTTTTCTGTCTAAAATCAAAAACTTATGAGCAAACACGCAATTGGAACCCTGGGAAGCTACCCCCAACGTCGTATGCGCCGCATGCGCCGCGATGATTTTTCGCGGCGGCTGATGCGCGAAACGCGCTTAACCGTGGACAATCTGATCTACCCGGTGTTCATCATCGACGGCAAAAACCGCACGCAAAAGATTGCGTCCATGCCCGGCGTCGAGCGCTACACCATCGACAAACTTTTGTTGCGTGCAGAAACCTGCGTCAAGCTCGGCATACCGGCGATGGCGTTATTCCCCGCCGTCGAGCCGAGTTTAAAAACCGCTGATGGCCGCGAAGCAATCAATCCGAAAGGTTTGGTGCCGCGCGCCGTAACCGCGCTGAAAAAACGTTTCCCCGAATTAGGCGTCATCACCGACGCCGCACTCGACCCCTACACCACTCACGGCCACGACGGCGTGCTCGACAGCAGCGGCTACGTGTTGAACGACAAAACAGTAGGTGTGTTGCAAAAGCAGGCGCTGGTGTGCGCGGCGGCTGGCGTGGATATTGTTGCGCCATCCGACATGATGGATGGCCGCATCGGCGCGATACGCGCAGCACTCGATGGCAAAGGTTTCATCCACACACGCATTTTGTCGTACGCCGCGAAGTACGCATCGGGCTTCTACGGCCCGTTCCGCGACGCGGTGGGTTCCAGCAAAACGTTGGGCGGCAGCAACAAATACACCTATCAAATGGACCCTGCCAACAGCGACGAAGCGCTACGCGAAGTGGCGCTTGATCTGGAAGAGGGTGCGGACATGGTGATGGTCAAACCTGGCATGCCCTACCTCGACATCGTGCGCCGCGTGAAAGACGAATTTCGCGTGCCGACTTATGTGTATCAAGTCAGCGGCGAATTCGCGATGTTGAAAGCCGCTGCCGCTAACGGCTGGCTGGAGGAACAGCGCGTGGTGATGGAATCGCTGCTCGCATTTCGGCGCGCTGGCGCAGATGGGGTGTTGACTTACTTCGCGGTGGATGCGGCGGGGTGGTTGAAGGACGCCGATTAAAATATCAATAAAAACAAAAGGTTACAGAAATCGTCGATCGGGGCGCGCAGCGGTTCCAACACCTTATCCTCCCCGCCGCCGTCGCTGTCGGAACCGCTTTGCGTTCCGACCTACGTGTGCGCTAACAACGCCTCCACCGCTGCCAGTTTGGCGCGCTCGATAACCTTGCCAGCGAGTGCGGTTTTCAACGGCAAGCGCTCGTCGCGTGGCGACAGCACAGCGATTTCAATTTCCACACCGTCGTCGTCGATGGTAAACAACGGCACGGTGATGCGTGTTTCACCGCTGTAGAAACTGGTTTGATCCGCGTCGTAATCCGCGCCCAGATCAATCAAAAATAGCTCGACAGCTTTGATGTCGTCCGTAAATAGCTGCAACTGGATTCCCGCGTATTTTCCAGCGATGCCACTGAGTACGCTGCCCACTAAATGCGGGTTAAATTTCTCGAACTCTGTCATGGCGCGCACGGCGATTTCGCGCAGCTCGGTGAGTTGTTCGCGATGCGCATCGGGGTGGTAAATCTCGCGATATTCGCGCAGCGCTGCGTCGATTTCATCATTGCCGGGGAGTTGGCGGGTGTCGGCCACACCGGCTTGCCGCGCCGCTTTACGCTTGGCTAAACCGTGGTCTTCGATGCCATCTTCGGCCATCAGGCGCGCGGCCAGATGGGCGATTCGTAAGCGTTCATCGGATTTGGACATTATTGTTTTAAAACAATTGGTTACGTGCGCTATCTGGAGCTGGCGCAGGCGCTGCCGGTGCGCCTTCGGCTGGCGTTTCGCCGGTGGATTCGCCGCCGCGCGGGCCGTTTTCCTGGTAGACCGCGTCGCTGCCCGTGCCGACCAAGCCCTGCGGCGCTTCGAGCGGCACTTCGGCCACACCTTTTAGCACCGCACCCATGTAATTAATCCAGATGGGGAGCGCGACCGCGCCGCCGGTTTCGTTACGGCCCAGCGTTTTGGGTTGGTCATAGCCGACCCACGCTACAGCGACGAGTTCAGCGTTGTAGCCGCCAAACCACGCGTCGAGAAAATCATTGGTGGTGCCGGTCTTGCCCGCCAGATCACCCCGGCCGAGTTTCATCGCCGCCGCTGCAGTACCGAAACGCACCACGTCGCGCATCATGCCAGTCATGATGTAGGCATTGCGTTCGTCGATGACTTTTTCTGCGTTTTCTTTGGCGCGTACGGGCTTTTCCTGGAACAGGATGTTGCCTTTGCCGTCTTCGATGCGCTGGATGAAATACGGTTTGACGCGAAATCCGCCATTGGCAAAAACCGAATAGCCACC
This sequence comes from Betaproteobacteria bacterium, assembly GCA_947486575.1. Classification (GTDB taxonomy): domain Bacteria; phylum Pseudomonadota; class Gammaproteobacteria; order Burkholderiales; family SG8-41; genus UBA5216. Next base: position 93,398 of record CANKUB010000001.1, on the reverse strand, counting down.
CACCATTTGCATGGGCGTCACATTCCCGGCGCCCAGCGCCATGGTGAGATACGGCGGATGCAGTTTGGCTTCGAAGCCGAAGCGGGTAATGTAATCCTGCGCGTAGCGTGTGCCGATGGCTTGCAGGATGCGGATGGACACCAGGTTTTTCGAGCGCACCAGCGCTTGCCGCATGGACATCGGACCATCGTACTTGCCGTCGTAATTTTTAGGCTCCCACACTTCGCCACCGGTTTGCGCGGCGCTGAACGACAGCGGTTTGTCTTCGAATATCGACGCCGGGGTGAAACCTTTTTCCAATGCCGCGGAGTAGATAAACGGCTTAAAGCTGGAGCCCGGCTGGCGCAAGGCTTGGGTCGCATGGTTGTACTGCGAGCGCGTGAAATCAAAGCCGCCTGCGAGTGCGCGAATAGCCCCGTCGCGCGGGTCAGCCGACAACAGCATCGATTCGACCACCGGCAATTGCGTGATATTCCAGCGCTTTTTGTCGTCGGACTGCACGCGAATGATCGCGCCACGGCGTATGCGCTGGTTAGCGGCTGCTTTGTCCGTGAGCGCGTCGCCGGCGAATTTCAGTCCCGCATCGGAAATCTCGATGGCTTCACCGCCACGACGGTAGGCTTTGACGCGTTTGGCGTTTGCTTCGGTGACAACTGCTGCAAAAATGTCTTCGCTTTCAGCGTATTCCTGCAAAGCGTCTTCGAGAGTTTCTTCGGTAGCATTGGGGGGCAGGTCGGCGTACGCCTCCGGGCCACGATAGCCGTGGCGCCGGTCATAGGTCAGCACACCGGCGCGCAGCGCAGCATTGGCGGCAGTCTGGTGGTTGACGAAAATCGTGGTGGTGACCTTCAACCCCATCGCGTAAGCGCCTTCCTTGTAGCGCTCATACATGGCCTGGCGTACCATTTCGGCAATGTAGTCGGCCTTGGTGGCAAATTCATTGAGTTCGTTCTTGATGGCCAACGGCTGCTTGTCGGCGTCGGCCTGCTGCTCGGCCGTTATGACGTTCAACTCGCGCATGCGCCGTAGCACATATTGCTGGCGCAGCTTGGCGCGCGCCGGGTTGGCCACCGGATTAAAAATCGACGGACCCTTGGGCAAACCGGCCAGCATGGCGGTTTCGGCCAGTGACAATCCGTCAAGGGTTTTGCCGTAGTAAATGCGCGCGGCCGAGGCAAAACCATAGGCCCGCTGGCCGAGATATATCTGGTTGATATAGAGTTCGAGAATTTGCTCTTTGGTCAGGCTGGATTCGATCTTGAACGCCAACAGTATTTCATTGACTTTGCGTGTCAGGGTTTTTTCGCGCGACAGAAAGAAATTGCGCGCCACTTGCATGGTGATGGTTGATGCACCCTGCTTCGGGCCGATATGGGCAAAATTGGCTATGGCCGCGCGCGCCACGCCCATATAGTCGACGCCTTTGTGGTTGAAGTAGCGCTCGTCTTCGGCGGCCAGAATGGCGTCCACCAGCGGCTTGGGCACTTGCGGCATGGACACGACTGAACGGCGTTCTTCGCCAAATTCGCCGATGAGTTTGCCCTCGGCGCTATAAATTCGCAGCGGAACTTTGGGCCGGTAATCGGTCACAATATCCAGCGGGGGCAAGGTCGGCCAAATCATGGCAGCGGCAAAGCCCAACAGCAGCGCTGTTGCGAAAATACCTACAACCACCAGTAATAGGGGGTAGAGCAACCAGCGAGCGGACATTTAGCGGTGGCCTTCCAAGCAATATCTTGAGAAAATTCCGAGACTTAGGCGCTTTTGTTTAGAGGACACTTGAATGTCTACCAACGCCAAAATTTACAAGCTACACTATATCCCAGAATACGTTTACGATCTAAGCTAGCCGGTGCGAAGTTGTTAACGCAGTTGTTGAAAATGCCAGCCTCAGCAATACGATTAGTTGCACAAACAAAGCGGGTTACGTTTAACAATTAAAGTAATTTGTAGGCGAAAACTCCTATATGGCTATTCCCAAAGTCAAATTCCCGGTTGCGCTGAGTGGTGCTATCGGTGCCGTGGAAGGCTTTTTCAAAGCCAAAACGCCGCCGCTGATCGGCATGGACATCAGTACGTCCGCCGTAAAAATGGTGGAGCTTTCCGACTCTGGCAACAAAATGTATCGCATCGAGCGTTACGCCATTGAGCCTTTGCCCAAAGATTCGGTCGTGGAAGGCAACATCAATAACCTGGATGCAGTGGGTGAAGCGATCAAGCGTTGCCACAATCGGTTGGGTAGCAGCGTTAAAAACGTGGCTATTGCGCTGCCTAATGCTGCCGTAATCACCAAAAAAATTCTGGTACCGGCGGGTTTGACCGAGGAAGAGATAGAAGTTCAAGTTGAAACCGAGGCCAACCAATATATTCCGTTCTCGCTGGACGAAGTGAATCTGGATTTTCAGGTCATCGGCCCGGCGCCCGGTAGCGAAGAAGATGTCGAGGTGCTGATCGCTGCCTCGCGCAAGGAAAAAGTGGAAGACCGCGTGGCCGCCGCTGAAGTCGCGGGACTCAAAGCCATTGTGGTGGATGTTGATCTGCTGGCTGCGCAAGCGGCCTACGAGTTGATTGAATCGCAGTTCCCGGACAAGGGCCTTGATCAGAACATCGCCATCGTCGATGTCGGTGCCACCTTTACTACGGTCAACGTGCTACGCAACGGGCAATCGATTTATCTGCGCGAGCAGCCGTTCGGCGGCGGTCAGTTGACTCAGGAAATCCAGGATAAATTCGGCCTCTCACTCGAGGAAGCCGAAGTCGCCAAACGCTCTGGCGGTTTGCCCGACAACTACGAAACCGACGTGTTGAATCCGTTCCTGGAAACCTTCGGCCTTGAAGTCGCGCGCGCGCTGCAATTCTTTTTCACCTCTACCCAGTACAACCAGGTAAACCACATCGTGCTGTCCGGTGGTTGCGCGGCTTTGCCGGGCGTGGATGCGGTGGTTGCTCAACGCACACAGGTCAACACCCTGATCGCCAATCCATTTGCCAACATGGCGCTGTCGTCTAAAGTGCGGCCCAAAAACCTTCAGCAGGATGCGCCTTCGATGATGGTGGCTTGCGGCCTGGCTATGCGGAGATTCGACTCATGATGCGCATCAATCTACTGCCGCATCGCGAGGTGCGGCGCAAACAGCAGCAACAGCAGTTTTTTATCGCGCTGGGCATTGTGGCTGCGATCGGTGCGGCGCTCACCTACGGTGTCTACTATTATTTGGGCAATCAGTTTGACGAGCAGGTCGCGCGCAATAAGTATTTGACCGAAGAAATCGCCAAGGTCGACAAAGATATTGCGGAAATCAATCGCCTGAAAGATCAAACCGCCTCACTGCTGGCGCGTAAGCAAGTGGTGGAAACGCTGCAAAGCAATCGCTCGGAGACGGTACTTCTGCTCGATCAGTTGGTGCGTCAGCTGCCGGATGGCATGTATTTGCGCTCGGTGCGGCAACAAGGCGCTAAGGTGGCGATAAACGGCGTTACGCAATCGCAGGCACGTGTTTCTACGCTGATGCGCAACCTGGAATCGTCGCAAAAGCTGACCAATCCGGCGCTGGTTGAAATAAAGGCGCTTCAGCAGGGTGCCACGCGCGCGAACGAGTTCACCATGAACGTCACCATCGTGCGCCCGAAAGCGGAAAAAGGATAATTCTCCATGACGCTGGATGAACTGAAGCGATTAGACCCGAAGAAAATCGGCTCGTGGCCGGTGCTGCCCAAGCTGGGCATCCTGCTACTTTTGCTGATTACAATGGTTGGATTGGCTTATTATTTTCTGTGGGCCGATCAACTGGCGCAAATTGAGACGGAGCAAGGCAAGACCGAGCAGCTTAAAACCACTTTTCTCGATAAAAAGAAAATTGCGGTCAATCTGCCAGCGTACCGCAAGCAACTGGATGACATTGAGAAGCAGTTCGGCGCACTCTTAAAGCAACTTCCGGGTAAATCGGAAATGGACGCCTTGCTGACGGACATCAATCAGGCCGGCCTCGGACGGGGCTTGCAGTTTGAGTTGTTCAAACCGGCTGCCAGTGAATCCGTGAAAGAGTTTTACGCTGAGTTGCCGATCACCATACGTGTGACGGGAAATTACCATGACATCGGCGCATTCGCAGGTGACATTGGCAAGCTGTCGCGCATTGTGACGTTGAACGATATCAGTGTCGGCTCGACTAAAGATGCGCTTTCGCTGGACGCAACTGCCATGACGTACCGCTACCTGGATGAAGCCGAAGTAGCTGAGAAAAGGAGAGCTGCTGCAGCCGCAGCGCCGAAGAAAGCTGCGCCTGCTGCTGCCCCGGCGAAAAAATGATGCGTAAATACCTTATCGCCGCCCCTGTACTTGCATGTGCCTTGTTTGCCGGCTGTAGTGGTGAACAGCATTCAGACCTTCGCTCATTCGTGAAGGACGCCGACAATCTGCCTCGCGGCCGCATACCGCCGCTACCCGAAGTCAAGCCGTATCAGCCCATCGAATACGCGGCGTTTGATATGACCGATCCGTTTAAGCCGCGCAAGATCGAACCGCCAAAAAACGCGGCTGCGATAGGGGGCGTTCAACCCGACCCCAATCGTCGGCGTGAACCGCTGGAGGCGTATCCGCTTGAAGCACTGAAGATGGTGGGCGTACTAAAACAAAAAGAATTTTTCGGGCTGGTCAAAACGCCAGATAACAATCTCTTTCAGGTGAAGACCGGCAACTATCTCGGGCAAAATTTTGGCCGCATTGTCGCGGTCTCGGACGGCTCGATAAAGCTCAAGGAAATTGTGCAGGACAGCAACGGCAACTGGGAAGAAAAAGACCAGACGCTGCTGCTGCAGGAATGATCAGGAGAAAAATATGAAAACATCCCCCCTCACGCTGGCTGCCCGCCTGCGCACCCGTCTGTTCGTGGTTCTGCTTGGGTTTATCGCCAGCACGGCCTACGCGCAAAACAGCATCGAAAGTGTCAATGTGTCTCCGCAACCCGGCGGCAAAGTCGTGATTCGAGTGGGTCTCAAAGAAGCGCTGACAACGGCACCGGCTGGCTTTACCGTAAATAATCCCCCGCGACTGGCGTTTGACTTCGCCAACACCGGCAACGCCCTGGGCCGCACGGTGCAAAATGTGTCCGACACGGATGTGCGGCGTATCAACATCGTGCAAGCGGGGGATCGCACACGCATGGTGATGGAGCTCTCACGCGCCCTGAACTATGAAACGCAGCTGGACGGCAAAACACTGCTTATTACCCTGCAAAGCGGCGGTGCAGCAGCTGCCGCCGGGGCCGCACCGACGCGATTTGCAGAAGCTGCGCCATCGGCTCAAAAACACAGTCTGCACAACGTCGATTTCCGTCGCGGCAACGCGGGCGAAGGCCGCGTGATCATTGATCTATCCAGCAGTCAGATTGGCATAGATTTGCGCAAGCAGGGCCGTTCGATCATTGTTGATTTTCAGAACGCCGCGTTGCCCGCGAATCTTGTCAAGCGCTATGACGTCATGGATTTTGCCACACCGGTGCAAACCATTGAAACTTCGACACAAGGCGGCAATGCCCGGGTAGTGATTACGCCCACAGGCAATTGGGAGCACTCCGCGTATCAGGCAGACAACCGGTTTATTGTCGAAGTCAAACGCGTAGTCGAAGACCCTAATCGCCTGGTTCGCCAAGGATTCGCAGGCGAGAAATTATCCCTGAATTTTCAAAACGTTGAAGTGCGTTCGGTGTTACAAGTACTTGCTGACTTTACCGGTCTGAACATCATTACCAGCGATTCGGTTACCGGCAATCTCACCTTGCGTCTGAAAGATGTGCCGTGGGATCAGGCACTCGATATTATTCTGCGTAGCAAAGGGCTAGATCTTCGCAAGGACGGCAACGTAGTTTGGATCGCGCCACGTGATGAATTGGCCACCCGCGAAAAACTGGCATTGGAATCCCGATCACAAATATCTGATCTGGAGCCGACACAGACTGAGAGTTTCCAGCTTAATTATCAGAAAGCTGCCGACGTTCAAACCCTACTCAATGGCGGCGGTGTCGGCGGCGCGGTTGTTGCTGGTGGCGCATCAAGCCGCATTTTGTCTAAGCGCGGCAGCGCAGCTGTGGATGCCCGCAGCAACCAGCTGTTTGTGCAGGACGTTGCCTCCAAACTGGAAGAAGTGCGGCGATTGATACGCACGCTGGATATTCCAGTGCGGCAGGTAATGATCGAATCGCGCATCGTGGAAGCGAGCGATACGTTTGGGCGCAATCTGGGCGTGAAGCTTGGCTACGGTGAAGATAACCGCACCGCTCCCGTAAGAAACAACCTGATTCTGGGCGCCGATCTCAATACGACCGGTCAACTGAATAATGTTGTGACGGGCACGCCTGCGCTGATTCCCGGTGGACTCCAGGTCAATATGCCGGCAACCGGCCTCAATGGCATTAACCCCGGCGCATTCTCGGCGATGCTTTTTAATCAATCGCGCTCGCGCCTGCTATCGCTGGAACTCACCGCGCTGCAAGCCGATGGTAAAGGCAAAATCATTTCCAGCCCGCGTATCATTACCGCCAACCAAAACGAAGCCACGATTGAGCAAGGTACGGAAATCCCTTACCAGCAAGCCTCGTCCAGCGGCGCAACCAGCGTGTCGTTCAAGAAGGCAACGCTGTCGCTGAAAGTGAAGCCGCAGATCACGCCGGACGACAACGTGATCATGAAACTCAACATCAACAAAGATTCGCGCGGCGCGGACACTACCGCAGGTCCGGCCATTGAAACCAAGCAAGTCACCACCGAAGTGCTGGTTGAGAATGGCGGCACCCTGGTCATCGGCGGCATTTACACGCAAGATGAACGCTCCACCACAACCAAGATTCCGGTGCTCGGCGAGTTGCCGTATGTCGGGTTCCTGTTCAAGCAAAACAGCAAAAGCGACGAGCGTCGCGAGTTGCTGGTATTCATCACACCAAAAATCCTCAAAGACAACCTCAATCTGCGCCAGTAACAACGCATCTGGCAGTTTGGTGAAACGCGGCGTCTACGGACGCCGTTTTTCATGGGCGCTCTGCTTTTTGCGAGCTACCCACGCCATACGCATCGATTCGGCTAGAATCAGTACATGGAATCTATCGACAACCCCCGTCTGCCCGTAACGGACGGGGGTAATATTATTCTGGTTGGCCTGATGGGTTGCGGAAAAACCTCCGTGGGCAAGGTATTGGCGCGATTGCTGGACAAGACCTTTGTCGACTCGGATCACGAAATCGAGCGGGTTACAGGAGTACGCATTCCGGTCATTTTTGAAATCGAAGGTGAAGCTGGTTTCCGCGCGCGCGAACACAAAATGATTGCGCAACTGGTTAAGCAGGACAATCTGTTACTAGCGACCGGTGGTGGCGCAATTTTGTCCAGAGAAAATCGCGATTTGATCAAAGCTAACGGTACAGTGATCTACTTACGCGCGCCGGTAAAATCGCTGTTAAAACGCACGCAGCGCGACCGCAATCGACCTTTGCTGCGCGTGCCTGACCCGGCAGCTAAACTCACTGAGCTCTATGAGCTGCGCGACCCACTTTATCGCGAAGTGGCGCACCTGATCTTCGATACAAGCAACCAGAGCGTGCGCACCCTGGCCGGGCAAATCGAAGCGAAATTGAAATCGGCGAGCGATGAAGGCGCCCCTGTAACCTATTGATTATGAACACATTATCTGTCAACCTTGGCGAGCGTAGTTATCCTATTCACATCGGCTCAGGTCTTTGCACACAGGCCGCGCTGATCCCCGAAAAGCTGTTAAAAGGCAAAATCGTCGTCATCACCAACGACACGGTGGCGCCGCTTTATCTCGAATCCGTACTTAGCGGCCTGCGTGCCCGTGGCGCCGAATGCATGCCTATCGTACTGCCCGATGGTGAGGCTTATAAAAGCTGGGAAACGCTCAATAGAATTTTTGACGAGCTGCTATCCCATCGCTGTGAGCGCAAGACGCCATTGATTGCACTCGGCGGTGGCGTCATTGGCGATCTCACTGGCTTTGCCGCAGCGACGTATCAACGTGGCGTGCCGTTCATACAGATTCCCACCACCTTGCTGTCGCAGGTCGATTCTGCCGTCGGTGGCAAAACCGCGATCAATCATCCGCTGGGCAAAAACATGATTGGCGCGTTTTATCAGCCGCAAGTAGTGATCGCCGATATGGACACGCTGCGCACTTTGCCCCCGCGCGAACTCGCCGCAGGGCTGGCCGAAGTCATCAAATACGGCTTTATCCGTGATGCGGAGTTTCTGGACTGGCTGGAAAAAAACATTGATCGACTGATTGCGCTCGAACCAGAGGCCCTCGCATTTGCCGTCGAACGTTCATGCCAGAACAAGGCTGACGTGGTTGCAGGTGACGAACGCGAGACCGGCGAACGCGCCTTGCTTAATTTCGGCCACACCTTCGGCCACGCGATTGAAGCCGGCATGGGTTACGGCGCGTGGCTGCATGGCGAGGCCGTGTCAGCCGGCATGGTGATGGCCGCGCGATTCTCCGAAAAGTTGGGTTACATCGGCAAGGCCGACGTGCAACGCGTAGTGGACATCCTCGCCCGCGCGAAGCTGCCGGTAGCCGCGCCCGAACTGGGTGCTGCGCGTTACCTTGATCTGATGGGCCACGACAAAAAAGTTGAGGGCGGCAGAATCAATTTTATTCTGCTGAAAAAACCCGGTGCGGCATTCATCAGCAATCAATACGATGCCGCCGCACTGCAGGCTATTTTGTCCACGCCCAAACAAACCCATGCTTAAGGTCGCGCCCTACGCTGCGCAGGCGGCGAGTACGCGCGGTCGCACACACCGCGAGCCCGCTGCGCAGGGACGCAGCGAGTTTCAGCGCGACCGTGACCGCATCATTCACTCCGCCGCGTTTCGTCGACTCGAATACAAGACGCAGGTTTTCGTCAACCACGAAGGCGATTTATTCCGCACACGCCTGACGCACAGCCTTGAGGTTGCCCAGATATCGCGTTCTGTCGCACGCCAGTTAAATCTCGACGAAGACCTCACCGAGGCCATCACACTCGCGCACGATCTCGGCCACACGCCGTTCGGCCATGCCGGGCAGGATGCACTTAACGTCTGCATGAAGCCGTACGGCGGCTTTGAACATAACCTGCAAAGTCTGCGCGTGGTCGATCAGCTTGAGCAACACTATGGCGGGTTTGACGGCCTGAATCTTACCTTTGAAACGCGCGAAGGCATCCTCAAACATTGCTCGCGTAAAAATGCGCTGTTGCTGGGCGCTGTCGCCGAGCGTTTCATTCAGAGGCGGCGGCCTTCGCTGGAAGCGCAACTTGTCAATTTGTCCGATGAACTCGCCTACAACAATCACGACGTTGATGACGGTCTGCGTTCCGGATTAATCACGCTGGAGCAGCTTTCCACTGTGCCGATTTTTCGCCGCCACCGCGAACTCGCGGAAAAAGAATTCCCTAAAATCAGCGGCCGCCGGTTAGTCCACGAAACCGTGCGGCGCATGATCAGCACGCTGGTGTCCGACCTCACGCGCCAAAGTGCGGCCAACATCGAGGCGCACGCGCCCAAATCAATAGACGACGTGCGGCGCGCATCTGCGCTGATCGCCTTCAGTCCGCGCATTGCCAAAGAGCAGCTTGCGTTGAAACAATTTTTAAGTGTGAATCTGTATCAGCACTACCGCGTGGCACGCATGAGCAGCAAGGCGCGCCGCATCATCACCGAATTATTCAACGCGCTGCTGGCCGAACCCAAACTGCTGCCACCGGATTTTCAGGCACGCGCGCGCAACGACAAGCCACGCACCATCGCCGATTACATCGCGGGCATGACCGACCGCTACGCCATGCTGGAGCATCGGCGCTTGTTTGCGGTGGAGCCGATTTAGGGGTTAGGAAGTGCCAAAATTCCCTATTGAAGCAAGGGCTTGGTACAGTTAGACTTGTAGGGTTTCACCCCATTATCTTTCGGTCCGCCATGGCATTTTTGTGGCGGCGCAGCATTTTTCACTTTAATATCTGTTTTTATTGAATAATTTGTTGAGGCCTATTGTGGACAATATGGTGGACGCATTCGATTCGTTGACTTCGGATTACCCGCCCGGCGCGCAGGGTTTGTACAACCCCGCCAATGAACATGACGCCTGTGGCGTCGGTTTTGTGGCGAACATCAAGGGCAAAAAAAGCCACGAAATCGTCGAGCAGGGCCTCACCATCCTTAAAAACCTCACCCATCGCGGCGCGGTGGGGGCCGACCCGAAGGCGTCTGACGGCGCAGGCATTCTGATTCAGATGCCGGATGCCTTTTTTCGCGAAGAAATGGCCAAACAGGGCGTCAAGTTGCCGCCCTTTGGCCAGTACGGTGTGGGCATGGTGTTTCTGCCGCGTGAACCGGCGTCACGCTTCGCCTGCGAATACGAAATCGAACGCGCAATCAAGGATGAAGGTCAGGAATTGGTCGGCTGGCGCGACGTGCCGGTAGATAACACCGATCTGGGCGAATCGGTCAAAAAGATTGAGCCGGTGATCCGTCAGGTGTTCGTCAAGCGCGGTCCGGGTGTGACTGTGACCGATGCGCTGGAGCGTAAACTCTACATCATCCGCAAAGCCTCCGGGCACGCCATCCAGGCGCTAAACCTGAAGCACGGCGCAGAGTTCTATGTGTCGTCTTTTTCAGCGCGCACGGTGGTCTACAAGGGCATGCTGATGGCCAATCAGGTCGGCGTGTTTTTCAAAGACTTGCAGGATGCGCGCGTGGTGTCCGCGCTAGCGCTGATCCACCAGCGCTTTTCGACCAATACCTTTCCTACATGGGATCTGGCGCACCCGTTCCGCATGATTGCGCACAACGGTGAAATCAATACGCTCAGAGGCAATGTCAACTGGATACGCGCGCGGCAGGGTGCCATTTCGAGCCCCATTCTCGGTGACGATCTGCAAAAACTGTGGCCGCTGATTTACCCCGGGCAGTCTGATTCGGCGTCGTTCGACAATGCCCTCGAACTGTTGGTGATGAGCGGCTATTCCATCGCCCACGCTGTGATGATGATGATTCCGGAAGCGTGGGAAGGCCATACGCTGATGGACGCCAGCCGCCGCGCCTTTTACGAATACCACGCTGCGATGATGGAGCCATGGGACGGCCCGGCCGCGATAGCGTTTACCGATGGCCGTCAGATTGGGGCGACGCTCGACCGCAATGGCTTGCGCCCGGCGCGCTATATCGTCACCAGCGATGACCTCGTGGTGATGGGGTCGGAGTGCGGTTGCCTGAATATTCCCGAAGAAAAAATCATCAAGAAATGGCGCTTGCAGCCAGGCAAAATGTTCCTAGTCGATCTGGAAAAAGGCCGCATTGTCGACGACAACGAACTAAAGGAAACGCTCGCCTCCGCCAAGCCCTACGCGGAGTGGATCGACCGCATCCGCGTCAAGCTGGATGACGTCGAAAGCGACAAGGCGCAGCCAGAGCGCAGCGAAGTGTCGCTGCTCGATCGCCAGCAGGCTTTTGGCTGGACGCAGGAAGAGCTCAAGTTCCTGCTCACGCCCATGGCGAATAATGGCGAAGAGGCCATAGGCTCTATGGGCAACGATTCGCCCATGGCCGTTTTATCCAATAAAAACAAGACCTTATATCATTACTTCAAGCAGCTGTTTGCGCAAGTTACCAACCCGCCAATTGATCCGATTCGTGAAGAGTTGGTGACATCGCTGGTGTCGTTCATCGGCCCAAAGCCAAATTTGCTGGGTATTGATGAGACCAATCCGCCGATTCGCCTGGAAGTCAGCCAGCCAGTGATCGATTTTTACGAGATGGAAAAAATCCGTCACATCGACCGCTATACCGACGGCAAATTCAAGTCATGGGAAATCGATATTACCTACCCGCTGGCGTGGGGCAACGAGGCCATTGAAGCCCGCCTCGCCAGCCTTGCGGCGCAGGCGGACGATGCGGTGCGCAAAGGTTACTCGATCATCATATTGTCTGACCGCAAGGTCAATCGTGACAACGTGTCGATTCCGGCATTGTTGGCTGTGTCGGCAATTCACCAGCACCTGGTCGACAAAGGCCTGCGCACCAGCGCGGGTCTGGTGGTTGAAACCGGCAGCGCGCGCGAGGTGCATCACTTTGCGCTGCTCGGCGGCTATGGTGCTGAAGCCGTGCACCCGTATCTGGCGCTGGAAACGCTGCTGGACATGGCCAATCAAAAACTGCTCGGTGCGGATGTCGACGGCAAGAAAGCCATCAAGAATTTCGTTAAAGCCGTGGGCAAAGGCCTGCGCAAAGTGATGTCCAAAATGGGCATCTCGACCTATATGTCGTACACCGGCGCGCAAATTTTTGAAGCGGTGGGCTTGGCCAAGGTGCTGGTGGACAAATACTTCACCGGCACCACATCGAATGTTGAGGGTATCGGCCTGTTCCGCGTAGCGGAAGAAGCCATTCGCACCCATCGTGCGGCGTTCAGCAACGACCCGGTGCTGGCAGGCGCGCTCGATGCTGGCGGCGAATATGCGTGGCGTGTGCGTGGTGAAGAACACATGTGGACGCCGGATGCCATTGCCAAGTTACAGCATGCAGCGCGGCAAAAAAGCTATTCCAGCTTCAAGGAATATTCGCAGATTATTGACGATCAGTCGAAACGTCACATGACGTTCCGTGGCCTGTTCGACTTCAAGTTCGCGCAATGCACGCCTGTGCCGATTGCCGAAGTGGAATCTGCTGCCGAAATTGTCAAACGCTTCTCCACTGGCGCAATGTCGCTCGGCTCGATCTCGACGGAAGCGCATACCTCGCTGGCCATAGCGATGAATCGTATCGGCGGCAAATCCAACACCGGCGAAGGTGGTGAAGATCGCAACCGTTTTCCGCCAGTCAAGGCTGGCGAAACGTTGCAATCCAAGCTGGGCGCATCGCGGGTGGAGAATTACGCCGAGATACACGAAGGCGACTCGCTCAAGTCGAAAATCAAGCAGGTAGCCTCTGGTCGGTTTGGCGTTACTGCCGAGTATTTGTCGAGCGCGGAACAAATCCAGATCAAAATGGCGCAGGGGGCCAAGCCAGGCGAAGGCGGGCAATTGCCCGGCAAGAAAGTGTCGGAGTACATCGCCGAGCTTCGTTACTCCACGCCGGGCGTCGAGCTTATTTCGCCGCCACCCCATCACGACATTTATTCGATCGAAGACCTGGCGCAACTGATTCACGATCTGAAAAACGCAAACAAGGACGCTTCGATCAGCGTGAAGCTGGTGTCGGAAATCGGCGTTGGCACCGTGGCAGCGGGTGTCGCCAAGGCCAAGGCGGATCACGTTACCATTTCGGGCCACGACGGCGGAACGGGCGCTTCGCCCTGGTCGTCGATCAAGCATGCGGGGACGTCATGGGAACTCGGTTTGGCCGAGACGCAGCAAACGCTGGTGCTGAACAAACTGCGCAGCCGCATTGCTGTGCAGGTGGATGGTCAGCTCAAGACGGGTCGTGACGTCGTTATCGGCGCGCTGCTCGGTGCCGACGAATTCGGTTTCGCCACCGCGCCACTGGTCACCCAGGGCTGCATCATGATGCGCAAGTGCCATCTGAACACCTGCCCCGTAGGCGTGGCGACACAAGACCCGGTGCTGCGCAAGAAATTTACCGGCAAGCCGGAGCACGTCATCAACTTTTTCTTTTTTATCGCCGAAGAAATTCGCGAGCTGATGGCGCAACTGGGTGTTCGCAAGTTCAATGAGCTGATTGGCCGCGCTGATCTGCTGGACATGCAAAAAGGCATAACCCATTGGAAAGCCTTAAGCCTTGATTTTTCACGTATTTTTGCGCAACCCAAAGTCGGCCCGGAAGTGTCGCGATTCCAGTGTGAAGCGCAGGATCACGGTCTCGATAAGGCACTGGATATGCGCCTGATTGAACTCGCTCAACCTGCATTGACCAAGCGTGAAAAAGTGGCGATCGATATGCCGATCCGCAATATCAATCGTACCGTCGGCACCATGCTGTCACATGAAGTGGCCAAGCGCTATCAACACGCCGGCTTGCCCGATGACACCATACGCCTGCGGTTTGCCGGAACTGCCGGCCAGAGCTTTGGCGCATTTCTGGCGCGCGGCGTGACCATTGAATTGATCGGCGACACCAACGATTACTGCGGCAAAGGTCTGTCAGGTGGACGGATTTGTGTGCAGCCCTCACCCAAATTTAAGGGTGACCCGACGTCAAACATCATCACTGGTAACGCAGTGTTGTACGGCGCCATTGAAGGCGAAGCTTATTTTCGCGGCGTGGCGGGCGAGCGTTTTGCCGTGCGCAACTCCGGGGCACATGCGGTGGTCGAAGGCGTGGGTGACCACGGCTGCGAATACATGACTGGCGGCACGATTGTTGTGCTGGGCATGACCGGGCGCAATTTTGCGGCGGGCATGTCGGGCGGCATCGCTTATGTTTACAACGAAAGCGATATGTTTGAATCGTATTGCAACGGCGCGATGGTCAAGCTGGAGCCGGTGCTTACAGAGAAAGAACAGGAAGCTAAAGTCGCGCACGAATTGTGGCATCGTGGCATGAGTGACGAGGCTGTGCTCAGGCAAATGATTGAAGCGCACGCGCGCAACACCGGCAGCGCTCGCGCCAAATCGATACTCGACGACTGGGCCAGTGAACGCGCAAAGTTCGTCAAAGTGTTCCCGCACGAGTACCGGCGCGCGCTCGGTGAATTAGCGGCCAGCCACAAAAAAGTGGCTTAAAAACAAATACTTATATCGAAGAGCCATGGGCAAAGTTACAGGATTTCTTGAGTACGAGCGGCTGACGGAAGCGGCCGAAGACAAGTGTACGCGGGTCAAGCACTACCGCGAGTTCGTCGGTCATTTAAGCGACGAGCAAGCCAGCGTGCAAGGGGCGCGCTGCATGGATTGCGGCACGCCGTTTTGCATGAGCGGCTGCCCGATCAACAATATTATTCCCGACTGGAATGATCTTGTGTTCAAGCAAAACTGGCGCGCCGCGCTCGACACCCTGCATTCGACGAATAATTTTCCGGAATTCACCGGGCGTGTATGTCCCGCGCCGTGCGAGGAAGCCTGCACGCTGCGCATCAACGCCGATCCGGTTGGCATCAAATCGATTGAACACGCGATCATCGACAAGGGTTGGGAGAACGGCTGGGTAGTGCCGCAGCCGCCGAAACAAAAAACGGGCAAGCGCGTAGCGGTCATTGGCTCCGGCCCGGCAGGTATGGCGTGTGCGCAGCAGTTGGCGCGCGTCGGGCACGACGTGGTGTTGTTCGAGAAAAGTGATCGCGTTGGCGGTCTGCTGCGTTATGGCATCCCCGATTTCAAGATGGAAAAAACATTCATCGACCGGCGTGTTGAACAGATGAAAGCGGAGGGCGTTGAAGTTCGCGTCAATCAGCATGTTGGCGTGAATGTTGACGCCAAAAAGCTGCTGGCGGAATTTGACGCTGTGGTTTTATCCGGTGGCGCAGAAACACCGCGCGACTTACCGGTACCGGGCCGCAAGTTGCAGGGCGTGCATTACGCCATGGAATTTTTGCCGCAGCAGAACAAAGTCGTGGCAGGCGATAAAGTCGCCAATCAAATCATGGCCACTGGCAAGCATGTGGTGGTTATCGGCGGTGGCGACACGGGCTCGGATTGCGTAGGTACGTCCAACCGGCATGGCGCGAAATCCATCGCCCAATTTGAATTGCTGGGCAAGCCGGATGACCCGTTGCGCAATGCCGTTTGGCCGTATTGGCCAACGCGGCTGCGTACTTCGTCGTCGCATGAAGAAGGCGCGAATCGCGACTGGTCGATCGCTACCAAGTCGTTCGTGGCTGGGGTTGGGGAAATGAGTGGCAAAGTCAAAGCGTTGAAAGCCGTGCGCCTGAAGTGGGAAGGCGGCAAAATGATAGAAGTGCCGGGTTCGGAATTTGAAATGCCCGCTGATCTGGTGCTGCTGGCAATGGGCTTTCTGGGGCCGACACAGCAAGGGTTGCTCGAACAACTCGGCGTGGAAAAAGACGCGCGTAGCAATGTCAAAGCGGATACCGAGAAGTATCAAACGTCCGTCGCCAAAGTATTTGCTGCAGGCGACATGCGCCGTGGGCAATCGCTGGTGGTGTGGGCGATACGTGAAGGGCGGCAGTGCGCGCGCGCAGTAGACGAGTTTTTAATGGGCGCTTCCGACTTACCGCGCTAATGCGCAGTAAGTCCGGCTCCCTTCGGGCATGATACGAACAGGGGGCGTTCCGCCGCCCCCCGTTACCTCCTCGCGGAGCGAGGCTTAACAACCGCAAAATGCGTTCAGTAGCACTGATAAATGGCCTCCCTGAAGAACGACACCTTCCTCCGCGCCCTGCAACGCCAGCCCACACCGTACACCCCGGTGTGGATCATGCGTCAGGCCGGTCGTTATCTGCCGGAATACAACGCCACACGTAAACGCGCCGGGAGTTTTTTAGGCCTGGCCAAGAACCCGAATTACGCCACCGAAGTCACGCTGCAACCACTGGCACGATTTCCGCTCGACGCCGCAATTTTGTTTTCCGACATTCTCACCGTGCCAGACGCGATGGGGCTGGGTTTGTATTTCGCTGAAGGCGAAGGGCCCAAGTTTGAGCGCCCGTTGCGCGATGAGGCTGCGATCAAGAAACTTACCGTGCCTGACGTCGGCACAACGCTGCGTTACGTGACCGACGCCGTATCACAAATTCGCCGCGCGCTCGATGGCACGGTACCGCTGATCGGCTTTTCCGGCAGCCCCTACACGCTGGCGTGTTACATGATCGAAGGCGGCGGCAGCGCGGATTTTCGGCGGATCAAGACCATGCTCTACGAGCGACCCGATCTGCTGCATCACATACTCGACATCACCGCGCAGTCAGTAATCGCTTACCTCAACGCGCAGATCCAGGCGGGTGTGCAGGCGGTAATGATTTTCGATACCTGGGGCGGATCGCTTAGCGCGGCGGCGTACCAGGAATTCTCCCTCGCTTACCTCAAACGCATTATTGCTGGCCTCACACGTGAGCATGATGGCTCACGTGTGCCTTCCATCGTATTCACCAAAGGCGGTGGTTTGTGGCTGGAGGATATCGCCGCGATCGGCTGCGATGCTGTGGGCCTCGACTGGACGTGCGATATCGGCGCGGCACGCGCGCGCATCGGCGCAACCGTGGCGCTGCAGGGGAACCTTGATCCCATCACCTTGTTTGCGCAACCCGCCGCGATACGCGCGCAGGTAGGCCAGGTTCTGGCGTCCTACGGGCACGGAAGCGGGCATGTGTTCAACCTGGGTCATGGTGTATCGCAATTCACTAACCCGGATCATGTGGCTGCATTGGTGGATGCGGTTCATGACCTCAGCCACGCGTATCACACACCGACCTAAAAACATATACACAGCAGGTACTTAGCGACGACCTTGCCGCAGCAACCGCCGAATGTTAGCGCACGCTTATTTTAAGTTATTGTTTTTAAACGACTTATATTCAACCTTGCTCGGTAAATTGTAAGTCCTTGAATTTAAACACCTCATACCCGAAAGCCGGTGTGAGCGTTCATTCACAATGTTACCCACAAGGGGCGCTCGGTGATACGGATTGTCTTGTGGCACAAGGTCTTGCGTCATAATCTCAAGATGGCTTTAAACTTTCCGCGCTAACTTCTGCCCGGCTCACTCGGCAACGCCATGAAAATCGTCCGCGTCGGATTCGACGTGCCGCTGGACACGCTGTTCGACTATCGTTGCGACGCGGCGGTTCCGGGGGACATCGGTGCGCGCGTGCTCGCACCCTTCGGCAAAAGAAACGTTGTCGGCGTGATTCTGGAAATCACCGATTCCAGCGCCGTTGCCCTGCCACGCTTGAAAGCAATCACCCGCATCTTGCGCGAAGCGCCTGGCTTTTCGCCGGACGATATCAAGCTGATTCGCTTCGCTGCCGAGTATTATCAGCATCCCTTGGGTGCGGTCACCATGAGCGCATTGCCGGCCGGGTTGCGCCGCGTGCGCAAGCAAACCGCTAAGTCGCTGACACACTTTGCGCTGACAACCTTGGGCGCCACACGCACGCCAGACAGCCTGCCGCAGCGAGCGCTAACTAAACGCCGGTTGCTGGCACTGTTTCAGGCCCACGAAGTGCTCGACGAAGCTGCGGTGATAGCCTGTGCTCCCAGCGCAAAAACTGCTTTAAAACAATTGCTTGGCGATGGCTATGTGGCGCTGCGCGAAGGTGCGCTGAAAGCGAACCGAGTGGATGCGGCGGACGCACTGGCCGACTCAGCCGTCACGCAAATCGTTGGCCCGCAACTCACAACGGATCAAACGGCGGCCGTCGCAAAGCTATGCGCGAATCTATCGGTGTTTGTGCCGCATTTGCTGCTGGGTGTCACCGGCAGCGGAAAAACAGAGGTGTACCTGCGCGCCATCGAGACGATTCTGAAAAAGGGCCGTCAGGCCCTGCTGCTGGTGCCCGAGATATCGCTCACGCCACAGCTTGAGGCTACCGTGCGCGGGCGTTTTCCCGATACACAAATCGTCAGTCTGCACAGCGGGTTGAACGAAGGCGAACGGCTCAATCACTGGATCGCTGCGCAGTCGGGGACCGCGCGTATTGTGCTGGGCACGCGGTTGGCAGTGTTTGCACCGCTGCCGGAATTGGGGCTGATTATTGTCGACGAGGAACACGATTCGTCGTTTAAACAAAGCGAGGGCTTTCGCTACTCCGCGCGCGATCTGGCAGTGGTGCGGGCGCGCCAGCGTGGCGTGCCGATTGTGCTGGGCTCCGCCACACCCGCGCTGGAAACCTGGCACAACGCCGCGAGCAATCGCTACACACTCATGCAATTGCCCAAGCGCATTAACAACACGCCGCCGCGAATTCACTGTGTACCAACGCGCGACGTGCGCCTGCAGGATGGTCTTGCACCGGCGTTGATCGCTGCCATCGCCAGACGCCTGGCCGCCAAAGAGCAGGTGCTGATTTTTATCAACCGTCGTGGTTACGCGCCGGCGCTGCTGTGCCACGATTGCGGCTGGCTGTCGAATTGTCACCGCTGCAGCGCGAAGCTCGTTCTGCACTTGCGTGATCGCCGCCTGCACTGCCATCACTGCGGCTATGAAACCCCGGCACCGCAGGCTTGTCCCGACTGCGGCAACGCCGATTTGTCGCCGGTCGGGCAAGGCACTCAGCGCGTCGAAGCCGCGCTCGCCGCCCACTTTCCACAAGCGCGCGTGCTGCGCATCGACCGCGACAGTACGCGCAACAAAGGCACCTGGAGCGGTATGCGCACGCGCATCGAGGCGCGCGAAGTCGATATCCTCGTCGGCACGCAAATCCTCGCCAAAGGGCACGATTTTCCGAACCTTTCTCTGGTGGGTGTGTTAAACGCGGACAGCCTGCTCTACAGCACGGATTTCCGCGCGCCGGAGCGTTTGTATGCGCTGCTGACGCAAGTGGCCGGCCGCGCCGGGCGTGGGTCTGTGCAGGGTGATGTGCTGATACAAACCGATTTTCCCGATCATCCGTTGTACGCTGCGCTGCGTGATCAAAGCTTTGCACATTTTGCTGACGAACTGTTGAAGGAGCGCCGCAGCGCGGGCTTTCCGCCGTTTCAATATCAGGCATTGCTGCGCGCGGAAGCGCCCAAACTCGACACTGCAATTCAATGGCTCAAGCGCGCCGCCGCGATGGGGCAAGACATTGATGGCGCCGTAACGATCTATGACCCGGTACCCGCAGGCATGATGCGCCTCGCCGGACGTGAGCGGGCGCAACTACTGGTGCAATCCGCCAGCCGCAACCGACTGCAAAAATTTCTCGCAGCGTGGCGCATTGCGCTGACGGAAAAGCGCGCGAGTGCGGCGCGCTGGTCGATTGATGTGGATCCGTTGGAACTGTAAAGGGCGTGATAAAATCACTTGTTTTTAAAGGATTTTTCGTCTCTGCCATTGGGTGGGACGAAGCCAACTCGCATGGCCATAAATACTATGATCGACGCCAAGACCGCGATCACCGAGCTGCTGACCGCCGCGCTCAAAGCTACCGCACCGGATGCACCCGGCGTCACTATCGCGCTGGAGCGGCCTAAGCAGGCGCAGCACGGGGATTTTTCGTGCAATGTGGCAATGCAACTGGCGAAGGCATTGCGTGCCAAACCGCGCGATATCGCCGTCAAACTGCTGGCCAATTTGCCTGTGTCACCGCTGATCGATAAAACCGAAATCGCCGGTGCTGGATTTATCAATCTGTTTCTCAAGCAAGGCCACAAACAAAGTGTTGTAAATCAAATACTTACCTCGGGCGCACAATTTGGCGTGAGCACTGCGGCGGCGGGTAAAAAAGTTCAGGTTGAGTTTGTTTCGGCTAATCCCACCGGGCCGTTGCACGTGGGCCACGGGCGCGGTGCCGCGTACGGCGCCTGCGTGGCAAACGTGCTGGCGGCTACCGGCCACCAAGTCACGCGTGAGTTTTACATCAACGATGCCGGGCGGCAGATGGATATTCTCGCTGCGTCAATGTGGCTGCGTTATCTGGAGGCGCGCGGTGCGGCAGTGGCTTTTCCCGCGGACGGTTATCGCGGCGACTATGTACGTGATATTGCACGCGCGCTGGATACCAAACATGGTGCGCAATTTCAGCGTGATTTTCCGACCTCAGCGCCCGCTGAAGGTGAAGACGCCGATGCCGCACTTGATGCGCTGATTGCGCGCGCAAAACAAACCCTGGGCGAAAGCTGGCGCGCGCTGCATCAGATTGCGCTGGACGCTATGCTCGCCGATCAGCGTGATGATCTCGGTGGATTTGGCGTGCAATACGACCGCTGGTTTTCAGAGCAATCGCTGCACGAGAACGGTGAAGTTGCGCGCGCGATGGACGCCTTGCAAAGCAACGGGCATCTCTACGAAAAAGACGGCGCGTTGTGGTTTCGCTCCACCACGTACGGTGATGAAAAAGACCGCGTGGTGCGGCGTGAGAACGGGCAATTCACGTATTTCGCCTCGGACATTGCCTATCACTTGAACAAGATCGAACGCGGCTACGATCAGTTAATTGACGTGTGGGGCGCGGATCATCACGGTTACATCGCGCGCGTGAAAGGCGCGATGCAGGCGCTGGGCGCAAACCCCGATAAACTCACGGTTACGCTGGTGCAGTTTGCGGTGTTGTATCGCGGCACGGAAAAAGTCGCGATGGGCAAACGCTCCGGCGATTTTGTCACGCTGCGCGAGTTGCGTGATGAAGTGGGCAACGATGCAACACGGTTTTTTTATGTGCTGCGCAAAAGCGATCAGCATCTTGATTTTGATCTGGAGCTGGCGAAATCGCGCACCAATGAAAACCCGGTTTACTACATTCAGTACGCACATGCGCGGGTGTGTAGTGTGTTTGCCCAGTGGGGCGGGAACGCGGCTACGCTGGTCAATGTTGACCCGTCACCGCTGACAGCCTATGCCGAACTGGAATTGCTGCAAAAGCTGGCAGAATATCCAGAGATCGTCGGCAACGCGGCGCGCGAATTGTCGCCGCATTTGGTCGCGTTTTACCTCAAAGACCTCGCCGCGCTTTTCCACAGTTATTACAACAACGTGCGCTTCCTGTCCGACGCGCCGCTAGAGCGCAATGCCCGTCTGGCGCTGGCGGGTGCCACGCGGCAGGTGCTGGTTAACGGCCTTGCGCTGCTGGGTGTTTCCGCCCCGGAAAAAATGTAAGATACGCTTATGCCTAAACCCGCCTTAAATCGCGCCAAACCCGTTAAACAAAGCGGCGTCGGCTCAACCTTCATCGGCATCCTGATCGGGCTGGTGCTGGGGCTGTTTATTGCCTTGGGCGTGGCCTGGTATATCAACAAGCTGCCGAATCCGTTCCGCGAAAAACCGCAAGGGCCCAAGCTTGAGACGCCTGTGGCCTCCGACGCGAAATCTGCGTCGCCTGAGCCTGGTAAAAACACCACTACAGACGCGGCAGCGCCCAAGGTTATCGAGACAGACAAACCCAAGCTCAGCGCTCAGGAAATGCTGACAAAAGGCGAGGGCACAGCCGCCACGCCAGAGAAAGCCGCCGATGCCAAGTCAACGCCTGAAGCCAAGGACGCGTTCTTTCTACAAGCTGGTTCGTTCCAGAATGCGCCGGATGCGGATAATCTGAAGGCACGACTGGCGTTGCTTGGCATTGAGGCCGCGATTCAAACCCGCACGTTAGCGGATAAGGGCGTGTGGCATCGCGTGCGAATCGGGCCCTATTCGGATATTGAGGAACTGAATCGCATGCGTGGTGTTCTTACGCAGAACAATATCGAGACCGCGCTGGTCAAGGTGCGCGAAGCCGATAAGTAAGATGCGCATACAGGCAATGCCGCGGGTGATTTAGCAAAAGTCTTCAAGCGTCACGGGAGTTAGAATGCGCACAATTCAGCAATTTTGGAAACTGGCGGCGGTAGCAGTGATTGCTCTCGCCAGTACGTTGGCGAGCACGGTTACGCTGGCACAACTTACGGTTGGCAAAGATTATCAGGCGATTACACCGCCGCAACCCACGCCGCCGGGCAAAAATATCGAAGTGCTAGAGTTCTTCTGGTATGCGTGCCCGCATTGTTCACAGTTGCAGCCCTCGTTGCAGGCGTGGCTTAAAAATAAGCCCTCCGATGTGGCGTTTCGCAGCCAGCCAGCGGCATTTGACGAGTCCTGGGCGCAACTTGGACGCGCGTTTTACGCGGTTGAAACCATCGGTGCATTGGATAAACTGCATCCTGAAATTTTTGCCGCGATACACAAGACCAAAAAACTCGATCCCAAGGTTTTGGTGAAAGATCCGAAATCGCTGTTCGCGTGGGTGGGCACGCAAGGCGTTGATGTCCAAAAATTCACCGATGCCTACAATTCGTTTTCTGTGGTTAGTAAAGCCAACCGTCTGGTGGATACGACCTCGGCCTATGGCGTGTCTGGCACCCCATCCCTTGCCGTGGACGGGCGCTATTTGATCGCGCCAGGAATGGTACCGATGAAATCGAATGCGGTAGATTACGCGCAGTTTTTCAAAAACGTCGATCAGTTGATTGCGATGGCACGCGCCAATCGCAAAGGAAAGTGAGAGAAATATCATGACGATTTCCAGACGCAATGTTTTGTGGCTTGCAGCCGCCGGGCTGACAGGGCTTAGCCGTACGTCCTTGGCGCAAGTACAGGAGCGGCCGTTTGATCAGAGCTATCGCTCTATCAATCCGCAAGCGGTGCCTGCTGGCGACACCATCGAAGTCATCGATTTTTTCTGGTACGGCTGCCCGTATTGTTTTCAACTGATGCCGCTGTTGGCCGAGTGGGAAAAGACCAAACCCGCGGATGTGGTGGTGCGACGCATTCCCGCCATACTGCGGCAGGAATGGGTGCCCGAAGCGCATTTGTATTACACCCTCGACGCGCTGGGCGCGGCAGATCGTCTGCACACCAAGGTATTCGAGGCATTTCATCGCGACCGCCTGCAAGCCACCGATGCCGAGGCCTGGGCAAAATGGGCCGAAGCCAATGGCCTCGATCGCGCCAAGTGGGAGGCCGCCTATAACTCGCAAGGCGTGCGCGATAACGTGGTGCGCGCCGTCGAGTTAGGGCGTGACTACGATGTGCGCGGCACACCGGTGCTGGTAGTTGATGGGCGTTATCAAACCGGCGGTGGCCAGGCTGGGTCGCTTAAAAACGTGGTGCCGACGATTGATGGGCTGATAAAACTGTCGCGTGAGCGGCGCAAAAAAACCTAGCCGCGTGGCAGCGTTTATTCCACGGTAACGGACTTGGCCAGGTTGCGCGGTTTGTCCACATCGGTACCGCGCAGCAACGCGACGTGATACGCCAGCAGTTGTAGCGGAATAACATGCAGTATGGGTGACAGCGGCCCGGCGTGATCAGTTAATTCTGCGGCGTGCAATCGCGGCCCCTGTTCGATGCGCGCACCACGATCGGCAAACACATACAGCTCGCCTTTTCGCGCACTGACTTCCTGCAAATTGGATTTGAGTTTTTCCAGTAATTGATCGTTGGGCGCAACGGCGATGACTGGCATGTGTTCGTCCACCAGCGCGAGCGGGCCGTGTTTCAATTCGCCCGCAGCGTAGGCTTCGGCGTGGATGTAGGAAATTTCTTTGAGCTTCAGCGCGCCTTCCATCGCGATCGGAAAATGCAGGCCGCGCCCCAAAAACAGGGCGTGGTTTTTGCCTTTCAGACGCTTGGCCCATTTCGCAATTTGCGGTTCGATCGACAACACGGATTTCATCGCGCGCGGTAAGTGACGCAGTGCTTTGAGGAATTCGGCTTCGCGCTTGCTGCTTAACCGTTTGCGTTGTTTGGCCAGCACCAGCGTCAGCACAAACAGCGCGGCGAGTTGCGTGGTAAAGGCCTTGGTCGATGCCACACCGATTTCCGGCCCTGCGCGCGTGAGAAAGCGCAGCTTCGATTGCCGTATCAACGCGGATTCGGGCACGTTGCAAATGGACAGCGTTTCTTTCAGGCCCAGCGATTGCGCGTGCTTTAGCGCTGCGAGTGTGTCCGCCGTTTCGCCCGATTGCGAAATGGTAATCACCAGGGTGTTGCGCGCCGTGGCTGAATCGCGATAACGGTATTCGCTGGCGATTTCAACGCTGGTCGGAATACCCGCAATCGCTTCCAGCCAATAGCGCGCCACCAGACCCGCGTGATAACTGGTGCCGCAGGCCAAGATCAGTATATTATTGATTTTATTGAATATTTTTTCAGCGGGCGCCCCGAATAAATTGGAGTGCAAGGAGTGTGCATTGATCACCATTTCAAGCGTATTGGCGATGGCGCCGGGCTGCTCGAAAATCTCTTTCTGCATGTAGTGCTTGTAGCGGCCCAGGTCGGTCGCATCGGCGTTTAGCTGACTGCGTGTGACGCTGCGTTTGACGGTTTTGCCGTTGGCATCGCAAATGGTTACGCGATCGGCGCGTAACTCAACCACGTCGCCTTCGTTCAAATACACCATGTCGCGCGTGCGCGCGAGAATCGCGCTGGCATCGGAGGCGAGAAAATTTTCTTGTTGGCCGAGCCCCAACAACAACGGCGAACCTTTGCGCGCGCCAATCACGACATCCGGCTCGCGGTTGGAAATAAACCCCACGGCATATGCGCCTTCCCATGCGCTGCTGGCTTTTTTCACCGCCGCAAACAACGTCAGGCCGCCTGCTACCAGCGAATGCACGTGATGCACCATCACTTCGGTGTCGGTCTGCGAGGTAAATTTGTAACCCTTGGCTTTCATGCGCGCGCGCAGGGCTTCGTGGTTTTCGACAATGCCGTTGTGTACGATGCCGATTTCCAGACCCTCGCGCACGGAGAAATGCGGATGCGCATTAGCCTCGGACGGCACGCCATGCGTGGCCCAGCGCGTGTGCGCGAGGCCGGTTAACGCAACCACCTTTTTCTTTTTTGCCAGTTCGTCGAGATGCGCCACGCGGCCTACCGAACGCAGCCGTGCAAGGTGTTCGCCATTGACGTAAGCCAGACCCGTGGAATCGTAACCGCGATATTCGAGCTTGCTGATACCGCCGATGAGGATATCAACGCTGTTGCGAATGGAAGCTACGCCGACGATGCCGCACATGGGAGTTCTCGATTCTGAATCTAAGTTTTCTTGACGGGCCGTTGCCAACCCGGCACAGACATTTGCTTGGCGCGCGACAGGGTGAGCTGATCGGCAGGCGCTTCTTTGGTAATCGTGGCACCCGCACCAATCGTCGCACCGCGCCGCACGGTGACGGGCGCGACCAATTGCGTGTCCGAGCCGATGAACACATCGTCTTCAATGATGGTGCGATGTTTATTCACGCCATCGTAATTGCAGGTGATGGTTCCCGCGCCGATGTTGACGTTGCGGCCCACGCTGCTGTCGCCGATGTAGGTGAGGTGACTGGCTTTGGAGCCAGCACCGATATCGCTGGCTTTAACTTCAACAAAATTGCCAATGTGAACATCCGCCGAGAGTTGCGCACCGGGCCGCAAGCGCGAGAACGGGCCAACGCGGCAGTTTGCGCCAATGCTAGCTTGCACGAGATGCGAAAAGGCTTCAACCAGCGTGCCGCTGGCGATATCCACATCACGCAGCACACAGTAAGGCGCGATGCGCACGCCGTCGCCTAGCGTGACGCGGCCTTCAAACACGCAGCCGACATCGATCACCACATCCTGCCCGCAGCGCAGTTCACCGCGCACATCGATGCGCGCAGGGTCGGCAAGGGTAACGCCGGTATTCAACAGGTTCGCCGCGAGGCGGCGCTGGTATTCGCGCTCCATGCGCGCGAGTTGCCGGCGGGTGTTGATACCCTCGACTTGCGCCGTATCGCTGCACGCCGTGCCCTCGACGGGCACGCGCGCCTTGATCGCCATCGGCACCAGATCGGTGATGTAATACTCGGCGGCTTTGTTATTGTTTTTCAGTTGCTTTAGCCAGCCCGCCAGCCGCGCCGTGGGGTAGCAAAAAATGCCGGTGTTGATTTCGTGGATATTGAGTTGCGCGCGCGTGGCGTCTTTTTGCTCGACGATGCACTTTACTTTTTTGCGTGCGTCACGCACTACTCGGCCGTAGTTGTGCGGGTCTTCAAGTATGGCGGTCAACATCGACACGCAATTCGCAGCACCTTCAACCAACGGCATTAACGTTTGCGCCTGAATCAACGGCACATCGCCGAGCAGCACCAGCGTTTTGCCGCCGGGGGCAAGTTCGGGCACAGCTTGTTGAATGGCGTGGCCGGTGCCGAGTTGCGGCGACTGATTGACGAAAATAACGTCGGGGGCAGCGACAGCGGCATGCACCAGTTCAGCTTTATGTCCGTTGACAACGATGATTTTTGCGGGCGACAAGGCGCGCGCGGCATCCAGCACATGTGCGAGCAACGGTCGCCCCGCCAGCGTGTGCAGCACCTTGGGCAAGTCGGACTGCATGCGCGTGCCACGGCCTGCGGCGAGAATCACAACGTTCAGATTGGCATTCGATTTCATCACGCAGAATTATCGCACAGGCGTTGCGGAGCGCGCGTGCAAATAATCCACAAGCGCTTGTTTTTGGTGTGTCTTTATATGCAGGCCGCACTTGGTTCTGCGCCACAGAATATCGTCTGCCTTGAGCGCCCACTCGCGTTCGATGAAGTAATCCACTTCGCGCTCGTAGAGGGTGGCGCCGAAGTGCTGACCGCAGTCGATTAGATTTTGCGCATTTCCCAAAACGGTTGGCGTGGCATCGCCGTGACGGCGGGCTATTGCCGTGAGGTAGGACAAAGGAATGCCAGGCCGCGGCGCGTGAAGTTGTTCAATGTAGCGGGCAAGCGACAAGCCGTCCAACGCGCCGCCGGGCAGATGCGCTTCATCTGTCCACGGCGCTGTCATTTGCGGAAACCACGCAGCGAGTTTTTCCAGCGCGTGTTCGGCAAGCTTGCGGTAAGTGGTGATCTTGCCGCCGAATACGGACAGCAAAGGCGCGGTATGCGCATCGCCATCGACACGCAACGTGTAATCGCGGGTGATGTTGGAAACATTTTTTGCGCCGTCATCAAACAGCGGGCGCACGCCGCTGTAGTGCCACAGCACATCGCTTGCGGTAAGCGCGCGCGCGAAATAGCGATTGGCGGCTTTGCACAGGTAAGCAATTTCTTCTGCGCTGGCTGTACATTCGCCCGGCTCACCGGTGTGCTCAACATCGGTAGTGCCGATCAGCGTGCCGTCTTCATAGGGGTAAACGAACACCACACGGCGGTCATCGTTTTGCAGAATGAAAGCATGTTCTCCGGCGTATAACTGCGGCACGACGATGTGGCTACCCTTAACCAGCTTCAAGCCAAAGGTAGTTTGTGAGTTTATGTTTTTATTGATAAATTGTTTGGCCCACGGGCCGCTGACATTGATCAGTGCGCGGCTTTTGATTTCAATCGGCGCGGCGTTTTCTGGTTGCAAGGTGACGCGCCACTGCGCACCGTCACGCCGCGCGGCAACGCAGCTTGTGCGCGTGAGTATCGTTGCGCTAAGATCAGCGGCAGCACGTGTGTTGGCGATCACTAGCCGTGCGTCGTCTACCCAACAATCGGAGTAGATAAAGCCCTTGGACAGACCCGCTTTCAATCCGCTGTTGAACGGCGCCTTGCGCAGATCAATACCGTGCGAGCTAGGCAACGTATCGCGGCGCGCAAGATAGTCATACAAAAACAATCCTGCGCGTATCATCCAGGCAGGCCGAAGCTCTGGCACATGCGGCATGACAAAACGCAAGGGATGCACGATATGCGGCGCTGCTCGCAGCAAAACCTCGCGCTCACCGAGCGATTCAGACACCAGTCGGAATTCGTATTGCTCAAGGTAGCGCAGCCCGCCATGAATCAGCTTGCTGCTGGCCGATGAGGTGTGCTGCGCAAGATCGTGTTGTTCGCACAGCAGTACTTTGAGACCGCGCCCAGCGGCGTCGCGCGCGATGCCTGTGCCGTTGATGCCGCCGCCTACTACCAGCAGATCGACTTCGGTGGGAATATTCATCCTGTTAGCGTAGCGGTTTTATAAATCGGCTGCGCCAAAGCAAACGAGGCAGCTTGCGGCTGCCTCGACGAAAAGAACGTGAAAAAATACTCTTTAATATCAATGCCTTCCACGAAGCTTGCGAATCGCCGCCAGTTGGGCCGCCAGCATCGCCATTTCGGCTTCGACGGTTGCTACTTCCTGCTTGTCTTGCGCATTCTTCCGCGCTTCTTCGGCTTGCTTCAAGGCTTCGGTTGCTTTGGCTTCGTCGAGGTCTTTACCCCGTATCGCAGTATCAGCCAGAACAGTCACCAGTCTGGGCTGAACTTCCAGTATCCCGCCCGCGACAAACACAAATTCGTCTTCCGCTTGACCTGGCACTTTAATCCGCACCGCCCCAGGTTTAATACGCGTTATCAACGGCGTGTGCCGCGGATAAATACCCAGCTCGCCCGCTTCGCCAGGTAGCACCACGAACTCCGCTTCGCCGGAGTAAATTTGCTCTTCGGCGCTGACGACGTCTACGTGCAGGGTGTGTGCGGCTTCTGCCATGATTTATGTTGCTTTGTTGTCTAGCACTTAGTTCATTGTCTTGGCTTTTTCGAAAGC
Organism: Betaproteobacteria bacterium; assembly: GCA_947486575.1. Lineage (GTDB taxonomy): Bacteria > Pseudomonadota > Gammaproteobacteria > Burkholderiales > SG8-41 > UBA5216. Next base: position 64,313 of record CANKUB010000001.1, on the reverse strand, counting down.
CTCTTCGATGCCGCCGACCATGTAGAACGCCTGTTCCGGCAGCGCATCGCATTCGCCGCTGACGATCATCTTGAAGCCTTTGATAGTGTCTTTGAGCGAAACGTATTTGCCCGGCGAGCCGGTGAACACTTCGGCCACGCTGAACGGCTGCGACAGGAAACGCTGGATTTTACGCGCGCGTGACACCGCCAGTTTATCTTCGGGTGAGAGCTCGTCCATGCCCAGAATCGCGATAATGTCGCGCAGTTCCTTGTAGCGCTGCAACGTGGCTTGCACGGCGCGCGCCGTGTTGTAGTGCTCTTCGCCCACCACGTGCGGATCGAGCTGACGGCTGCTGGAATCCAGCGGATCCACGGCAGGGTAAATACCCAGCGAGGCGATATCACGCGACAACACCACGGTGGAGTCGAGGTGACCGAACGTAGTGGCAGGCGAGGGGTCGGTCAAGTCGTCGGCGGGAACGTACACCGCCTGAATCGAAGTGATCGAGCCCACTTTGGTCGAGGTAATACGTTCCTGCAGGCGGCCCATTTCTTCGGCCAGTGTCGGCTGATAACCCACCGCTGAAGGCATACGGCCCAAGAGTGCTGACACTTCGGTACCGGCCAGCGTGTAACGATAAATATTGTCGACGAAGAACAGTACGTCACGGCCTTCGTCACGGAACGCTTCTGCCATGGTCAAGCCGGTCAGCGCCACACGCAGACGGTTGCCCGGCGGCTCGTTCATCTGGCCGTACACCATCGCCACTTTGGATTTCGACAGATCTTTGGCATCGACCACGCCCGCTTCCATCATCTCGTGATAGAAGTCGTTGCCCTCACGTGTGCGCTCGCCCACACCGGCGAAAACCGACAAGCCCGAGTGCGCTTTGGCGATGTTGTTAATCAGCTCCATCATGTTCACGGTTTTGCCCACGCCTGCGCCGCCGAACAAGCCTACTTTACCGCCCTTGGCGAACGGGCAAACCAGGTCAATCACCTTGATGCCGGTTTCGAGCAAGTCAGTCGAAGGCGACAGGTCTTCAAACGACGGCGCCTTACGATGGATCGACATGGTCTTCTCAGCTTTGACTGGACCGACTTCATCGATCGGGCGGCCGAGCACATCCATAATGCGCCCGAGGGTGCCCGGACCCACCGGCACCATGATCGGGCCGCCACTGTTGGTCACCATCATGCCACGGCGCAGGCCGTCGGATGAGCCCAGCGCGATGGTGCGCACGATACCGTCGCCCAACTGCTGCTGCACTTCGAGCGTCAACTCGGTGCCGTCCATTTTGAGCGCGTCATAAATATGCGGCATTTCGTTGCGCGCGAATTCCACGTCAATCACCGCGCCGATGCACTGAACGATTTTTCCCTGGGCCATGTTAGTTCCTAAATTCCAATACGATGTTTAGATCAGACGGCTGCCGCGCCGGCAACGATCTCTGACAATTCTTTAGTAATACCCGCCTGCCGCGTTTTGTTGTAGATCAGCGTCAGTTCGTCGATCACCGTGGCCGCGTTATCCGAAGCGGCTTTCATCGCCACCATGCGCGCCGATTGTTCGGACGCCATGTTTTCGGTTACCGCCTGATAAATCAGTGCTTCGATGTAGCGTGTCAGCACTTGCTCCAGTACCACTTTGGCGTCGGGCTCGTAGATGTAGTCCCAATTGCCCTGCTGTGCGCTTTGTGCACCAAGCGCTTCACTCGACAACGGCAGCAGTTGCTCCATCGTCGGTTCCTGTTTCATGGTGTTAATGAAGCGGGTGTTGAAAATCATCACGCGGTCGAAACGATCCTGCGTGTAGCCATCCAGCATGATTTTTACCGCACCGATCATCTTTTCCATCGCAGGCTTGTCACCGAGGCCGATCACATTCGACACGATATTCGCGCCCAGCCGCTGCATAAAACCCAAGCCCTTGTTGCCAATAGCGCAGACCTCGATTTCTTCGCCCTCGGATTCCCATTCCTTCATCTTGTTCATCGCAAGACGCAGGATGTTGGTGTTCAGGCCGCCGCACAAACCTTTGTCGGTGGTGATGACGATGATACCGATGCGCTTGACCGTATCGCGCGCCACCAGATAAGGATGCCGATACTCAGGATTTGCCTGACTGATATGCGCCGCTACATTGCGGATTTTTTCCGCATACGGACGCGCGGTACGCATGCGGTCCTGCGCCTTGCGCATTTTGGAGGCCGCGACCATTTCCATGGCCTTGGTGATCTTGCGCGTGTTTTGCACGCTCTTGATCTTGGTGCGGATTTCCTTGGAGCCGGCCATAGTCTAGGTTAGTTTTAGTATTTGTATTTGTTTTTAAACAATAATTTATATGCTGGTGAGCACTAACGGCTTAGTACGCGCCGCTCAGTACGATCCATTCTGCTTCCAGTCTTTAATCGCTTCATTCAACTTGGCTTCGTCATCTTTGCTCAAGTCTTTGGTGTCTTCAATACGTTGCACCAGGTCGCCGTACTTGCTCTTGATGTGGGCGCGCATGGAGCTTTCGGCCGCCAGCGCTTTTTTCACATCGATGTCATCGAAGTATCCGCCGCTCACGCCAAACAGGGTCAGTGACATTTCCCATACTTGCAGCGGCTCATACTGCGGTTGCTTCATCAACTCGGTCACCATACGGCCACGTTCCAACTGTTTGCGCGTAGTTTCGTCGAGGTCGGACGCGAACTGCGCGAACGCCGCCAACTCTCGATACTGTGCCAGCGCGAGACGCACACCGCCGCCAAGCTTTTTAACGATTTTGGTTTGAGCAGCGCCACCGACGCGCGACACCGAAATACCGGCGTTGATCGCAGGGCGGATACCGGCGTTGAACAAGTCGGTTTCCAGAAAGATCTGGCCGTCGGTAATCGAAATCACGTTGGTCGGCACGAACGCGGTCACGTCGCCCGCTTGGGTTTCGATCACGGGCAGGGCGGTCAGCGAACCGGTTTTGCCTTTGACTGCGCCTTTGGTAAATTTTTCGACATACGCTTCGTTCACGCGCGCGGCGCGTTCGAGTAAACGCGAGTGCAAATAGAACACGTCGCCAGGATACGCTTCGCGCCCCGGCGGGCGGCGCAGCAGCAGCGACACTTGACGATAGGCCCACGCCTGCTTGGTCAAGTCGTCATAAATAATCAGCGCGTCCTGACCACGGTCACGGAAATATTCGCCCATGGTGCAACCGGAGTAGGGCGCAATGAATTGCATCGCGGCAGACTCAGACGCAGTCGCGGCGACAACAATGGTGTAGGCCATTGCGCCGTGTTCCTCAAGCTTGCGAATGACGTTTTTAATCGACGAGGCTTTTTGGCCGATGGCAACGTAAATACAAAAGAGGTCTTTGCCCTTTTGATTGATGATAGTGTCAATCGCCACCGCAGTCTTGCCGGTTTGACGGTCGCCGATGATCAGTTCGCGCTGACCGCGGCCCACAGGCACCATCGCGTCAATCGATTTTAAACCGGTTTGCACCGGCTGCGATACTGACTTGCGCTCAATTACGCCCGGCGCAACTTTTTCAATAACGTCGGTCATCTTGGCGTTGACCGGGCCTTTACCGTCAATCGGCTGACCCAGCGAATTCACCACGCGGCCAATCAGCTCCGGCCCCACCGGCACTTCAAGAATGCGGCCCGTGGTTTTAACCGTATCGCCTTCGGAAATGTGTTCGTATTCACCCAGAATAACCGCGCCCACCGAATCGCGCTCAAGGTTCAGCGCCAGACCGAAGGTGTTTTTCGGAAACTCCAGCATCTCGCCCTGCATCACGTCAGCCAGACCATGTATGCGGCAGATACCGTCGGTCACCGAAATTACGGTTCCCTGGGTACGCGCTTCTGTGGTTCCAGCGAGGTTCTGAATGCGGCTCTTGATGAGTTCGCTGATTTCGGAAGGATTGAGTTGCATGGTAATTGCTCCGGGTGCTTCTAAATGTCTTTGAGTATCTTGCTTAGTGTGACTTAGTTGACAAGTGCGGCGGCCATCGCGTCGAGCTTGCCGCGCACTGTGGCATCAATAACTTTATCGCCAACGACAATTTTTACGCCGCCGATGAGTGACGCATCGGTTTCAACTTGCGCGGTAACTTTGCGCTGGTATTTCGCTTCGAGTTGGGCTACGAGTTGTTTCACTTGCGCGTCGTTCATCGCCAGAGCAGAAATAATTTTGGCTTCGAGCACGCCTTCTTTTTCGCGTTTTAAGGCTTCAAAGTGTGTGCGTATCAGCGGCATTAAATCGAGTCGGTTGTTCTGCACCAGCACTTGCACGAAATTGCGCGCATCACCCGTGAGCTTATCGCCGACTACGCCAAGCACCAGTCCTTCAAGCTGTTGCGCGCTGACTTTGGGGTCGCTGATGCAGGCTTGTACGCGGCTATCCGCCACCACGCCATCAATATTGGCGATGGCGTCGGCCCACGCGGCGAGCGCATTACTTTCACTCGCCAGCTTGAATACGGCTTCTGCGTAGGGTCGGGCGATAGTGATGGGTTCAGCCATGTCAGACTAGAGCTGCTTTTGAACGTCGGACAAAATATCGGCGTGCGCCTTGGCGTCGACTTCGCGCTTCAATATTTTTTCTGCGCCCGCTACTGCAAGCGTTGCAACTTGCGTGCGCAACGTTTCTTTGGCGCGCGAGACTTCCTGCTCGATCTCGGATTTAGCCGCCGCTTTTTCGCGATCACCTTCGGCTTTGGCCGAGGTTTTCGCTTCTTCAATCATCTGGCTCACTCGCTTTTCGGCTTGCGCGACGATTTCTGTTGCGCGACCGCGTGCTTGCGCAATAGCCTCGTCGGCTTGTTTGGAGGCGCTTTCAAGCGACTTTTTGCCTTCTTCGCCGGCAGCCAGGCCATCGGCGATTTGCTTTTGGCGAGCTTCGATGGCTTTCACCATCGGCGGCCACACGAACTTCGCACAGAAAAAAATGAAGACGAAGAACGTGACCGCCTGAGCGACCATCGTGACATTTAGGTTCATTGGCTTCCCCTGCGGGAACGGTAAAGTTTACGTGACGGCAGCAAAAACTACTTCAGGCTGGCGAGCAGCGGGTTGCCGGTGGCAAACCACAATGCCAGACCCACGCCGATAATGAACGACGCGTCGATCAGGCCCAGCAGCAGGAACACTTTCGCTTGCAATTGCGGCATCAGTTCGGGCTGGCGCGCGGCGCCTTCCAGAAAGCGGCTGCACATGATACCCACGCCAATACACGCACCGGCAGCACCCAAGCCGATCATCAAGCCAATACCGACGCCGGTATACGCCTGAACCATCGCGATCAATTGCATCTTGTCCATCATTTGCTCCCTTTATAAAATATCAATTAAAACAAATAGTTACGGATTATTGCTTAGTGGCTTTCGTGCGCCATCGCCATATACACAATGGTCAGCATCATAAAAATGTACGCCTGCAACGCCACAATCAGAATATGAAATATCGCCCAGCCCAGCGCCAGCGCGCCACCGAAGACCGAACCCACCAGACCGGTGGCCGCCCACATCCACAACAGCATGAAAATAATTTCGCCCGCGTAGATGTTGCCGTAGAGCCGCAGTGAGTGAGACAGGGGCTTGGAAATGTATTCGACCAGGTTGAACAGGAAGTTCAGCGGCATCACCAGGATATTGCTGCCGAAGGGTGTACAGAACAGTTCGTGGATCCAACCGCCCACACCTTTGATTTTGAGATTGTAGAAAAGCATTAAGGCAAACACCGAAAGTGCCAGCGCGAACGTGGTGTTTACATCGGAGGTAGGCACCGGCTTCCATTCGTGCTGATGCAGGGCATTTTCGGTAAAGAGCGCTGCGAGATCAACCGGAATGAAATCCATGGCGTTCATCAGGAACACCCACACAAATACGGTCAACGCCAAAGGCGCAACAAAAGCACGATTGCCGTGAAAAATGCCCTTGACTTGATCGTCGACAAAATCGAACAGCATTTCGACGAATGCCTGGCGCCTGTTGGGTATGCCCGCAGTTGCGCCGCGCGCTATCCACCACAGAAAACCAAAACCAACGATGCCGAGCATCACGGCGGTTAGCCACGTATCCAGATGCAGCGTCCAGAACGCGCCGTCGCCCAATGACACCGTGCGATTAGTGAGGTGGTGACCGATGTAACTGGTCGGGGTGAGTTCTTGTCCTTCGGCGGCCATCGTGCGGGTCTCTTGGAATTCTCTTCTGAACTATTCTTTAACCAATATCGCCGCGCGGAACACTATCACCGACACGACAAACGACAAAAATAACGCCGGGTGAACGACGTCTTTATAGCCCGTCAACACCCATCCCAGCAAAAACACGATCAGAAGGATTCGAACCCCTTCCGCCCTGAACAGCGCGCGCAGGGTGTTTCCTGCTGTTCTTATACCGCCACCCGATACCAGCAGGGCGTATGCCAAATCCGCGATCTGGTTAATGCCGCCACCTAAGACCGCAGATATCGCGCCATGCCATCCGACCATCAGGCCAGCCGCCAGCGCGACTACGAAAGCTGCGTAAACCTGCCAGCGCAAGACAGTACGTATGGGTTTGCTCGTGATGCGGCTCAATACAGGCGGCAACATCTGGAATGCGATTCGAGCGAACTCATTGATTGTACTTGTTTTTATATTGCCGGGTCAACTTGGTGCGACGCAATATCCGTAACTTACCGCTTTAGCTTTTCTATGAGCGCATCCAGTTGATCGAGGCTGCCATATTCAACAATCAGTGTGCCGCGTCCTTTGCTCTTTTGTTTGATCTGCACCGACGTGCCGAGTTTTTGCGCGAGCTCTTCCTGCAGGCGCGCAACATCACGATCGACCGCGCGCGGCACGCGTGGCTTGGGGCGCGAAATCAATTCGCTGACGCGCTTTTCGACGTCTCGCACCGTCATGCCGTTGGCGGCGATTTCGTTGGCAAGCTCCACCTGACGCAGCGCGGGCAACACCAGCAACGCGCGCGCGTGGCCCATATCGAGTCTGCCGTCCGCCAGCAAGTCACGCACGGGCGGCGCCAGTTCCAGCAGCCTTAAAAGATTGGTAACTGCGGTGCGCGAACGGCCCAGGGCTTCAGCGGCAGTTTGGTGTGTCAGGCCAAATTCGTTGGTCAGGCGCTGAATGCCCAGCGCCTCTTCCAGCGGGTTCAAATCTTCGCGCTGGATATTCTCGATCAAGGCAACAGCAAGTGCTTGATTATCCGGGATATCTCGAATAACAACCGGCACCGCCTGCAAACCCGCCATCCGCGCGGCACGCCAGCGGCGTTCGCCGGCGATGATTTCGTATTTATTTTCGGCCACCGGGCGCACAAGAATCGGCTGAATCACGCCCTGCGTTTTGATCGATTCGGCGAGTTCTTTCAGCGCCTCCTGATCCATGCGCGTGCGTGGCTGATATTTGCCGGGCTGTAGTTGATCGATGGCCAACTCGCGCGGCGTGTCGCTCACCGTTGCCACCGGTTTTGCTGTCGCAGGCTCATCACCGCCGAGGAGCGCATCCAGGCCGCGACCCAATCCTTTGAGTTTGGCCATGATTTTAAGCGGCTGCCGCTGTTGCTGACTGACGATTGAGCATCTCACCGGCGAGCGCGATATAGGCTTGCGCACCCTTGGACGCACGATCGAACTGCATCACCGGTAAACCGTGGCTGGGCGCTTCGGCCAGGCGAATATTGCGCGGGATCACCGTGCGATAAACCTTGTCGCCGAAGTGATCGAGCAATTGCTGCGACACTTGCTGCGCCAGAGTATTACGCGGGTCATACATGGTGCGCAGCAGGCCTTCGATTTCGAGCGTCGGGTTCAGGTTCGTACGCACTTTTTTCACGGTCTGCACCAGATCAGACAAACCTTCCAGCGCGTAATATTCGCACTGCATCGGTATCATCACGGCGTGCGCTGCGGTCAAACCATTCACCGTGAGCAAATTCAGCGCGGGCGGACAATCGATCAGCACAAAATCGTATTCATCGGCGTGTGTGGCGATAGCCTCTTTGAGCCGCGTTTCACGATGTTCCATATCAACCATTTCAACTTCGGCGCCGGCAAGTTCGCGATTGGCAGGAACAACATCGTACTCGCCGTTTCCTGAGCGCACGCGCACGTCAGCCAGCGGTTTTTCGCCGAGCAATACGTGATACACGGTTGCGGCCAGCGTGCGCTTGTTGATGCCGCTACCCATGGTTGCGTTGCCCTGCGGATCTAGATCAACCAGCAGCACGCGCTGTTTGGCGGCAGCCAGACTCGCGGCGAGATTGACGCCGGTGGTCGTTTTGCCAACACCCCCTTTTTGATTGGTGATTGCGAGTATGCGCGCCATGGTGTTACGCCGCTTTCAAAAAGACGAGGTGGCGCTCGGCGTCTAGGCCGGGCACTTTGAGCGGGGTTACACCGCTTAACTTGAAATCGCCACTGAGATGCGCGATTTCGTCAGACGGATGCACGCCCTTCATCGCGAGTAAGGTGCCGCCAGCGGCAACCAGTCGGCCCGCGCGTTCTACAAACTCGGGCAAGTCAGAAAACGCACGCGACACTACCACATTAAATTGTTGTTTTAATTGAACCTTTTCTGCGCGCTCGCAAACGACGGCTACATTGCCCAGCCTTAATTCCATCACCGCCTGACGCAGAAATGCCGCTTTTTTATGATTACTGTCGAGCAAAGTGACGTGGGTGCCGGGCAGCGCAATGGCGAGTGGAATACCCGGCAGCCCTGCGCCGCTGCCCACATCGAGCAAGGTTTGGGCCTGGGCAACGTGTGGCGCCACGGCCAGACTGTCGAGCAAATGATGTGTCAACATTTTCTCGCTATCGCGCACCGCGGTTAAGTTGTAAACCTTGTTCCACTTTTGCACCAGCGCCACGTAGTCGAGCAGCTTTTGCTGCGCCGCTGCAGGCAGCGCCAGACCCAGCCGCTCCAAACCATCGGCGAGCGTCGTCATGCGGTTTTCCGTTGGCCCGCGAAGCCGCGTTTGGCGTAGACCATCAGCACGGAAATCGTCGCCGGGGTGATGCCGGAAATTCGTGCCGCCTGACCCAGGGTTTCTGGCTGCTGTTGGGTCAATTTTTGTTGCGCTTCTATCGACAGGCCAGAAATCTTCGTGTAATCAATATCTTGCGGTAATTTCAGGTTTTCTTGTTGGGCGCTGCGATCAATTTCTTCTTGCTGGCGTTCGATATAGCCTTGATACTTGGCCTGAATTTCGACTTGTTCCGCGACCTGCGGGTCCGCAACGCCGGGACCAGCGCCGGGCAAAGTCATCAACGCGTCGTAACTTACGTCAGGACGGCGCAGCAAATCGATCAAGGGGTATTCGCGCTCCATCGGTTGGCCCAGAACACGCTGGGCGTCCGCAGCTTCAACCACGCGGGGATTCACCCAGGTGGCTTTAAGGCGCTCCTGCTCACGTGCGATAGCTTCGCTCTTTTGCGCAAACGCCGCCCAACGCACATCGTCCACCGCGCCCAACTTGCGCCCGATTTCGGTGAGTCGTAAATCCGCATTGTCTTCGCGCAACGACAGGCGATATTCCGCGCGACTGGTGAACATGCGATACGGCTCAGATACGCCGCGTGTGATCAAATCATCGACCAGCACGCCAAGATAGGCTTCGTTGCGTTTTGGGCACCAGGCTTCGCGCTCTTTGACTTTGAGCGCAGCATTCAGCCCCGCCAGCAATCCCTGTGCGGCCGCTTCTTCGTAACCAGTGGTGCCATTGATTTGCCCGGCAAAAAATAATCCTGAAATGGCCTTGGTTTCGAGTGAGCTTTTCAGCCCGCGCGGATCAAAATAATCGTATTCAATAGCGTAACCGGGCCGCGTGATGTGCGCGTTTTCGAGACCCTTGATCGAACGCACCAGCGCGTACTGCACGTCGTACGGCAGGCTGGTGGAAATGCCGTTTGGGTAGTACTCGTGGGTGGTCAAACCTTCGGGCTCCAGAAATATCTGGTGCGAATTTTTGTCCGCGAAACGCGTTATTTTGTCTTCAATCGACGGACAATAACGCGGGCCGATGCCTTCGATCACGCCGGTAAAAAGCGGCGAACGATCAAGGCCCGCGCGGATAATGTCGTGGGTGCCTTCATCGGTATGCGTAATCCAGCACGGCAGTTGTTGCGGATGCTGCGCGCGTGACCCCATGAATGAAAACACCGGCAGCGGATTATCACCCGGCTGTTCGGTCATCACTGAAAATTCAATGCTGCGGCCATCGATACGCGGCGGCGTACCGGTTTTGAGCCTTCCCACGCCAAGATTCATTTCACGCAAGCGCTGCGCCAGCGTCAACGCGGGAGGATCGCCGGCGCGGCCGGCCTGATAATTTTGCAGGCCCACATGCACTCGGCCCGCGAGAAAAGTGCCCGCCGTCAACACCACCGCGCGCGCTTTAAACTGCACGCCGATTTGCGTGATGACGCCGGTAACTTTGTCGCCTTCAAGAATCAGGTCGTCCACCGCCTGCTGAAACACCCGCAGATTCGGGTGGTTTTCGAGCCGCGTACGCATGGCTTTGCGATACAGCACGCGGTCAGCCTGCGCGCGAGTGGCGCGCACTGCCGGGCCTTTGCGCGAATTGAGAATGCGGAATTGAATGCCCGCTTCGTCCGTCACCGCCGCCATCGCGCCGCCCAGCGCATCCACTTCTTTAACCAGATGGCCTTTGCCGATGCCGCCGATGGACGGGTTACAAGACATCTGCCCCAGCGTTTCGACGCTGTGCGTCAACAACAAGGTGTTGCAACCCATGCGCGCGGCAGCAAGCGCGGCTTCGCTGCCAGCGTGCCCGCCACCGACAACAATTATATCATATAAATCAATGTGTTGCATAATTTAATGCACTGCGCAAGGGTACGCATTATAGCGAAGTCGGCGGGTTCTTGATAGCGGTTACTGCGGGTGATGTTTCACGTGAAACAACGGCCAACTACTTTCCAATACAAAATCGCGAAAAGATTTCCCCTAGCAATTCATCTGAAGTCATTTCGCCGGTAATCGACATTAGCGCTTCATGCGCTGCGCGCAGTTCCTCGGCAAAAAGTTCTTGCTGGCCGATTTGTGCGCCCGCTCGTGCCAAACCCGTTTGCGCACGCTGCAAGGCTGCAAGGTGTCGGGTTCGCGCCATGAAGACGCCCTCGCCCTCTTGTCCTCCCGCACCGCCCATACCGTGCCAGCCGATGCCATCGGCAATGGCATTTCGCAGGCTTTCCACGCCTTCTCCCGTTTTAGCTGACAGCGCCACGCCAGCGACACCGACTGGCTGCGGCGCCAAATCACATTTGTTATAGGCGGTAATACAGCGCAGCCCTTGCGGCAAACGCGCTTTAATCGCTGCATCCAATGCCGTCTCTCCGCTACTCGTGTCGATCACCAGCACGGCCAAATCCGCTTTTTCGATAGCCACCCAAGTACGTGCAATGCCGATCTGTTCCACCGGGTCAGTGGATTCCCGCAGCCCAGCGGTATCGATAACATGCACCGGTACGCCTTTGATATTGATGCTTTGGCGGATGGCGTCACGGGTGGTACCCGGGATTTCGGTAACAATGGCGATTTCCTCCCCCGCCAGCCGGTTGAGCAAGCTGGATTTACCCACGTTCGGCTGCCCCGCCAACACCACCAGCGCGCCTTCGCGCAGGAGGCTCCCCTGATTAGCAGCGTGCAAAAGTATGCCTAACGCCGTCTGCGCCGTGCCTAAACGATTACTCTGGTTATCGCGCGTGCCGATATCGATGTCTTCTTCCGGGAAATCCAGCGTGGCTTCGGTCAACGCGCGCAATTCCACCAGCTGTCGGCCCAGCGCATGCACCGCTGCCGAGAATTCACCCTGGATGGAACGGGTGGCACAACGCGCGGCCTCGTCCGTGGCAGCGTTGATCAAATCCGCCACGCCTTCGGCCTGCGCCAAATCCATTTTATTATTGAGGAATGCGCGTTTGCTGAATTCACCCGGTTCGGCGATACGTGCGCCTAGCGCAATACATCGTTTCAGCAACCGTTGCAGCACCACCGGGCTGCCGTGACCTTGAAGCTCCAACACATCTTCGCCTGTGTAGGAATGTGGCGCGGGAAAATACAGCGCCAGGCCCTGGTCGATCAGCACACCATCGCCATCATGGAAATCACACAGCGTTGCGCTGCGCGGACGCAGTTTTTTGCCGCAGATATTTTGGGAGAGTTCGCCCAGCTTACCGCCCGGCCCGGACACCCGCACCACGCCGATTCCGGCGCGGCCCGGCGCGGTGGCGATTGCCGCTATGGTGTCGTGATCGGCCAATGTTGCCTCCGTCGCCTATGTTTCACGTGAAACATAGCTCGGCACGCCGCTCAGGTTTTAGCGCTGCCGGGCCTTTGGTTCGCCCGCTCTATTGCGCCATTGATTTGCCATTGCTGGGCAATCGACAGAATATTGTTCACCAGCCAGTAAAGCACCAGCCCAGCCGGGAAGAAAAAGAAGAACACGCTGAAAGCGATCGGCATGATTTTCATCACTTTGGCCTGCACGGGATCAGGCGGCTCAGGGTTCAGACGGGTCTGAATAATCATCGAAGCGCCCATCAGCACCGGCAGCACATACCACGGATCAATCGCCGACAAGTCGGTAATCCAGCCATAAAACGGCGCTTGACGCAGCTCGACAGCCGCCAGAATCGTCCAATAAAGTGCAATAAAAACAGGCATTTGTACAACGATAGGTAGGCAACCCGCCATGGGATTGACCTTCTCCTTCTGGTACAACTCCATCATCGCCTTCTGCATGCGCTGGCGGTCATCGCCGTAACGCTCTTTCAACTGCTGCATCTTCGGCGCGATGACTTTCATTTTTGCCATCGCCTTATAGCTCGCAGCCTGCAACGGATAAAACAGCGCTTTTATCAACACCGTCAGCAGGATAATCGAGATGCCCCAGTTACCGACCAGGCCCTGTATCCACTTTAGCACCATGAACAGCGGCACCGCGATGACTGTCAAAATACCAAAATCAACCACCAGATCAAGACCTGGTGCCAGTGTTTCCAGCGTTTTGGTATCTTGAGGCCCCGCATATAGCGGTGCGCTAATCGTCCCTTTTTGGCCCGGCGCTATCGTTGCCCCCACCAACTTCACACCCGCTGCATACAACCCACTATCCAGCTTGCTGGTGTAGAACTCGCGTTGGGTTTTTTCCTTGGGCAAAAACGCGCTCAAAAAATAGTGTTGAATAATGGCTACCCAACCTTCGTCCTGAAGAGACTTGCTGTAAGGTGTTTTGGCCTTATCAATGTCGTCGAATGCAACTTTCTGAAATTTCTCACCCTTGGTATAGACCGCCGGACCGGTGTAAGTCGGCAGCATCGCCGAATCACCCTCCGGCGGCTTACGGTCGCGGACTAACTGAAAATAGCCGTAGGGCTGTAACGCTTTGTCTGAGCCATTGGTAATTTCATACGTCAAATCAATAACATAGCTTCCACGCGCGAACTTGTACACCTGCTCCACCGTGGCACCTGTGGCGGATTCCGCAGCGGTAAGCCTTACTTCCAGCAGCTTTTCCCCTTCCTTCAGCGTGAATTCCCGGCTCGATGTGCTGTACACCGTATGATGATTCGGCAGGCCTTCTGGTCCAATCAAACCGGATTGCGCGATGTAAGTGTTGTCAGCGTTACTCTGAAACAGCACAAAGTTTTTGGTTTTATCCAGCGTGCCCCGATGCTGCTTGAATTCCAGCCGCCGGATATCGCCACCCTTGGTGCTGATCTGCGCCGATAACACATCGGTTTCAATCCTGATGATTTCTCCGCCCGCGGCTACAACCGCGGTTGGTACCGCACCCGGCGCGCCGGCCGGCGCGGCCGTTACAGCGGGTTGGCTCGTCGGGGCCGCTGGAACAGGGATACCGCCAGCGGTTTTGCCATCCGCCTTAGCGCCGCCCGCCCCCGCCTGAACCGTGGGTGAATGCTGCTTCTGATCGCGTTGCCAGCCCTCCACCAACATGAAAGTGGAAAACACAAACACGAAAAACAAGATGAGCCGCTGCGTATCCATCGGTTACTTTATAAATTAGCGCTATTCGGCTTGCGAATTGACGCGCGTAGCCTGTGTGGGCTGCGTGAGCCGCGCGGGTTGAAAAACACCGTAGCGAGCCGTGAGATCACGCAGAAGACGGTCCAGCTCTTTGCGCAATTCAGCGTTTCCCGATTTGCGCAAATCATTCTTCAATTGCAACACCACATCTACCGCTGGTAACGTTGCTCTAACAGCGCGAAACGCCTCGCGCGCGATTCGCTTGCCGCGATTGCGATCCACCGATCGCCGCGCCGCCTTGCGGCTGGCTATCAAACCAAGGCGCGCACCTGATAACGGATTAAACGCATCACCCGCATTGAACCCAGCGCCAGCGCGCAGCAAATAGTTTTTTCCCGACAATCTGCAGTCCGCTGCCAGCACGGCTTTGAATTCGCTGGCTTGTGTCAGCTTGTGCGGGTGCGGCTGGGTCTTCGGACTAGTCTCTTGATTAACCTTAACCGCAGGACTAGTGATCGTACGCCCCACAGAATTTACCACTATTTTTAATTAAAACAATAGCTTAACGATTAACCTGCTCGCTTCGGTACTAGACCGCCAAAGCCGCGCGGCCCTTGGCACGGCGGGCGCGAATTACCGAGCGACCACCTGCAGTTTTCATGCGCGCGCGAAATCCGTGTGTCCGTGCACGTTTAATCTTGGAAGGCTGATAAGTTCTTTTCATGATGTGTTCGTCCTGTTCATCTCATTCTTAATAAGCGCCTAACGTCAGGCGACCCCGCCGCAAACGGCGACGGGAGCGGCCAAGCCTTTCGGCCCAGAGAAAACCCGTGATTACATCGTGTTTCGGGGTGGTTTGTCAATCAAAACCCGCTGACCTGACATTCGCTTTCTCAGCCCAGTTTCGGCTATTGCTGCATGCTTCACAAAAATTCTGCCGGTATACCAACAGCCTGACCCTGTTAGCCTGTGGATAACTCTGTTCAAACCACGTAAAATCACTTTACTTACGTCCGCTGGTCTTTCGTTAGTCGGCCCCACTACCCTAGGTCGACTCACGTACCGCTGTAACCGCTTTTATGTTGGTCGCTAAATTACCCCCACCCCTACACCCTATCCGTAGCTGCCTAGCACGCCGACATAAACAATGAACACTTTTTGGACTACCTGTTTATCACAGTTCGAAAAGGAGCTGCCGGCCCAACAGTTCATTACCTGGATCAAGCCGCTTACTGTACAGCCTACCAGCGCTTCTGCCTTAACCATCGTCGCACCTAACCGTTTCGTGCTGCAATGGATACGCGATAAATTTTACAGTCGCATTCAAGAACTAGCGCTCATTCATTTCGGTCACGCAGTCGCCATTGACCTGCTTCTCGGCGAAAAAGAATCAACCGCTACTATCACCCCCGCTGCGCCCAAAGCATCAGCCGTCGAAACACCACGTCCCATGCCCTACTCGACCGACGCCCCACCCGCGTTATCTTCACGTCCAACGGTTTTACCGCGCGACCTAGCACGCTTAAACCCCGCTTTTACCTTTGAAACGTTCGTTACCGGCAAAGCCAACGAATTGGCACGCGCCGCCGCCGCCCAAGTCGCTGAAAAACCCGGCACCGCTTATAACCCCCTGTTTATATACGGTGGCGTAGGCTTGGGCAAAACCCATTTAGCCCACGCCATCGGCAATTATTTCCGCGAGCACCATCCGCAAGGCAAGGTGCGTTACATACATGCTGAACAATATGTATCAGATGTGGTACGCGCCTATCAGCATAAAGCCTTTGACGATTTCAAGCGTTATTATCATTCACTGGATATGTTGCTGATCGACGACATCCAGTTTTTCAACGGCAAAAGCCGTACTCAAGAAGAGTTTTTCTACGCTTTTAACGCACTGATTGAATCGCACAAACAAGTGGTGATTACCTGTGATACCTATCCCAAGGAAATTACAGGTATGGAAAACCGCTTGATATCCCGATTTGGATGGGGTTTGACGGTTGCTGTTGAGCCGCCGGAACTCGAAATGCGTGTTGCCATCCTGATCAAAAAAGCACATCAGGAAACCATCAAATTACCCGAGGACGTCGCGTTTTTTCTGGCGCGTCATATACAGTCGAATGTGCGGGAACTCGAAGGCGGTCTCAAACGCATACTCGCCTATGCCCGATTTACCGGCCATGACATCTCTGTTGACCTCTGTCGCGAAGCCCTCCGCGATCTGATCGCGGTACAAAACAGACAGATTTCCATCGAGAATATTCAAAAGACAGTCGCGGATTACTATAAGATCAAAGTCTCGGAGATGTATTCCAAAAAACGCACCCGAGCTATCGCTCGCCCGCGTCAAGTTGCCATGGCTTTAGCCAAAGAACTCACACAGCTTAGCCTGCCCGACATCGGTGACGCATTTGGCGGCAGGGATCACACTACCGTATTACATGCTTGCCGAAAAATTACCGACCTTAAAATCACTAATGGCGACATCAGCCGCGATATTTCCTCACTACTCAAAGTATTACGTTGTTGATAGGTTGTGGATAAATTGTTGATAACCAACCGATTTTCAATTCTCCCAAAACCATCTACATTTTCTACACCACTATAATGGGCTTTATCCCAAGCCTATTAAATAATCTAAGTTATTGATTTTAAATACTTTTAAATGTTATCCACAACCATTTCATTCGCTTACTATTAGTTCTATAGAGATTTTACTTATGAAACTACTACAACTAGATCGGGACGCTTTACTCACACCGCTACAGGCTGTTACCGGCATTGTCGAAAAACGACACACGTTACCCATACTCTCTAACGTCTTGCTTGAACGAACGAAAAACTCACTGAACTTAGTTGCAACCGATCTTGAAATTCAGATCACCACCACATGCGAACTCGCTGACACTGCGTCTGAACACCAAAGCCTCACCGTATCAGCACGCAAGTTGCAAGAGATCCTCCGCTCATTGCCGGATGGTGCTGTAACGACACTGAATTTGCAAATCAATAAAGTTCAGGTAAAAGCCGGCAAAAGCCGTTTTAATTTGCAAACCATGCCAGCCGATGATTTTCCAAAAATGGCCGAAGCTGGCGAGTTACAAGCTAAATTTTCGGTACCGCAAAAACTCCTGCAAGATTTGTTATCCCTGGTCCAGTTCGCAATGGCGCAACAGGACATTCGTTATTACCTTAACGGACTGTTGTTGGTGCTCGAAGGCACCAAAATCAAAGTGGTTGCGACCGACGGACACCGTTTAAGCTATGCCGATGGCGACCTCAGCGACACACACGAAAAACGCGAAGTCATACTGCCGCGCAAAGCAGTACTCGAATTATCAAAACAGCTAAGTGCCGCTGACGACGATGTTCAAATAGAAATCTACGCGTCACAAGTTCGCTTCCGTTATGGAAAAAGCGAACTCGTAACAAAAATTATCGACGGAAAATTCCCGGATTACACGCGGGTTATACCAGTCAATTACAACAAAACCATCACACTCGGCCGTCAGGCACTGCAGCAATCACTCCAGAGAGCAGCAATACTTTCCAATGAAAAAATTCGTGGCGTGCGCTGGTTACTAACCGGCACCAGCCTGCGCATATCCTGCACCAATACCGAACAGGAAGAAGCCCAGGAAGAAATGGAAGTCGAATACAACGGTGAAGCGTTGGATGTCGGTTTCAATATCACTTACTTGCTGGATGTACTCAATCATGTCAGTACCGAAAATATCGAATGCTCCTTTGGCGATGCCAATAGCAGCATGCTGATCACAGTGCCGGGTCGTAACGACTTTCGTTATGTCGTGATGCCCATGCGCATTTGAGCTTTCCAGTTGTAAAAGTAAAAATTTAACCCAGATAAAAAACGAAAATAAACAATGGCAGAGAATAAAGATTCAAAAGACATCAGGGACGCAGCGGAATACGATTCATCCAGCATCAAGATGCTAAAAGGCCTGGAGGCAGTACGAAAACGCCCCGGCATGTATATCGGCGATACCAGCGACGGCTCCGGCCTGCATCACATGGTGTTTGAAGTGGTTGATAACGCCATTGACGAAGCGCTGGCCGGATACTGTAATGAAATCACCATTACCATTCACACTGATAATTCCATCAGCGTAGCAGACAATGGCCGTGGCATTCCCACTGACATCCACCCCGAAGACGAGTTAAAACGCTCCACCGCAGAAGTTGTTATGACCGAGCTTCATGCGGGCGGTAAATTCGATAGCAACTCCTACAAAATTTCCGGTGGTCTGCATGGCGTGGGTGTCTCGGTAGTTAACGCGCTGTCTGAATGGTTGCGGCTGACCATTCGCCGTGATGGCAAGGCGCATCAGATGGAGTTTCGTGACGGTGCTGCTGTAGCGCCGCTTAAATCTACTGGCAAAAGCGAGCGTCGCGGCACGGAAGTGCATTTCATGGCCAGCCTTGAAGTCTTCGGTAAAATCGAATTTCATCACGACATCCTCGCCCGCCGATTGCGCGAACTATCGTTCTTGAATCATGGCGTCAAAATCGTCATGCTCGATCAACGCACCGGCAAAGAAGAAAACTTCGCTTATAGCGGCGGTATCAAAGGTTTTGTCGAATACATGAACCGCAGCAAAAGCGTGCTGCATCAAACTATTTTCCACGCTACCGGCGAAAAAGACGGCATTATTGTTGAAGTTGCCATGCAGTGGAACGATTCCTATCAGGAATCGATGCAATGTTTCACCAATAACATTCCACAACGCGACGGCGGGACCCATTTGACGGGCCTGCGTGCTGCTATGACGCGCACGCTCAATAGCTACATAACCAACGCCGAGCTGGCTAAAAAAGCCAAGGTAGAAACCACCGGCGACGACATGAAAGAAGGTTTGACCTGCGTGCTTTCCGTCAAAGTGCCGGAACCAAAATTTTCTTCGCAGACCAAAGAAAAACTCGTGTCTTCTGAAGTCCGCCCGGCAGTTGAAGAAGTCGTCGCCGCCAAGCTGATGGAGTTTCTACTCGAAAAACCCAACGACGCCAAAGTGATTTGCGGCAAAATCGTAGACGCAGCGCGCGCGCGCGAAGCTGCACGTAAAGCACGCGAACTCACACGCCGCAAAGGCGTGCTCGATTCGTTTGGGCTATCCGGAAAACTCGCCGATTGTCAGGAACGAGACCCAAAGTTGTGTGAACTGTATCTGGTCGAGGGCGATTCCGCCGGAGGCTCTGCCAAGCAAGGCCGTGATCGCAAGTTCCAAGCGATTCTGCCGCTGCGAGGAAAAATTCTCAACGTGGAAAAAGCGCGCTTCGACAAACTGTTGTCGTCTACCGAAATCACCACGTTAATCAGCGTGCTCGGCACCGGCATCGGCAAAGACGAATATAACGCCGACAAGCTGCGCTACCACCGCATCATCATCATGACCGACGCCGACGTAGACGGCGCGCACATTCGCACCCTGCTGCTGACGTTTTTCTATCGGCAAATGCCGGAGCTGGTCGAACGCGGCCACATCTACATCGCCCAGCCACCGCTGTATCGCTTGAAGCACGGCAAGACCGAGCGCTATTTAAAAGACGAACACGAGCACAAACAATATTTGCTCAAGTTGGCCCTCGCTGGAGCGCAACTGTATCCGTCGGCCAGCGCACAACCACTAACCAAAGACGCACTTGAGGCGGTCGCCAAAGATTATCTGCTGGCCGAAGCTGTGATAGATCGCGCCAGCCGCCTTGCTGACGAAGCCGTGCTGCATGTGCTGCTGCAACAGCCGGTGGAGCTTGATCTATCCAGTGAAGCCGCCGCCAGCCGCAGCGCCAAAACCATAGCTGCCCTGGTGAAAAACGACAAAATCAAAATCGCCGCTGCCTTTGATGAAAAGACAGAGCAATTCATCATACAAATCAATAAGTTACAGCATGGCGTCGAACACCGTACGCGCATCGATGCGGATTTCGTGCAAAGCGGAGACTATGCGCAAATCAAAAAAACCGCTGCCGTGCTGCAAGGCTTGCTCTCCGAAGGCGCTTACGTGAAATTCGGCGAACACCAGCAACCGATAAAAGAATTCCGCGATGCCATCGATTGGGTGCTCAACGAAGCGCAACGCGGCGTCAGCGTGCAGCGCTACAAAGGGCTGGGCGAAATGAACCCGGAGCAATTATGGGAAACCACCATGGATCCCAAAGTACGTCGTTTGCTGCGTGCGCAAATCGAAGATGCCATCGGCGCGGATGAAATTTTCAGCACGCTGATGGGCGATGCGGTTGAACCTCGCCGCAACTTTAT
Source organism: Betaproteobacteria bacterium (assembly GCA_947486575.1). Taxonomy (GTDB): domain Bacteria; phylum Pseudomonadota; class Gammaproteobacteria; order Burkholderiales; family SG8-41; genus UBA5216. Next base: position 44,054 of record CANKUB010000001.1, on the reverse strand, counting down.
CGAATCCAACGCGTTGGGAGTACGCAACCTCGACGTGTGATATGTGTTTTTAGCGTGTTCAAAGGCCTAAGAAAAATTGCATTATCGTCAGTGACAGAGGCGTTGCTTTTCGTGCTATTTTATCAAAGCAGAAACAGCAAAGAATCGACGGTATCTGATTGTTTATATTGAGATATTCGCTATTTATACTTGGAATGTTATCCGACGTGCTGGGATGTTATACAGCGGAATCGCTGTATAAAACTTGCTGGCACTCAAAGAATGATCGCGTTCTCACTGGGTGGATCTGAGCGTGAGCGAGTCGCCGTCAAGGTCGCAAGGTATGAACGCGCTCCGCTTACCGGTGACTATCACGATGACAACTGGCTCAACGTAACGGTCACTATCTCCGCTGGGGCGGTTGACGGCACATTTTCGGCATCATTCTTAACAGATGAATTCGTCGTTTTTCGGGCGCAGCTTCAAGATTTATATAGCACTTTACGTGGAGAGGCCCAATTCTCAACGTTGGAAGAACAGCTTTTCCTCAAGCTCGTCGGGAACGGTCTCGGCCAGATCTCTTTGAAAGGTTATGCACTGGATCGCGCTGGTGATGGAAATCGCCTCGACTTCGAACTGGCGCTTGACCAATCACATTTGGCCAACGCGATAAGCGATCTCAACGCTGTTATTGAAAGGTTCCCGGGCCGTGCCAACTAACCCTGGTTCGAGCGGACGGGCAGAAAGCGCGCGCCGTTCACCAAAACGTTAAGGCACCAAGGCGGAACAAGCCGCTCCCCGACAGTAGAGATAAAGCGTATCCCCGGCCAACCGATACTGTGCAACTACTTTTGCAGACCGCAACTCCGGGGCATCCGCTGAGTAGGAAATCGTAAATCCGTTATCCCAGGCCGCAGGCGCAAACGTCAGCGCCGGTTGCGGCAAACGCAAGATATTCAAGTAAGCAGTTACCGCCAACCCCGCAGCCGTTGTGTCGTTGCTGAATAACGGAAAACCAGCGGTTCGCTGCATCACCGCGCGCGCGGTCAGCGCATAGTTTTCGCCGCGCACTTTGTGCTGGTATAGCGGAAATACCACCACCGCAAGCAGCAGCTTGAGCGCGACGGTTGCCCACAGCCAGCGTAACGCTGTGCGCATAGGCGTTTCGCTCTGCTGGCCCATCTGAAAAATAATTACAGCCAGTGCCAACCCCAGCAGCGGCAGCACTGGCAACACATAGCGAAAATGATTTTGCGGTGCAAGCCAGAACGGTATGTAGGCCACGGCAACAATCATCAGCGCCGTACGCACCGGCGGCTCCGCCCACCATGCAGGCCACGCGCGGCGCCGGTAGAGCCACCACAATACCAGCAGCGATATGGGCGCCAGCCGTAGCAGCGTTTCCAGCAGATACGTCGCAAGGTTTTTTACGTAAGCCAGCGCACCCAGCGGTGCGAGCTTGTCTGCTATCTCGGCCATCAGGCGGCTGTTATGCGATTGATTGCCACCCACCACGTAGGCCCAGGCAAACGGTACGCTCAATGTGACCAGCGCCACCACCAGCGGCGCGGGCCGCAACAAAAACGCACGCGCCCCTATATTGCGCTGCCCCAAAAACACCAGCACGGCAGCACCGACAAACGCATACGCAATAATACCCTTGGTCAAAAACGCCGCTGCCGTAAATAACAGCGTACCTAGCAACCACGCCGCGCGACGATGTTCCACCGCCAGCCACAAAGCTGCTATCGCGCCAAACACCAACATGCCCAGCAACGGATCACGATAGCCCAGCCAACCGCGATAAAAAAGAATGTCGGCAAAGGTCACGGTAATCGCTGCCGCGAGTGCAGCCAGCTCCGCATTTTTGTAAAGCTGATGCGTCAGCAATGCCAGCATCAGCCCGCCCGCCGCTGTAGAGCCGATCATAATGGCGCGCACCGCCCCCGGTGCATGTTCCCAACCCACCACGCTGCACAGCAGAATCACCAGCCAGTTGGCAAACACGCCATGCTGGGCATCCACGCCATACATCCATAGATGCAGCCAGTCGCCACGCTGCCACATTTCGAGCGACGAGTTGACGAGAATGCCTTCCTCTCCCACCAGATAAAACCCCAGCGTCGGCAACGAACTTGCGACCGCTGCCGCATACAACCACCACGCTCGCCGCGCCAATGAGGTGTCGGGCAAGATCATGCAGCCCCCGGCAGGTACAGGCCAGTCCCCACCAGTCCGGCATCGACATCCCGAAAAAACCGCTGCAACACGCGCTGGTTGCATTCAGGATACGCATGATGCTCATCAGAGAATTCAGCGGCCACACAACCGTAACGCTCTGACGCGCCCGCATCAATAATGTTTACGTGATAGCGACGCGCCCAAGCGTTGAGCGTGGCTTTTGTGCGATCAAGGCACGCGGCCCAGTGCGGCATTTTGCGCAACGTGGCTTCCATGCCCGGCGCTAACGCAGGCAACATAAAAATCATGTGCCCGCCCTTGGCAGCAAAACGTTGCACGGTTTCGCCCAAGTGTTGCAGATAGTCGGCGTTAGGTTCGCCCTGCATCGCGCACAATAGCCGGGTATATTTTGAACTGGGTGCGGCGGCTGCGATTGACAGCGTTGCAGCTTGCGCCGGAGTAAGCCGACTGTCATTGGCGAAAGTCCAGCTGCCATCGTAACGATAGCCTCGGCACAACCCGCGATTAATCACATCAAAATCCCGTGCGACGAAACTACCGGTACTATCAGCACAGCGGTATTCCGCGCTGCCGACGTCAAAAAACGTATGTTGTAAGTTATTGATTATATTAATTTTTATAAACGCTGCTGTGACAATGCCAGCAAGGTTCGACACGCGCGGCCATGACAGCGCGTCTTCCAGGCGTTTACGCAGCGGCACCGGGTTTTCGCTATACGCACGATCCACCGCCTGCGGCGACAAATCAACGACGCCCACAGCACCTGGCTGATAGATCATACCAACCGACCAATCCAGCCCGGCAAGCATCCAGCGCACCTGATCTGAAAAATGCTGCTCAATGTAACGCGCTTCACCGGCAATGCTCGCGGTGGCGTTACCCGTTACAGTCAAATTGTACGTGCGCCAATCGGCCGGCAGCAACGCTTGCGTAACGCCCATCAGCGTTGATGAACCCAGCACCACTGCGTTGATCTCCGGCAAGCGATCTGCCAGCCGCAGCACTTTAAACGGCCCAGTGTGGCCGACCGGCGGCGCGTACGTGACGCCGCGCGTCGCCTGTTGCCACTTTGATGCCTCGCGCGTGGATTGCAGATTACCCAGCCCGCGATCACCGAGCATCAAATTCAGCGCGAGGATCAGCGCCAGCATCAGCCCCAGCGCGCCCAGCAGCACGGTCAGATAGCGGGACATCAAAACTGAAAATACAAAAATTCCGACTGCCGGTGCAGATTGACGATAGACGCCAGCGCTATCATTGCCGCTATCAGCGCAAACGTCACGGTAGGTCGCCACGCCAACAGCCGCGCCGGTTTCATATCACGCGGCAGCAGCAACGCGGGTTCACACTGAGCCATGATCTGCTGCGTATTCGGCGCAAACCAAACTACTGCCAGCAGAATCACAACCCAGTTAATCAGCCCCGCAGGCACCAGTCCGCGTGCATCGGTAAACGCCACGCCGTTCGCCGCCAGCCATTGCCCCAGCGCGCCCCATTTTGCCAGCCATTGATCGGGCAGCGCAAAGCCGTTCAACCCGGCCATGCCCTTCAGCATCGCCGCCGCAGTTGCCATGCTATCCGCGCGGAACACCACCCAACCCGCCACCACCGCCGCAAAGGTCAACACACAAGCCAGCGCGTCGCCCCAGCGCGTAGTGCGCTGCAAGTCATGCCCCATGCGCACACGCAGCGCACGCCAGCAATGATTCATGCACAGGTAAACACCATGCAGCAAACCCCAGAGCACAAACGTCCAGCCCGCGCCGTGCCACAAGCCGCCGAGCAACATGGTAATCAGTAAATTGATGTAGCGCCGCGAAGGCCCACGGCGGCTACCGCCCAGCGGCACGTACAGATAATCACGTAAAAAGCGCGACAACGTGATATGCCAGCGCCGCCAGAAATCAATAATATTCAAAGCCTTGTACGGCGAATGAAAATTGATCGGCAAACGCACGCCAAACATCAGCGACAGGCCCACCGCCATATCGGAATAACCTGAAAAATCAAAATACAACTGAAACGTATACGCCAGCGCGCCTCCCCATGCCTCCAGAAACGTCGGCGCAAAGCCCGCAGCAGGCAAGCCGAACAAAGGCGAAACATAAACCGCGATACCGTCGGCCAGCATGACTTTTTTGAACAAGCCAATAAAAAATATCGTGAGCCCCGCGGCCACGTTGCCAGCCTGCATGCGGTAGGTTTCAGCGCGCGCAAACTGCGGCATCATTTCCGCGTGATGCAAAATCGGGCCGGCGATCAGGTGCGGAAAATAGGTGACGAACAGGCAATAGTGCACAAAGTTGTATTCCTGCACCTTACCCTTGTAGGTATCGACGAGAAAAGCGATCTGGGTGAAGGTAAAGAACGAAATACCCAGCGGCAGAATAATGTCTGCCTGCGGTGGTGCGGAGCCTAACGCCGTAGCAACATTGGCGAGGAAAAAGTTGCTGTATTTGTAATAGGCCAGCAGCGCCAGATTGATGGTAATCGCCGCGATCAGCAGGTGCTTCTTGCTGGCGGTATCACGTGCGCGCGCAATTGTCATTCCCGCAAAATAATTGCCCACGATGGATGCCAGCAACAACGCCACGTACGCCGGATTCCACCAGCCATAAAAAAACAGCGACGCCGCCGCCAGCCACCCAGCCGCCAGCAGCGTGCTCACGCGCGCGAACAAAAAAAACAGCGCGAAGGCGACTGGCAAGAAAAGAAAAATGAAGGCGTGGGAGTTAAACAGCATTTTTAAAAGGAATTCAGCGCCAAAAAATAACGAGCCATTATCGCACTCCGGCAACACCGGTCATAACGCTGGCTGGTACAACCCCGGCGCGATTAGACCCGCATCACGGTCACGCCAATAGCGACGGAACACCCGCGCGTGACATTCAGGCCAGGCATGGTTTTCGTCGAGGAATTCTGCTGCCTTGCAGCCGAAATGCTCAGATGCTGCCGCATCAATAATCGTTACACCATATTCTCGCGCCCAAGCGGTCAGCGCGGATTTGGTTCGTGTCAGACAGCGGCCCACAGAGGGCACCTTGAGCATCTCGGCTTCCATGCCCGGCAACAGTGGTGGCAAGATAAAAACCGCAAAGCCGCCCGCCGCGTTGACGCGCTGTGCCAGCAACCCCAGTCGTTGCAAATAACGTGCATTGGGTTCGCCTTGCGTGGAGCATAGAAATTGCGCGAACTGCGAGCTGGGCGCTGCTGCGGCTTGCGCCCGCCCGCGCGCACGCGCTTCGCTCAAATGTTCTTCACCCGCAAACGTCCAACTGCCGTCGTAACGAAAACCCAAACAAGTGCCGCGCCCCATCACATCAAAATCGCGCGCTGGCACGCCATCGGCGCAGTGGTATTCCACATCCGCAAGCTGAAAAAACGTTTGCTGGAAGCTCGCCAGCGGATTGCTTGCACGAAAAACGCCACTTAACGTTTTGCCCAGCACAGCGATTTTTGGCGCAGACAACGCATCCGCGATTTTGCGTGTGAGGGACACCTCCGCGGCGCCATAGCCAATGCGTTGTCTGGCGGGATTCAAGTCTAGCGCGGTAGCATCGGTGGGTTGATAGATCATGCCAATCGCCCAATCCAGCCCGATCACGAAATTGCGTATCGGCCCGGCGTGATGACGCTCAACATACTCCGCCTCGGCAATCACCGCAGACGTGGCATTAGCGGTGAGCGAAAAGTTATACGCACGCAGCCCTGCCGGAAACATGGCCCCGGTCACGCCCATCAGCGACGACGCGCCCAGCACCAGTGTGTTGATTTCCGGCAAGCGATCTGCAAGCCGCAATGCCTTGAACGGCCGCGAATTCGTCAGCGGCGGCGCATACGTGATGCCATGAGTCGCTTGCTGCCACGCGCTGGCTTTTTGCAACGCATCCACGCTGCCCAGCGTGCGTCCACCCAGCGCCAGATTCAGCGCCAGAATGACGCTCAATACAGCTATAAAAAAACCAAGAAAAACAGATAGATAGCGTTTGGCCTCGCGGGCAGTTGTTAGCGCCATGGATGCTTACGCACCCGGCCACGCATTGCACGCCGCGATAACCGCGCGTACCTGCGCTTCATCCATCACCGGGCTGATCGGCAGACTTAACACCTCTTGGTGTATCGCCTCAGTAATCGGATACGAACGATCATTCCATTCACGATATGCCGCTTGCTGATGCGGTGGCAGTGGGTAGTGAATCAACGTGGCTATGCCGCATTCGTGCAAATGTTTTTGCAAAACCTCGCGCGCTGCGCTGCGCACAACAAACACATGCCACACCGGCGCGTTGTTCGCGCCCACCACCGGCAGCGTAATTTGCGCATGGTGAATCTCGCGCAAATACTGCGTGGCGATATCGCAGCGGCGCTGATTATCAGCGTCGATGCGTGGCAGCTTCACGCGCAGCAAAGCCGCTTGCAGTTCATCAAGGCGGCTGTTCACCCCTTTATAAAGGTTTTCGTATTTGCGATGCGAGCCGTAATTGCGCAGCGCGCGCAGCGCATTCGCCAGCGCATCATCGTTGGTGGTTACAGCACCCGCATCGCCCAGCGCACCCAGATTTTTGCTGGGGAAAAAACTGTGCCCCGCCGCATCGCCCAACGCCCCCGCTCGCACCCCCGCATGAAGCGCGCCGTGCGCTTGCGCGCAATCTTCAATAACCTTCAGTCCGTGTTTGCGCGCAACGGCGTTGATCGCAGACATATCCGCTGTCTGCCCATAAAGATGTACCGGCAGAATCGCGCGCGTGCGCGGGCTTACGTGCCGCTCAATCAGCGCTGCGTCCAGATTACACGTGGCATCCGGCTCCACCAATACCGGAGTCAAACCGTTTTCAGTAATTGCCAATATCGTGGCGATGTAGGTGTTGGCAGGCACGATCACTTCATCGCCCAGCCGCATCGCGCCAAGCTCCAGCCATGCACGCAAAATCAGCACCAGCGCTTCCAGGCCATTGCCCACGCCCACGCAATGTTTTGTGCCACAGTATGCAGCGTACTCGCGCTCGAAGGCTTCGACTTCTTTGCCCAGCACATACCAGCCGCTATCGACTACGCGGGTGAAGGCGGCTATCAGCGCAGCGCGGTCGCGTGCATTGATGGCGAGTAAATCGAGAAAAGGAACACTCATAAAAATAGCAATAAAAACAAATGCTTATGATTGCGCACGCGGTGCATCGCCCACCACCCGCGCCGGGTTGCCCGCCACCAGCTTGCCTGCGGGCACATCGCGCGTAACCACCGCGCCTGCGCCCACCATCGCGCCTGCGCCGATGGTCACGCCGCCGAGTATCGTGGCATTCGCGCCGATCGACGCGCTCTGGCCAATAATCACCGGCAAAAACGCAGCGGGATATTGTTTTGAGCGCGGATATTTATCGTTGGTAAATGTTGCGTTGGGGCCGATGAATACATCATCACCCACGCGCATGCCGTCCCACAGATAAACGCCGCATTTCAACGTAACGCGGTCGCCCACCACCACATCGTTTTCCACAAAACAATGCGCGTTCAAGTTGCAATCGCGTCCGATGGCAGCACCCGCCAGCACAACCGTGTGCTGCCACACTTGCGTGCCCGCACCGATGGTTGGGCTTTGCACGTCTGCGGTAGGGTGAATTTTTGTCATGCGCAGGCGGTTTTGAACGCCGCGTAATTGCGGATGTAATCGGCTTCGTCATAATAATTATCCGCCAGCACCAGCAGCACGCAATCCGGCGAAAAATCATACATCTCGTGCCAGATCATTGCGTCAAGCATCAACCCTTGATCGTTGCGCGCCAGCGTCAGGTCCTCGCGCGTTTTACCGTCGTCGAGCAAAATTTTGCATTGACCGGTGAGGCAAACCATCATCTGCGTGAGTCGCCGGTGCGCGTGTTTGCCGCGCCGCACGCCGTTTTGCGTGCCAAAAATATAGTAGGCGCGCTGCATCGAAAACGGCACATTGCGATTGCCCTCCAGCGCCACCAGCCAGCCGTCTGCATCGCCGCGAACATTGAAATCCACATAACGCGCCAGCGTCATGACGCACGCTCCGTTGCCGCACGCACACTCCAGCGTGAGCCAAAATAATTGATGGGCAGCATAACCAGCACAGTAACAAAAATCGCCATGCGCGGGTGCAGCGCCAGTTGCTCAATTAACGCTGTGTTTACCAACGCGCCGACACATCCGCTGGCCATATAAAACAGGGTGAATACCATAAAGCGGCGCGGCGACAACGGTGCATCAAACACATGGCGCGAGTAAGCAAAGTACGCAAACAAAATGCCGGCTGCGTAGGCGATGCCATAAGCGGTAACTGGGCCAACAACAAACAACGCTGCTTGATAAACGGCGATGGAAAGCAAAGTATTCACCGCGCCCGCGCCCAGAAACCGCAGCAGCGGTGCGAATTTGCCATCATGTTCCATCACGTCAGCGGCCATCGAACGCGCTGCGTGTGCGCACTACGCCCAACGGGCGGTGCTTGGTGTTTTCATACGCACGCCACACATAGTTGCCGACGATGCCAAGGCCAAACAGAATCAGCGACGCAGAAAATAAAATCGTCACCATAATTGCCGTGTAACCCGGCACGGGAATCATCCCCAGCAGCCGCGCTGCCATCAACCCCATACCCAGCAGCAAAAATACGATGGTGCCCGCGAAGCCCATCAACGTCAGCAACGTGATCGGGATATCGGTAAACGAAAAAATACTGTCTAGCAGATAAGTAATTTTTTTGCGCAATGTCCAGCCGCTTTCGCCTTGCTTGCGCGCCAGGCGGTGATACGGCACCTCAATCCGCGGAAAGCCTATCCAATACAGTTGCGCCACCAGCGAACTGTGCGCCTCATCCAGCGCCAGCAAGGCATCGCGCGCGCGCGCCGTCACCGCAAACATATCGACACCGCCAGGCGGCATTTCGGGATTGACCAGTGCGCGATACAGCCCCCAGAACACACGGCTGGGCATTTGTTGAGTGAGCGCATCGTCACGATCCGCGCGCGTGCCGACCGCCACGTCATTGCCTTCGCCCAGCACACGAAAAAAATCGGTTACAAGCGCAGGCGGTTCCTGCAAATCCGCCGCCATCACCGCAATAAATTCGCCACGCGCTGCCGCAAGACCTGTGCGTATCGCGGTGAATGAACCAAAATTACGCGATAGCGCAATCAACTGTGATGGCACGGCAAAAGCGGGCAAGTGTTGCAGTAGCCACGCTTCGGATTTGTCGGGGCTGCCATCCACTACGAACACCACTTCGAGCGCGCCGCTGGTTTGTGCCGCGATACTCGCCACTACCTGCAATACTTCGGGCAGGAAGGCTTCGTTGCGGTAGACAGGAATAATCAGGGTGTGGCTGATCGGCATGAAAACGAGCGCGGCTGATATGCAGTAGGTATTTGATTATACAGAATAATTTCTGAACCAACCCAAGGGCAACTCAAATCAACGCTTCGCGCATAACACCCCGCCGCACCAGCCGTGCCGGGTTGCCGCTGAGCACGCAATTCGGATCGTTAAAGTCGCCGCGCACCACTGCGCCCGCGCCGATCACCGTGCCTGCCGCCAGCCGGGTGTCTTTGGCTATGGTTGCGCCAAAGCCGATCCATGCCCGCTCGCCGATGATGATCGGTGCGGGCGGATTGATCCAGTTTTTGTCGGCGTCATACAGCTTGTGGAAATCGTGGTCGACAATCGTCACATCCCACGAGATCAAGGCATCGCGCCCGATGACGATTTGTTTCGCGCAATAAATCGACACGCGGGCATTGGTTAATACATGGTCAGCCAGATCGAGCTCGCCCGTGCAAACAATGCTGGTGCCCGGCCCGATGCGCACGTCTTCCCCGAACCGCACGCGGCCTTCCACGCGCCATACCCCAAGCCGCCCGCCATCCGGAAATACGTCCACGTCTGCCGGGCCAAGTCGTATCGCGCCGAAATGGTAATTCGCTAATTCAACCGACCCCCCCAGCTTCACCAGCTTCATGCGGTGCGACACCAGCACTGGCAGCCGACAGGCCTTCGCAAAGGGGAAATAGCGAAAATTGAATATCAGCGTATTGGGCAAGCCCAAAGCCAGCCGCCACGCCTTGCCAAGTTCACGCAGCAGCATGGCTTGCCTGCCCACTGGGTATCGACTGTCCAGAGAATTGAATCTGATACAGCTTGGCGTAGGTGCCGCCGCGCGCCAGCAGCTCACGGTGCGAGCCTTCTTCGACGATGCGCCCCTTGTCGAGCACCACAATCCGATCTGCGTTTTCCACCGTGGACAAACGGTGGGCAATCACCAGCGTGGTGCGGCCTTTCATCAGCGCTTCCAGCGCCGCCTGCACATGGCGTTCAGATTCTGAATCCAGCGCCGAAGTTGCCTCATCCAGCACCAGCACCGGCGCGTTTTTCAGCAACGCTCTCGCAATCGCTAGTCGCTGACGCTGCCCGCCGGAGAGTTTGACCCCGTTCTCTCCCACAATGGTCGCAAACCCCTGCGGCATTTGACGGATGAAATCCGTCGCGTGCGCGGCATCGGCGGCGGCCTGAATTTCCGCTTCGGATGCGCCCTTCATCGCACCATAGGCAATGTTGGCGGATACCGTGTCGTTGAACAGCACCACGTCCTGACTCACCAGCGCGATGTTGGCGCGCAGGCTGGCGAGCTTAAGTTCGGCCAGATCGTGCCCGTCAAGCAAGATGCGCCCGGAAGTGGGCCGGTAAAAACACGGCACCAGATTCGCCACCGTGGATTTGCCCGCGCCGGAGGCGCCGACCAGCGCCACCGTTTCGCCCGGCTGAATGTGCAGATTAAGACTATCCAGCGCGGCCTGCTCCGCGCCGTCATAACGCAAGCAGACGTTTTCAAATAACAACTCACCGCGCGCCCGTTCGATGGTCACACTGCCCGCATCGGTTTCACCCGGCTGATCGAGCAAGGCAAACACACTCTCCGCGGCGGCCAGCCCGCGCTGCAGGGGCTCGTTCACGCTGGTGACGCGCTTTAACGGCGCGGTCAGCATCAACATGGCTGTCAGAAAAGACACAAAACTGCCGACAGTAATCGTCGAATCACGGGTGGCGAAAAAGATCATTGCGGCCAAAGCACTGGCCGCGACCAACTGTACAAACGGCACGCTGGCCGCCGCGGCTGCGGCCTGCTTCATCAAAAAGCGCCGCACACGATTGGTCTCTTGTTCAAACCGCCCCGCTTCATAGCTTTGGCCACCATACAGCTTGACGATTTTGTGGCCCTCGATTGCCTCCTGAATCACCTGCGTGACTTCGCCCATCGAATTCTGCACATCGCGGCTGCTGTTGCGCAGACGCACGCTGACTACCCGCACAATAAATACAATCAGTGGTGTCATCAGCAGCGAGAGCAGGGTAAGCTTCCAGTTGAGCCAGAACATCCACCCGAGCAGCCCGACAATCGCCACCCCATCCTTGAATACCGCCACCAGTACACTGGTCGCGGCAGCCGTGACCTGTGTCACGTCAAAGGTCAGTTTGGAAATCAGATTGCCCGAAGCCTGGTCGTCATACATCGGCGTCGGCAGTTCCAGCAGACGCGCAAACATCAGCGTGCGCAAATCCATCACCAGCCGATTGCTGACCCACGCCATGCAATAGGTTGCTGCATATTCCGCCAGACCGCGCACCACAAACAGCGCAATAATAATCAGCGGCATCCAGCGTATCGCCATCGCATCGCGCTCGACAAACACCCCGTCGAACAGTGGTTTCATGATCGCAGGCAACGCGGCTTCGGTCAGCGCAACCAGAATGGCACCCGCGATCGCCACCAGAAAAACGTGGCGGTAGGGCGCAACATAGCGCAACAGGCGCAGGTACAACTCGCGGCTGGAAACGGATCGGGACGGTGATTTCACCGTCGAACCTTACCAAATTTATGATTTTAATTCAAGAACTTACGAGTGACTTACAAGTGAATACCCCAGAAGCAGATTCTATTGAAACTGATACTGGCCCGACACAAACAGCGTGCGTTCTGCCGCAGGCAGCGCCGCGTAGGTCGGGAACCCTGTAAACACGCCGTAGCTGAAATACTTCTCGTTCAGTAGATTGCGCACACCGGCGTTGACCTGCCAGCCGCCGCGGCGCACGCTCAACTTGAAGTCGGCAACGGTATAGGCGGGCATTTTTCGTCCGAAGGTATTGGTTTCGTCGGCGTCAAATGGACTGCTGCCTATGTGGCGGACATCAAGATCGGCGCGCGCTTTTCCCAAGATGGCCCAGCCGAGCCCCGCGTTGAGCGCGTGCCGGGGTACCAGCGGCACGGCGTTACCCGCAATGGAAACGCCGCCGAAATTACCTTCGCGGAATCGGGCATCTACATAGGTGTAGTTGGCATGCACCTCTACCGCGGGATTGACTTGCCAGCGTGCTTCAAGCTCAGCACCTTGCCGCCGCGTGGGCTGCAGATTGCGGTTGCTGAAGGTAAGCGGGTCAAAGAAGATCTCGTTCCGTAGTTCAATGCGATAGGCCGCTGCACGATACCGAACGGGGCCCAAATTGCCGTCGACCCCGAATTCTGCATCCCGCGCTGTTTGCGGTTCGAGCAGCGTGACCGATGCCGCAAACAGATTGTAGTTGTCGTTCACGTTGGGCACGCGAAAACTCCGGCCAAATTTCCCGTAGACGTTGATACCAGGCACAACAGATTGCCGCAGCGCGATGTCCCACGCATTAAGCGTGCGGCTGCGATTGCCCGTCGCTGCGGGATTCGCCGCATCGGTAACGTCATAGCGCAGGCGTTGCCCACGAGCGCCCAGCGCCACCGTGGTTTGGGTGGCGAAGGCCATGCTGTGTTGCGCATACAGCGCCTCGCTGCGCTGGGTGGCTTGCGGTCGGCCGACAACAGACGGGCCGGCGTTGGCGTCGAATTTCCAGTCTTCGAAATCCATGCCCAGCACAAGATTATTGTCCCAGGAACCGAAGCGCGGTTTAAGCTTTACACGCGGCGATGCCGTCCACACGGTAACGTGGGAGTCGACATTGTTGCGGAAAGGCGTTCCGACGAAAAACGACGACGTGGAGTCCTTTTCGCGGTAACCAAAACTGGTAGCAAATTCACCGAAATCAAACTTGTGCTGCCCGCTTAGATTGGCATAGCCGCCGCGCTGGGTGGCAACGTCATTCGGCGTAGCCGCTTGTTTGCGATTGGCCGCGATTTGCGCTTCGCCAATCGCGCCGGGGAGTCCGTTACGCTGCTCGTCCGCGCCAAGCTTGAGTACCAGCGAACTCGCGGTCCCGCCCCAGCGAAAATCCGCCTGCGCGTTGTCGATGCGTACGCGATTGTTATCGCGGTAATTGTTGCTCTCATAATGCGTGGCGTTGAGCCGCGCGCCGGCATTGTCGCCCGCCAGATTCCCGCTCAGCCTTAATTCGCGTGTGTTATGACTACCGGCCATGCCACCTAGCGTGGCTGATCGCGAATTTCGCTGCGGTGCCCTGGTAATGATATTGATAGTGCCGCCGGTAGCGCCGCTTCCGTATAGCACCGCACCGCTGCCACGCAAGATCTCTATGCGTTCGATGGAATCCAGTGGAATCGCCGACCAGTTGACGGTGAGTTGCTCGTGTTCGCTTATGCGCACGCCATCGAGCAGAACCAGTGTATTTTGATCGCCAAAAATCCCAAATCCACGCATGTCTACCTGAGCATTGGGCGAGCCCGACAAATCGCGCGTGCGTATGCCCGCCAGAGATTGCAGCAATTGCGGCACGGTCGATGCCGTACTGCGCGCAATATCCTGCGCGGTGATAACGGTGACGCCAATCGGATACCGCGCTGACGTGTCATCAAAGCGCGTGGCAGTTACCGTAACGGGTGGCCCAACCGCAACCGGCACATCTGCCGCGCGCGCCGAAGCATTAAACAAAAGCGCCGCCTGAACTGCGGTAACCAATGGTAGAACAGGTATAGAAGTCCTCATGATTTCTGAATTCCCCAAATAATGGAGCGCGCCCGCCGCGCGCAAATACGCATCGGAAGCACCACGGGGAATTGTCATGACGACACCGCACAGCAGAACGCAGCCGCGCGAGAATCCGGCACGCTGCATCCCCGCAGCATTTCCATCCAGTCGATACGGGCCGGTATACGGGCTCGTGAACGGAGCGCGCCGCCTTCCCATGAGCAAAGCTCACAGTGGCTTTATGACGCGCCGCCGCGATGCCGGACTTCAGCACCGCTTTCACCAACCGTTGCGGGGGCAGCACCGGCTTTGAGATGTAAGTATTTGTTTTACAAACACTTTTCTCGCACCGGTTTCCCGTTTAACTGGCGGCCCTTAAAGGCCGTCAGCACCCTGTATCGCTATCGTGCGAGCTCTACCTACGGACGGCACGCCACACGAACGGGCGAATGTTAGCACACACAAACCCGCGCAACACATTTGCGAATTCACATTCACTTTTCGCGCTTAGTAGTTGACTTGATGGATTTTTTCCAACTATAGTGCGCGCATGGAAGCGGAACTTAAATCGTTGGAAGACAAGCTCGGCCAGTTCGTCAAACTGTGCCAGCAACTGCGCGCGGAGAATCATCAGCTGCGGCAGGATGTCGCGACCGCACTCAACGCCAAACACCAGCTCGAAGACAAAATCGGCGGCGCCACAACGCGCCTCGAAGCGCTGCTGCAACAAATCCCTGAAGAAACCGCATGAGCGCCGCTGAAGCTAAAGAGGCGAAGGACGCGAAAGACGCCAAGGGTTTGCAAATCACCATCATGGGACGCAATTTTCGCGTCGCGTGTAAAGATGAAGAGCAAGCCGGGCTGCTCGAAGCCGTCGATTATCTCAATCGCCGCATGGAAGAAATTCGCGATCAAGGCAAGATCGTAGGCTTGGAACGCATCGCCATTATGGCCGCGTTGAATATCACGCACGAATTTCTCGGCGCCAAGGTCGGTGACAATTTTGACATGGCCAGCTTCAAGCGTAGAATGGCTGGTATGGAAACGGTGATCAATCAGGCAATGTCGGAGCAGACAAAACTGTTCTGATGTTGGTGAGTGTACCGTTCAGAAATTCCCCTGCGGTGTTCGTTAAGGCCTTAATTTCTTTGAGCCAATATGCATTAAACGGTTGCTGACTTTAGTGATACCGGTGTGAGCGTCCCACGTGGACGAACCTAATGGAATCCGGAAGGCGACCCCTTGAACCTTTGGTTCAAGAAACGGGCCTGACGGCACAGGCGGGGGAACCTTATAGTGCAGCAATGAGCAGTTAGTGTTGAATTGGTAAATAATGAATGCGGCTTGGCCGCATTTTTTTATGGAGCGTTCCCATGCGTTACTGGCTGATGAAATCCGAACCTGATGCCTACAGCATCGACCAGCTTGCCAAGGATAAAACCGCGCCCTGGACCGGCGTGCGTAACTACCAGGCGCGCAATTTCATGCGCGATCAAATGGCCAAGGGTGACAAGGTGCTGTTCTATCACTCCAGCTGCCCCGAGCCCGGCATCGTTGGCATTGCCGAAGTGTGCAAGCCCGCCTATCCAGACGAAACCCAGTTCGATCACAAGAGCAAATATTACGACGAGAAATCCACGCGCGAGAACCCGCGCTGGCTGCACGTCGACGTCAAGTTTGTAAAGAAAACCCGCCTGATCGGCCTGCCTGAACTGCGCGAAATTAAAGCCCTGGCCAACATGCGCATTCTGGCGCGCGGCAACCGCCTGTCGATCACGCCGGTCGATCCGGCGGAGTGGGAAACCATCCTCAAATGTAGCTTGAGGACATGATATGAAGCCGCCCATTCAAACCATCGATACCCACGCGCACTATTTTCCGCAAACGTACATCGACCTTATCGCCCGGCACGGCAAGCGCTGCGGCACCACGGTCACGGTGGATGACAAGGGCGTGACGTTCATCCAGGTCGGGCTGCTGCTGCGCACGGGCCCCATCACGCGCACCTTTATCGATCTGGATGAGCGCCTGAAAATCATGGACGCACAAGGCGTAGGCATGCACGCCTTGTCGCTGACGCAGCCGATGGTGTATTGGGCAGATGATGACCTGGGCGTGCAACTGTGCGTGGCGTTTAACGACGCCATCAGTGCCGCGCACCTGGCGCACCCGGATCGTTTAATTGGTTTCGCCTGCCTGCCGATGCAAAATCCCACGCTCGCGGTTCAGGAGCTTGAGCGCGCAGCCAAACTGCCTGGCATCAAGGGTGTGTACTTCGCCACCGCCGTGCGCGATCGCGAATTGTCAGATCGCAGCTTTTTCCCGGTCTACGAACGTTGCGAAGCGCTGGGCCTGCCGATTTTTCTGCACCCGATGATGATCAATAACGAACGGTTGAAACAGTTTTACCTGATCAATCTCTGCGGCAATCCGTTCGAAACGGCCATCGCAGCGTCACACCTGATTTACGGCGGCGTGCTCGACGCATTCCCCAAACTCGAAGTGAGCCTGCCGCACGCCGGTGGCGTGCTGCCCATTCTGCGCGGCCGCCTCGACCGCGGCTTTTACACCCGCACCGAATGCAAAACCATCACCAAGCCGCCCAGCAGCTATCTGAAGCGCTTCACCTATGACACCATCACCTACGACGAAGAACTGCTGGAAGACCTGATCAAACTGGTGGGTGCCGATCGCATCATGGTGGGCAGCGATTACTGTTTCGATATCGCCTACGAAGAGCCGGTGCGCTTTCTGGATGACGTCAAATCACTTACCGGTAAACAGAAGCAGCAAATATTGTGGAGCAACGCGGCAAAGCTGCTAAAGTTGTAGGGCGGAAAAGCGTAGCGCCTTCCGCAAAAACTGTTGCGATATCGCATACGCCGATGGCCGATGGCCGATGGCGGAAGGCGCTGCGCTTTTCCGCCCTACCTACTGACGGAAACATTGAGGAGGATGCCGCTGTGACCATGCAAACCGAATCTAACATCCACACGCAACGGCGCCGCTTGCTAGCAGGGCTCACCGCAATGGGGGCAAGCGCGCTGCTGCCGGGCTGCCAAACCTCGGGCGCAGGCACGCCGGGACAACCCTTTCGCATTGACGTGCACCACCACTACGTGCCGGATGCCTACGTGGCCGCATTGAAGGCGAACAAGTTCCGGCCGGTAGAGTGGTCTGTGCAGGCCTCGCTGGAAGAAATGGACAAAAGCGGCATCGCTACCGGCATGATCAGCCCGCCGCCGCCGGGCGTTACGTTCGGCGATACGGCCTTCCGCCGCAAGCTCGCGCGCGACATCAACGAAGCGGGCGCAAAAATGGTGAGCGACCGCCCAACGCGCTTCCGGCTGATGGCGAGCCTGCCGTTTGCCAGCGTCGAGGACAGTCTCGCCGAAATTGCCTATGCCTACGACGTGCTCAAGGCCGACGGTATCGCCCTGATGACCAGCTACAACGGCAAGTACCTTGGCGACCCGAGCCACTGGCCGATTCTCGAAGAACTCAACCGCCGCAAGGCCGTGGTTTATACGCACCCGACCACACCGGCGTGCTGTGGCAATCTACAACCCTTCGTCTCCATCAATGCCATCGAAGGCCCGGTAGATACTACGCGCACCATGGTGAGCCTGATGTTTCAGGGCGGCGCGGCGAAATTCCCCGACATCCAATGGATTTTCTCCCACAGCGGTGGCGTGACGCCGTTCCTGCTGTCGCGCTACCAGCGTGAGGAAGTGGAAAAAGACTTCAGGGCCGCGCTGCCGCGTGGGGTAGTGCACGAACTGCGCAAGTTTCACTACGACACCGCGCAAGGGCACCATGAGGGCGCGCTGAAAGCGCTGCTGGCGATTATTCCGACGTCACAAGTGCTCTACGGCACGGATTATCCGTTCTGGGATGGGCGGAAAGTCACAGGTGATTTGGTGAAGGGCGGATTGAGTACGGCGGAGCTGATGGCGATTGATCGGGGGAATGCGCTGCGGTTGTTTCCGCAGTTGAAGGCTTGAGCGACGGCTCACATTGGTTTGGGGCAAACGCAAAGCCCGATAGTTGACCGCGACAGGCACACCCAGTTGTCAGAGGCCTAATTTTCTCTCACGTCTGGAACCGGCGGCAAGATCGCCGCCAAGTGTTCCTCCAAGTCTACTGAATATAGGTGAGCAAGTAGGGCGATTTGCTGGCCAAACGTCGCACGCAATATGCCCAGTGCTATAAGAAAATTTTCGCCCTGCCAATCGCGGGCAAATGTTGTATCCGACCCGCGCAACGACGTTTGGCCTACTTGGTCGACAAAATCTCGACACGCGCCCCGCATCAACCGGCAGGCGCCGGCTGCGGGCGATCCTTCACCTAGACGCTTTATTGCACTCGTCAGTTCCGTTCGCATTTGCTGCACTGACTGCACTACATGGTCAGGTTGTTCCCATATGCAGCCAACGAATAATGCTCGTCTGTCTTCTAGGAACGTCAGAAGCTCCCGGACAATCGTTCGGCCGGTTTCTTGTGGCTTAAAACTTATTCCGAAGCCGAACGCCGATAGACTGCCGAGCCTGCTCAATAAATTCTTCGACGTAAGTTTGGCTTTCGTCAGCGACATCAAGTTCTCCCGACCATTAAAATTACCAAGAGTAGCGCCATCGCTTCTAATGCTATCGCAATGATCAGGTGAGCAAAAAGTGAGCGGAATCCTTGTAACCCGTTGATTTAAATTCTGGTGTAAGAATGTGTCACAGCGCACGAAAGCACAAAGTTTCTTGGTCGAGTCTCCTACCCGGAGAGCACGTAAATATTTGATTTAAAGCACCATTTTATGGCGTCTTTCTTATAGTTCCAAAACTAATCAAATTCATGCGCCTACGCGCTACACAACCGCCGAATCCCAAGCCAAATCCCTCAACAACCCATGCAGAAACTGCAGCCGCAGCGGCAATGTCGACACCACGATGTGCTCGTGCAAGGTATGCGCACCATCCCCCTCGGCACCCAGGCCATCCAGCGTCGGCACGCCAAACGCGGCGGTGAAGTTGCCGTCGCTGCCGCCACCGGTCAGCGGCACTTCGCCGAGGTCGAAGCCGGTTGCCCGCGCGACACGTTGTGCGCGTTCGAACAATGCTTGCACATGCGGGGATCGTTCGAACGGCGGGCGGTTAATGTTGGCTTCGATTTCCAGTCGGACGCCGTCGATGACCGGCGTCAATGCTTTGACGGCGGCTAAAAGGCGTTCCGCCTGCGCTTGGGTGACGACGCGAAAATCCGCGATCAGGCTCGCCCGCTCTGGCACCACGTTGCGGTTGGTGCCGCCGTCGATGCGTCCGACGTTAAGGGTGAGGCCTTCGTCGTAATTGGTCATGGCGTCCAGCGCCAACGCCTGATGGGCGATCTCGCGGATGGCGCTGCGGCCCTTGGCGTGATCGGTGCCTGCATGCGAAGGCACGCCTATCGCCGTCATGCGTATTTCGCCAGTGCCCTTGCGGCTGGTCACGCAGTGTCCGCCGGTGCGCGCGGGTTCGGCGACCAGGGTGAACGCCGCATTGCGGGCGAATTTTTCGATGGTGGCGCGCGACAGGCGACTGCCGCTTTCCTCGTCGGGCACCAGCAGCAGTTCCACCGGACGCGCGGGCTGCCGCTCACGGTACAGCGCGGCCATCGCCTGCAGCGCAAGATACGCGCCGGCCTTCATGTCATAGGTGCCGGGCCCGAACAGCTTGTCGCTCTCGATGCGCACCCGGTTGCGTTCGGTGGTGCCTACCGGATGTACGGTGTCGTAATGCGCGAGCACGAGTACGGCTTGTTCGCTGTTTTGATTACCTGCACTGTTGGCGCGAATGCGCACCAGCGGCTGTAGGGTGTTGTTTACCGGAATCAGCTCGACGGCAAGTCCCGCCTGGCGCGCCTGATGTGCGGCTAGTTCCGCGAATTCCAGTAATCGAGGCACATCGTTGGGCGGTGTCTCCAGCGACACCCATTCCCGAATCCCCGCCACCAGTTGTTCGGGCGTGATGTCGGTCAGCGGCTTTGCTTTTGTCATGGGCATCCTTCCATCAATTTCCAGTACTTAACAATAACACAGCGCCAAAACACCAAGAGGGACCAACCCCACGCTTTCTTCGGTGGCCACGCTGAAATCTCAACCTAAGGTTCTACCTTGTATACTTGAGGTTATTCTCTTCCTGCCGTACGCCAACCACTCGAAAGCGCAACCATGACCACTGAAACCAAACTCCATGTTTACGATGTTCTTGCCAAGGCCTTCATTCAGGAAGGCGTAACAACCTGTTTTACGCTGATGGGTGACGCAAACATGAACTGGGCGTCTCGCTTGGCCTCGCAGGGATGCCGCATGATTTATGTGCGGCATGAGCATTGTGCGGCTGCGGCTGCGATGGCCTACGCGCGCAAGACGGGCGACGTGGGCGTTGCAACTGTTACTTGCGGGCCGGGCGTCACGCAATTGATCACGGCGCTGCCCGCAGCCGTGCGCGCGCATCTGCCGATGGTGGTGTTTGCCGGTGAGTCGCCGATCAAGATGGGCTGGTACAACCAGATGATCAATCAGGGGCCGATCATCGAGGCAACGGGTGCGGCATACTATCCGCTGCATTTGCCCGAGCGCATGCCGATTGCGATACGCGATGCGTTCCTGCAGGCACGGCGCGAACGGCGCCCGGTGGTGATCGGCGTTCCGTTCGATTTGCAGGAACGGCCCTGGGCCGGGCCCGAGAATTTGCCGACGCCCTCGGCGCAAATCATGCCGCAGCTCTCGCCGATGCCACCGCATCCGGATGACGTGGCGAAGGCGGCCGAACTGGTTAAGTCTGCCGAGCGTGTGGTGATCTTCGCCGGGCTGGGTGCCGCGCAAGCCAAGGCAGCACCCGCATGCCGTGCGCTTGCGGCCAAGACCGGCGCGTTGCTGACCACTTCGCTGCCCGCGCGCGGATTGTTTCATCATGATCCTTATTGCATCGGCATCTCGGGCAGCTTCTCGACCGAGGTGGGGCTTGAGTATCTGGCGCAAGCTGATCTGGTCATCGTGGTTGGCGGCTCGCTGGCATTTCACGCCGGTGGCGGCGGCCAGCTCTGGCGCAAGGCGAAGATGCTGCACATCGACATCGATCCCCTGGCGGTTAACCAGGGGCAGGAAGTGGCGAAGCACCACTTGCGTGCTGATGCGCGTCTGGGTGTTGAGGCGTTGACTGCGGCGATTCCGGAACGTAGCGCGAAGTGGCGCACCGAGGCCATGGCCGCGCGTATCCGCGACACCAAAGCCGACAGCCACGTGTTCGAGGTCGAGCCTGATCTGCTCGACCCGCGCGAGGTGATCGCAACGCTTGAAAAGTCATTGCCCAAAGACTGGGAACTGGTGAATTCAGGTGGCCATTGCTCGTGGTTTTTTGCACAGATGCCTTCACGCCCCAACGAACGCTTTCTCACCATCCGCGAGTTCGGCGCGATCGGCAACGGCACCTCATTCGCCATGGGCGTGGCTGCAGCGAGTCCGGATCGACCCGTGGTGTTGTTCGACGGTGACGGCAGCCTGATGATGCATATTCAGGAACTCGAAACCATCAAACGCCACGGACTTAACATCCTGATCGTGCTGATCAACGATGGCGCCTACGGCTCGGAGGTACATAAGTTGCGCTCGGAAGGCATGCCCGACACCGGATCGGTGTTCGGCCGCCCGGATTTTGCCGCGATTGCGCGCGGCTTTGGTCTCGAAGGCAAAACCTTTACCAGCTTGACTGATCTGCCCAAGCTGATAGACGAATTCGCTAAAAAGGGTGGCGCGGCCGTGTGGGATTTTCACGTGTCAGATCGGGTGCTGTCACCGACCATCCGTCGTGCGCATCCGGCCAAGCACGCGTAGGTGTCGGCTTGCGCCGTGAGCCTTGATCGAATCGCACGTTTTTCAATTGCCGCTCGCCTAGGGTTGGCGGTCTGACCAAAAGGATACAACCATGCCTCCAACCCAATACATTCGCCCCACGCATTCGATGTCACCGGCGATACCGCCGCTGCTGCAGCCGCAGTTGCCGCTTGCGCCCTTGCTGCCGCCAGCGCATATCGTCGATTTGATGACGGATGCCGGATCAGCCGCTTTCGGCGCGGTGTGGCGGGCGAAGGAAGCCAAACTCGTCGAGTGTCCCGCGTTGAGTGACGCGCGCCCCGCGTTCAAAACCACCTACGACGTCGAACCGCATGCCGAGTTGCTTGGCTTTGACGACGCCGGCTGGGAAAAGGTGCCAGCCACTGATCTCGGCGGCAAGCGCGGCGGCGGCATGGTGTCGTTCCATTGGTTTCGCACGACGTTGACGATTCCGGCGAACGCCGAGGGCTTCGATACGGCTGGTGCCAAGGCCGTGTTGCATGTCAATGTTGACGACTACGCGGAGGTTTGGGTCAACGGCGCGCTACCGCGCACGGCTGGCCGTCCAAGCCCGGCCGCGATCCAGGGCTTCAACATGCCCAATCGTTTGGTGCTCGGCGACAATCTTGTAGCGCCGGGCGACAAGTTCGAAATTGCGGTGTTTGCCATCAATGGGCCGATTTCAGCGGTACCGGCGAATTTTGTGTGGTTCCGCGAGGCGAAGATCGAATTTTTCCGGTGAGCGATTGGTTGCGCAGCCTCAAGATAAGTAATTGATTTCATACAATATCTTATACTTTGGGTTTAGGGTTCTGCCTTGATCCCTGCTTCCCCAATCACCTTGCGCCATTTCTGCATTTCGGCTTGGAGAAATGCCGCAAATTCCGCCGGTGAGCTGCCTACGCCTTCGGCGCCGTCGAGTTCGAAGCGCTGGGCCACGTCCGCAAGCTTCACGATACGCGCGACTTCCACAGACAGCTTGTTGACCACGGCAACAGCTACGCCCGCTGGCACCAGCATGCCCTGAAACGCCTCGGCGCGGTAACCCGGCAAAGTCTCGCCGACTGTCGGCAGGTCGGGCATGCTGGGCTGGCGTTTGGCGCTGGTGATCGCAACGGCGCGCAGCTTGCCGCTCTTGATGTGGGGCGCGGCGGAGATTGTCGTGGTGAACAGCATGGTGATGCGTCCGCCGATGACGTCGGTGACGGCGGCGGGGATGCCCTTGTAGGGCACGTGGATCAGGCTAACACCCGCCGCGCGCTGAAACATTTCCGCAGCGAGATGCGGTGCGGAGCCTGCGCCGGGGCTTGCGAACGTCAACTCACCCGGCTTGGCTTTCGCGGCCGCGATCAAATCCTTGACCGATTTGCCCGCGAAGTTGGGTGCGACAACCACCACGTTGGGTTGTGAGTTCAACTGTGTGACCGGCACAAAGTCTTTGCCCGGGTCGTACGGCAGCTTCGCATAGAGACCGGGGTTGATCGCGAAGGTGGTGGTAATCATCAACACGGTATGGCCATCGGGCGCGGCTTTCGACGCGATCTCCGTGCCGACGATGGTCGCCGCGCCGGGACGCGAATCGACCACGACGTTCTGCCCCCATTTCTCGGTGAGCTTGTGGCCAATCAGCCGCGCGCTGATGTCGAGACCACCGCCCGGTGCAAATGGCACGATCAGGCGGATGGGCCGGTTGGGGTAGTGGGGGGCATCTTGCGCAAACGCTGTCGCAGTAAACACGGTGAGTGCCAGCGCTGTAGTACAAACGAGGTTCATGAAAGACGGCCTATTTCGAGCGCGCGCCCAACACACGTTTCATCACCATCTCCGGTGCACCAGCGAGGTCCATGTCCGCCAGTGACGGCCCCCACTGCCAGGGGTCAACGCCAAGCAACACGCCAAGAATTTCGGCAAACGCGCGATGCAGCGGCGCTGCGATGCCGGCCTGTTCCGCAAGCTGCACGCACGGCACGATGGCATAAGGCAGATCGTCCGATGCCCACGTGCGCCAGACATCGGGCTGAAACGCCGGGAACGATTTGTACACCGGATTCTGCATCGCCTCATAGAAGGTATTGCTCTTGAAGCCGTAGTATTGATCGATGGCCTTCGCCATCGGCGTGTGCTCGACATCGTAGGCCTCACACACGCGCTTGCGCTCGGCGTCGAGTGCATCGCCCAGCACGCCCGCCACGGGCACCACGCCTTCCTGATAGAAGCCGAATTTACGGCCATCGAGTTTCGCGCGATCCATCGCGCCGACGTTCGGCAGCACCATCGCCGGATGAACAATCAGGTTCAGATTTTCCAGCCCGGTCTGCAGCACCGACGATGCAGCGGTGAAATCGGGAAACAGCGGTTTTAACGCTGCAAGCGCCTCGGCTGAACGCGAAGCCGGTACGGTTGCGATCGGGATGCCCTTGCGCAATCCCTTGGGCGTCACCACCGTACCTTCGAAGCGTGCGGCATGGGTCGGCGCGGGTGCCTCGGTCACCAGCACGTCTTCGCGTCCTGCCTGACGTAACAGCGGTGTCAGGCGCGCGGAGGGCCAGTAGCCGTGGCTTTGCACATGCACCACGGCACCACGGGCGAACTCGGGAATCATTGCGCGGAATTTCGCCTCAAGCTGATGCATATCCACCTCAATCAGCACCGCCTCGGCATCCTTCAGTGCCTCTGCCGTGGTATCGCAGATCCTGTCGAGCTTCGCAAAGCCGGTTTTCTTCGATACCAGGTGCTGCGGGTCACCTTCGACGGTGAAACCGCCCGCTTTGTGCAACGCCGGAATCTGATCACCTTGTTCCGGAAACACGGTGAAGCTTACCCGGTGACCGGACAATGAGAGATCCGCCGCACACACCGCACCGATTGCGCGCGCGGTATTACCGATGACTGCAACTCTGGACATGCTTTTGCTCCATGGGTTAAGCCGTTATTTTGGGAAAGTAGGCGCTACTGGCCAAGAGCATAAATGTTTCAACAGCGGCTGCAACACCAATTCCAGCCGCCGTTTATTGGCGTTCGATTCCTGCCCGATCGATGACGACTTTCCATTTGTCGATTTCCAAACGCATAAGCTTGCGGGCGTCGTCGGGGGATGCGCTCGTCCGACCGGTTGCGCCCATGTCGCCGAGCTTCTGCATGACCTCGCCGGAAATCACCGCAGCGCTGATTTCCCGGTGCAGGCGTGCAATGATGGCCTCAGGTGTTTTTGCCTTTACCGAGAGGCCGGTCCACGAAGTCGCTTCGTAGCCGGGCACGCCGCTTTCTGCCAGCGTTGGCGTGTCGGGCAAAATGGGTGAGCGTTGCGCACTGCCCACGGCCAACGCCTTGAGTGTACCGCCCCTCAACTGGCCGATCAGGGCGGGAATAGTTTCCATGACGAGCGGTATTTCATTGCCGCGCAGCGCGCTGATGGCTGCAGGCGTGCCCTTGAAGGGAATTGTTTGCGCGTTGATGTTTGCCATCGACGTGAACAATTGAACCGCCAAATGTTGCGTGGTGCCGATGTTTCCGGTGCCAATGCTTAACCTGCCGGGGTTCTTCTTCGCATAGGCCAGTACATCGGCAGCGGAATTCAGGGCGGAATTTGCGTGCGTTACAAGGACAATATCAAAGTACGCCAGCGTCGATAGCGCCGTGAAATCCCTGACGACATCGTAGGGCAGTGACTTGAAAAGACTCTGGCTGATCGCCGAACCGTTGCCCGCCTGAACCAGCGTGTAACCATCGGGCGGCGCCTGCAAAGCAAGGTTCGCCGACAGCACCATGCCAGCGGCCGGACGATTGTCGATAACAATTTGCTGACGCAGGTTCTCCGTCATTTTTTTGGCGACGATGCGCGCGGTGAGGTCGCCGACGCCACCGGGTGCGAATGGCACGAGCCACCGAATCGGCTTTGCTGGATAGTCCTGCCCAGCGGCATTTGCAGACACCGCAATAATTACAAGCAACGCGATGGCCAAAGCGCCTGGACTCAGCACCGTTAGTTTTTTCAAACCGCTTTCCCTTCCATGCATTCCATGCTGCTTTGACATCACGCAGCAGTAACCTTCTCCAGCGGCGTAGGTGTGGCGCTGTGCAGTGCTGGCAGCAACTCCTCCGACAACAGTTTCATGCTGGCCATGGCGTTGGCGATGGGCATGCCAAGGAAGTGTGTGCGGAATACGAAGTGGGTTACCCCCAGCTCTTTGATATAGGGCTGCAGTTGCTCCCAGCAATCCTCGGGCGAGCCTATGACAAAGCGGTCCTGCACCAGTTCTTCAAAAGATTTGTCAATGCGCTCGTGTTCCGGCATGGCCTTGTCGCTTTCCCACTGCGCGTAGGCCTTGTACTTCTCTGAAATATACGGCCCTGCCAATGCCATCGCGGTGGCGCGATCCTTGGCGCAGTAGATTTCAATGCGGCAGGGGTTCTCCTTGGGCAAGGGTTTACCCGATTTACGTAGCGCTTCCTTGTACAGCGTCAGCCGCTCTTTGTGGGTGGCGAGCGTGGCCTTGGGGCTGTGGTAAAGGCAATCCCCCAGTTGCGCTGCGCGACGAATCGCGTTGGGATGTTTGGCCGCAAACCAGATGGGCGGATGGGGCTTTTGCACGCACCTCAGTGAAAGGTGCGCATCGCGCAGTATGCAGGTGTCGCTTTCGTAGCTGACCTTGTCCAGTGTCCACAGTTGTTTGGCAACCGTGAGGCATTCCTCGAATCGCTGCACGCGCTGCCCTTTGCGCACGCCAAAGGCCTCGAACTCGGCGGTGCGGTAACCCAGCCCCACGCCAAAAACCATGTTGCCACGAGAAATCACATCCAGCGTGGCAATGGTTTCTGCGGTGTAGACGGGGTTGTGCAATGGTGCCAGCAGCAGCCCAACGCCCAGCGTCATGTCGCCCGCGTCAGCCGCCAGACGGGCGAGGTAGGGCACCATTTGCAGGCCCTGATTGCCACCCTCGTTCAGGTAATGCTGACCGGCGAAGTAGGAGTCCCATCCGCTGTCACGGGCCTGCCGCACCACCACAATTTGTTCGTCCAGGGCTTTTACCATATCCACCCCTTCGAACTGCTGATTGCTGAGCATGATGCCCGCTTTTACGCCAAGCATGGGAGACTTCCTTTGGCTTTAACCAAGATGTTGTTTAAAAAACGCCACCGTCAGCTCCAGCGCCCGATCCGCATCATGCTTACGAAACGGCTTGCCGCCATGCCGCGCAAACGCATGGTCCGCATCCGGATATTTGTGAATTGTCACCAGCGGATTCGGTGACAAGCGCCGCTCCAGCAAATCATTCACCTCGGCTTGTACCCAGCGATCTTTCATCGCCATGTGCAGCATGAACGGCCGATGCAGGTTTTTGACTTCGCGAATGTTGTGCTCAATGTAGGTACCGTAATACGCTACCGCGCAATCGATGTCAGTGCGGCAGCACAGCAGGTAACACAGTTTGCCGCCAAGACAATAACCGACGGCACCGGCCTTGCCATTGCATTCTGGCAGCGCCGCCAGATACTTGACCGTATCTTCCATATCGCGCACGCCGAGGTCGTAATCGAATTCGTAGTACAGATCGAACGCTTTTTTGCCGTCCTCAGGATTGCAATCCGACAATTCCACGCCCTGTTCCTGCCGCCAGAATAAATCCGGCACCAGGCAGACAAAACCGGCCTCGGCGAATTCGTGCGCGTGTTTGCGCATGGTGTCATTGACACCCCAGATTTCCATGATGGCCACGATGCCGCCTTTAGGCGGTCCGTTGGGTACCGCGAGGTACGCGCCCATGACGCCATCACGCAGAGGTACTCTGATATTCCGTGTCTGCATATTCAACCTGTTCTGACTTACTGCGGTTTGATTCCCGCTGCTTTCACCACGCGACCCCATTGCGCATATTCCTGTTTCAGCAGCGCGGTAAATTCTTCCGGTGTCGAGCCGATGGTTTCAACGGCCAGCGCGGTCATGCGCTCTTTGGTTTCCGGCGCGGCCAGCGCACGCAGCGTGTCGTTGCGTAATTTGGTCACCAGCGCGCGCGGCAGTCCCGCCGGTCCCAGCACGCCGTACCAGCCTGACGTATTGAATTGCAGCCCGCTTTCGGCGATGGTTGGCAGTTCCGGCAGCAACGTTGATCGCTTGTCGCCGCCCACTGCCAGCGCACGCAGGCGGCCCGCTTTCACCTGCGGCAGCGCCGCCGACAAGCCGTTGAACATCATATTGACTTCGCCTGCCAGCAGCGCGGTCATGCCCGGGCCCGCGCCTTTGTAGGGCACGTGGGTAATTTTCACGCCCGCTGCCACGTTCAACAGCTCGCCCGCCATGTGTATGCCCACGCCGGTGCCGCCTGAGGCGAACAGCAGTTTGCCGGGCTGTGCCTTGGCGAGATCGATCAAATCCTTTACGGATTTCACCGGCAGACTGGGGTGCACCAGCAACACATAAGGGGCGGAAGCAGCCAACGTAATCGGCGTGAAATCCCGGTTGGTGTCATAGGGTACCTGCTTCACCAAATGCGGCACGATGGCCAGCGGGCCGGAAAATCCCATTAACAAGGTGTAACCATCGGGCGCAGCCTTGGCGACGATATCCGCACCGATCAACCCGGCGGCCCCCGCGCGGTTATCCACTACGATTTGCTGTCCCAGCATGTCGCCGAGGCTGATCGCCAATGCGCGCGCAATCACATCCACCGGCCCACCTGCGGAGGAGGGCGCGATCATGCGGATGGGGCGAGAGGGGTAGCTGGTGGGCTGTGCGACCGCCAACGTCGAGACACAGGTCGCGACACAAGTACTGGCGGCGAGGCCGATGATACGCAGGCGATTCATCTCAATCCTTCACGATTTATTTGTTGCGCGATGTTATGACATCCGTCGCACGTATCGCATTGCGCGGCAACGTCGCCAGAAATTCCTGCGGCACGTCATCGCTACTGGTCCATTCTGCAAAGTCTTCCGCCGTGTCGAGGTCAAACGCCAGCGCCGTATTGAGGCAGGGAAAGCTGCGTACCCTGCGCGCGTCACTTTGCGCGATGTGCCGCGCAAGACTGTTTTTGCCAAACGCGAACTTTCGCACGCTGGCATCCACCAGCAGCGCATTGGTGCCGTCAAAATGCCGATCGGGCGCGATCACCATTTCCGTCCCCAAGGTACCCAACGCCGCCGCTGTCTGCATAGCCTCCAACGCCGCAACATCCAGTCGCGGCAAATCGCACGGTAGAATAAGCAAGCGTTGGGCACCTAACGTAGCCGCGTGCGTCGCCGCCTGCGATAGCGCGTCATTTAATTCCACAGTGGATGCCTGTTCAGATAACGCTACGGCGCCTGCTTTACGCGCCAGCGCGAGTGTGACTTCGCACGGACTGACCACCATGCAGCATTGCGCATTGCCCAGCCAGCTGCTCACCACCTTCAGGGTGCGCGCGAGCAACCAGCGATTGAGCTTGCCGCGAGCGATTTCATTGAGCACTGAAGACAAGCGCGATTTGCCAGCGTTCACGCCGCGATGCGGCACAATCACCCATAAGCATTTGTTTTTAAACATTATTCTTTGAGAAATTCTGTGCAATTTCAATCGCTTTTCGGGCCAGCGCAGCGCTCTTGCGGCGGTTGGTCATCAGTGTGTCGGCCACCATAACCCGCTTACCCAGGCGCTCAATCGCGCTGGCTGAGCGGGCATCCTGCTGGTCGATCACCCAGCAATCTACCGCGCTGCCGTAGTGTCGCGCCACTTCCAGCGCTTCCGATTTTAAGCCCAGCTCCCGCATCATCTTCGCCGCCGGGCCCTTAACCGCGGCACCGCCGATGATCGGTGAGACCGCAATCACCGGGA
Source organism: Betaproteobacteria bacterium (assembly GCA_947486575.1). GTDB lineage: Bacteria > Pseudomonadota > Gammaproteobacteria > Burkholderiales > SG8-41 > UBA5216. The sequence goes on along the minus strand of CANKUB010000001.1, from coordinate 14,284 downwards.
AGTCGCGTTCGCGCAACCAGACGCGTATGGCGGGCACACTGAATATCGGCGCGATGCTGACAAAGGGATTCGACGGACACAGCACCACCGCATCCACGCGGCCGCGCAGTATCTGTGCGAGCGCGCCCGGCACGCGCGCAATGCGCGCGCCCGTGTAGCGAAAACCCGTCACCTGTGGCGCACAACGCAGCCGCACGAAGTAATCCTGAAAGGCCATCTCGCCAGCTGTCGTTTTCACGTGCGTGCGTACCGGCGTGTCGCTCATCGGCAGAATGGCGTGGCGGATGCCGAAGCGTGCTGCAAGATACTGCGTGATTTTCGATAAAGGCTCACCTCGCAGCAATGCTTCGCGTCGCAGCACATGCACAGCGAGATCACGGTCGCCCAATTGAAACCAATCCGGGCTGCCCAGGCGCTTCATTTCCGCCATGAAGCGCCAGCCTTCGCTCGCGCGGCCCCAGCCTGTGCGAGTGTTGTTTACGCCCGCCAGTGTATACATCACCGTATCGAGATCCGGGCAGATCGTAAAACCCAAGTGCTCGAAATCATCGCCTGTGTTCACAACAATGGCGAGTTCACCGGGTGGCAGCACAGCGGCAAGCCCCACGGCGAGTTTCGCCCCGCCTACGCCGCCTGCAAGGGCAACAATCATCGGAACAGATCCTCGGCTTCGGGCCGCAGCAGTTCCGTGACTGCGCTCTCGCGCAGCGCATACGGGAAGCCGCGCGCGAGCACCACCGGCGTGCCTTCCGTCGCCTGTCCCATGACGAGGGAAGCTGCGGCGGCCAGCTCATCAGCAGCGGCGACCTGCGTCACTTTCAACACCCGCCCTTCGCGATCCTTATTCCCCCGCAAATCAATCATCGCGGGCATGCCCGCGACGCCGATGGCGGTGCCGGTAACCCCGTTTCGCCAGGCGCGGCCAAAGCTGTCGATAATCAACACGCCGATTTCAACGCCCGATTTCACATGAAATTCTTCGCGTAGTTTACGTGCCGAGGCATCGGGGTTTTCGGGTAACAGCAGAACGGCCGCGTCGCCGCCGGGTACATTCGATTGATCAATGCCCGCATTCGCCATGATGAAACCGAGTTTGTGTTCGACAATGATGATGCCCGGCTTTACGCGCAGCACCTTGCGGGATTCACGCAGTATCAGTTCGACGATGCGCGGGTCTTTGTTGGCTTCGCGGGCGATGGTTTGTGCGCGTTCTGTGGGGGTGACCCCGGCGAGCTGCACCACACGGTCTTCGGCCTTGGAAACAATTTTTTGTGCCAGGATAACGATGTCGCCCGGCTGCAATGACTGGCCCGCGCCTATCAACGCCGCAGTGATTAAATCCCCCAGTGCCGCGCCCCGCGTGACTTCGGGAATGGCAGGAAGCGCTATCAGCCGGAGTTCGTGCACGAACGCGGCCTTCTGCGGCTACTTCGCCGGCGTGCCCGGCACGCCGGTAATGCGCAAGCCTGATCCCGCCACCTTGTAGCGCTTATTGATCGCGATCAGCACGGACGTCAGTGCCTCGGACGCAATCGAATTCGCCAGCACACCGGCGTGCCATGCGCGCAATCCGGCATCATGCGCAAGGCCGATAACGGTCTCACGCGCATCGGCATCGTCGCCGCACACCAGCACATCGCAATCCACTGCATGACCGGCGATTTTCAAATGGGTGGCGGACACATTCTGAAAAGCGGATACCACTTTCACCTGCTGCCCCAACGCGCGCTGCAAGGCGACAACGGCGGATTCGCCATTGGGTAATTGCACGCGATCCACTTTCGGTGGTGCGAGCGGCACTGTCACATCGACCAGAATTTTTCCGGCGAGGTGCGCGACCACGCTTTCTGCGGTGGCAAGCTGTGCGGCGAAAGGCACGGTCAGAACCACGACATCTGAAAGTGCTGCATCCGGATTGCTCGTGCCGCGTACGGTTGCCTTGCCGCCCAGCAGCGCATTTAGTTCCGCCGCGCCTGCCGCCGCCTTGGCCGCATCGCGCGACCCGATGACGACAGTGTGGCCAGACAGCGCCCAGCGGTAAGCCAGTCCACTGCCTTCTTTGCCGGTACCACCGAGGATTCCAATAATCATGCCGCTACCTTTGCCTTGCTTGCCGACAGCGGCGCCAAGGGCGCCAGCGGTTGAGCGCTCTGCGCAGCAGCAAGCCGTTCCGCCGAAACCTCGCCATACAGCGTGTTGCGTTGCTGCGGCATTCGGTCTGCCTTGCGGATCATGGCTTGCATGCGCTCAGGCACCATTTCCTGTCCGTGTTGCGTGCCTGCTGCGCGCGAAATGCTCTCGTTCATCAGTGTGCCGCCGAGATCGTTGACGCCAGCGGCGAGGCACGCGGCCACGCCATCTTCGCCCAGCTTCACCCATGAAGCCTGTATGTTCTGAATTACCGGATGCAACACCAGCCGCGCCACCGCGTGCATCAGGATCACCTCGCGCGAGGTCGGCCCTTTGCGTGCGTGGCCTTTGAGATACACCGGCGAACCCATGTGCACAAACGGCAACGGAATGAATTCGGTAAAGCCTCCGGTCTTTTCCTGCAGCGCGCGAATGCGCAGCAGGTGCCGCGTCCAATACAGCGGACGCTCGACATGGCCGAACATGATGGTTGCGGTGGAACGCAGCCCGAGTTCGTGCGCGGTCTGCATCACTTCGAGCCATTCCTGCGTGTTCACCTTGTCCGGGCAAATGATCTGCCGTACGTCGTCGTCAAGAATTTCCGCCGCGGTACCGGGCAGGCTGTTGAGGCCGGCGTCAATCAGTTGCGACAGAAAATCGCCTATGGGAATGCCCAGCGTCTGCGCACCGTGGGTGACTTCCAGCGGCGTGAACGCATGCACATGGATGCCGGGTGCCGCGCGTTTCACCGCACGCAGAATGTCGAGATAGGTGTTGCCGGTGTACTGCGGATGGATGCCGCCCTGCATGCACACTTCCGTCGCGCCGCGCGACCAAGCTTCAGTGACACGGCGCTCGATTTCCTCCAGTGGCAAATCGTACGGCTCGCCGCGCAGGGATTTGCTGTGCGTCCCTTTGGAAAACGCACAAAAGGTGCAGCGATAGGCGCAGATGTTGGTGTAGTTGATGTTGCGGTTAACGACATAGCGCACCGTGTCGCCGACGGTTTGCTTGCGCAGTTCGTCGGCGGCGGCGCAGATGTCTTGGAATTCGTTACCGCGGGCGGCGAAGAGGCGGGTGATACCGACTTCGGTGGTTAAATCATAAGTATTTGTTTTTAATGAATTAATTGTGTCTGAATGATTGCTGACAGAAGCGGTTCTACCTAAAACCGCCTCCCTCACCCCTGCCTCTCTCCCTTCGGGAGAAGGGCTGGGGATGAGGGAGGCTGCTGATTGCCCGCCTACACTTGCCAAGCCTACGGAAAGCCCAACCGCCATCCCCGGCGACCACCCATCATCCCGCGCATACCCCTCGCTATCACTCGCCCGTATCAACCGCGTCGCGATATCGGACGCATGCCAGCGCGCCGCCTCATGCAAATACGCCGGATACGACGGCAGCCGCGCCACCAGCACCTTGCCGCGCGACGCGGTAATCTCACGCAGCTTCTCGATTGCAGGCCACGGCGCTTCCGGGTTCACATGATCCGGCGTCACCGGCGATACGCCGCCCCAATCGTTGATGCCCGCGTCGATCAGGTCGCCACAGTTGCCCTCGGACAAATTCGGCGGCGCCTGAATATTCATATCGTTGCCGAGAATCTGCCGCGCGGTAGCGATGGTCCACAGCAATTCTTCGTGCGGTGCGTGCGGCGCATCCGCCATGCGGGTATCCGGCTTGGCGCGGAAATTCTGGATAATCACTTCCTGGATGTGACCATATTGCTGATGAAGATCGCGTATGGCGTGCAGCGCGTCGATACGCTCCTGCCGCGTTTCGCCGATGCCGATGAGGGTGCCGGTGGTAAATGGGATTTTCAGTTCACCCGCCAGGCGCAGCACTTCCAGCCGCGCCTTCGGATGCTTATCTGGCGAACCAAAATGCGGTCCGCTCTTTTCGCACAGCCGCTCGGCGGTGCTTTCCAGCATCAGGCCCATGGAGGCACTCACCGCGCGTAGCCGAACCATCTCCTCGCGCGTCATTACGCCGGGGTTCACGTGCGGCAGCAGCGATGTTTCTTTCAGTACCAGCGCGCATATCGCGTGCAGGCAATCGATCGTGGAGGCGTAACCCAGCGCCGCGAGTTCTTCGCGCGCGGCCTTGTAGCGCAGCTCCGGCTTGTCGCCGAGGGTGAATAGCGCTTCGGTGCAGCCTGCCGCTTCGCCCGCGCGCGCAATGGCCAGCACTTCGTCAGCGGTCAGATAGGCGCGCTTGCCCGGCTGCGGCGCGTGCGCGAAGGTGCAATAGCTGCAGATGTCGCGGCACAGCTGCGTCAGCGGTATGAAGACTTTGCGGGAGTAGGAGATGCAGTTCACTTTGAGTCAAACACCAAGGTCAAAAGCACTTAGTCACAGATTCACACAGATGAACGCAGATTAAACAACGGAAGGGTTCGGCTGTGTTCATCTGTGTGAATATGTGGCAAAAAAAGTTCTTCAATTCAGTTTCACACCCGTTACCCGCACCACCTCTGCCCAAGTCCGCGCATCCTGCTCCATAGCCTTCTGCATCATCTCCGGCGTCTGTTTCAGCGCCTCAGCGGCATTCACCAGAAAACTCTCCTTCGCCTTGGGCGCATCCACTGCCTTGGCGAACTCGGCATTCAGCCGCTCGATCACTGCGCGCGGGGTGTTGGCAGGCGCAAGCACGCCTGCGATCACTGCGGCATCGACGCCTTTCACCGTTTCGCCCAGCGCGGCGATGTCGGGCAGCGCGGTGGCGCGCTTGTCGGCGGTGATGCCAACCGCCACAAGCCTTTTGCTTTTCACATGTTCGAGCGCGGCAGGGATGGTGTTGACGATCAGCGACAGCTCACCCGTCATCAACGATACGGTGGAGGTGGTGCCGCCCTTGTAGTTCACGGATGTCAAATCAATGCCCGCGCGCGCGCGGAATTTTTCCGCGGCCAGATGCGTTACGGTGCCTGCGCCGGAGTTACCGCAGGTGATGCCGGGGTTTTTCTTCGCCAGCGCGATCAGTTCTTTCGCGTTCTTCACGCCCAGCGAAGGGTGCGCTGCCATCAGCAGCGGCGAGGCCGACACCGGAGCCACGGCGATAAGATCGCGCGCATGATTGAAGGCGAGTTTGTTGTAGAGCGACGGCATGATGGCATGCGTCGAGAGATCGGTAAGCAGCAGCGTGTAACCGTCCGCCACCGACTTCGCCACAAATTCCGCCGCGATGGTGGTGCCCGCACCGGGACGGTTCTCGACAATGACCTGCTGGCCCAGCGTGCGCGTGAGTTCGGCGGCAGTGATGCGTGCAAAGGTGTCGGTGGCACCGCCGGGCGCGAAGGCAACGATCAGGCGGATGGGTTTGGTGGGGTAATTCTGTGCCGCCACGCCAGCGCTCAGCGCCATTCCAGCTGCTATAAGTAAGTATTTGTTTTTAAACATTTTTCTCCGCCCTGCTTCTTGGTCACTTCTTGATCATCGCAGGCAACACTTCGGCAATGAACTGCTCCAGCTGCGCCACCTGATCCTCGCCCACCAAGCGTATGCACAGATCGGTTACGCCCGCCGCTTCGTATCGCTTCAGCACATCGATCACCGCTGACGCGGGTCCCAAACCCATCATGCCACGAAAATTCACGCCACCGCCGTAGTACTTTTCAAGGAACGCGCTCGTCAGCGAATCAGCTTTGGCGACATCGCTTTCCAGACGGATGGTGGTGTAGACACACATCGGGAAATTCGGCGCATTGACCTTCACCCGCCCATGCTTCGCCATCGCCTCCGCACATACCATACGCAGTTGGCGGATATCGTCCTCGTTCACATAGGTGGTAATCACGCCGTCGCCGAATCTGCCCACGCGCTCGATCTGCGCCGGAATGATCTCGCCGCGATTGCCAGCAGTCACCAGCAGCGGCGGGCCCGCTTCGTTCCACGGCAACGGGCCGATGGTGTGTTCCGTGAGTTTGAAGCCATTGCCTTCGTAAGAAACAGGCTCGCCGCTCCACAGCTTGCGCCATACGGTCATGTGTTCTTCGAGATCTTTGACGCGGCGCTTGTGGTTTTGCCCGCAGGCGTCCCACTCGCGCGCAATGGCAGGCAAGCCCCAGCCCACGCCCAGACCTAGCACCAGCCGCCCCTGCGAAATTTGGTCAATATTAGCGAGCTGATGCGCCAGCACGGTTGGCTGACGCAGCGCGGGCAACAAAACCGCAGTGCCAAGGCCCGCGCGTTTGGTTATCGCTGCTACATAAGCGAGGGTGGTCAGTGGCTCCAGCCGCGGCTTTGCTACCACGCTGTCACCTACCCACACGTCCATATCCGCTGCGTCGCACAGACGCGCGATGGTCCAGCAGTCTTCCACCGGCGGACGCCGCGCCGATTGAATAATCACGCCCCGGTGGGGCAGCAAAATGCCGATACGCATAAACGGGTCGTTCCGGTTTCTGTAAATGATTGCGGACTCTAATACAATCCGACAATCTGCGCTTTCAATCGAGCAAAATGGCTACGCCTATGAACACCATTGATACACACGCCCATTTTTTCCCCGAAGAATGGATACGCCTGCTGGTAAACGAAGGTGCTGCCCATGGCGCGACGATGGGGAAGAATCCCGAAGGCGCGGTCACTTTCGCTTTTCCGGGCATCAAGCAGGTGTTTTTGAAGGGGTTTGTTGATCTTGACGTGCGTCTTGCGCACATGGACGCCAAGGGCCTTGACATGCATTGCCTGTCGTTGACTACACCGATGGTGAACTGGGCGACGCCTGAGTTTGGCCTGAAGCTCGCGCAGGTTTACAACGATGCCTGTTCGGAGGCGTGCGTGAAGCACCCGAAGCGGCTCATCGGCATGGCGGTCATCCCCATGCAGGCACCAGCACTTGCGCTGCAAGAACTCACGCGCGCGGCCAAGCTGCCTGGCATGCGCGGCCTCTACATGGGCACGCACATCAATAAACAAAATCTCGATGAAAAATCGTTCTACCCGATCTGGGCGAAATGTGAGGAACTGGGATGGCCGGTGTTTCTGCATCCGCTGGACCCGCTGCACGCCGAGCGGCTCGACAAATACTATCTGCGCAACGTGATCGGGTTTCCGTACGCGACCGCTATTGCCGTGGCGTCACTGATATTCGGCGGCGTGATGGACGCGTTCCCGAAACTTGATGTGGTGCTGCCGCACGCGGGCGGCATGTTCCCGCCGCTGGCCGGGCGCTGGGATCACGGCAACCATCAAAAAGAAGAAATGCAGGGCTGCAAGCTGCACCCGAGTGAATACCTCAAACGTTTTTACTACGACACCATAGCGCACAACGATGCCTATATGCACCACGTGATTCGCGAAGTGGGCATCGAGCGCATCGTGATGGGCAGCGACTACTGCTTCGGTATCGGCGACGATCATCCGGTGGCGACGGTGAATCGCTTCGGTGCGTCGCTGTCGGGGGCAGAGCGGGAAATGATTCTCGGCAGCAACGCCACCAGGCTGCTGAAACTTTAACGACGATCCGGAGTGCACCGCTTACGTCGGTGGAACTTGATGCGAACATACCACCACAGCTTTACAATGAGACTGCCTCTACTGAATCGACGGATAAAGTGACCATGACTTACTCTCGCCCTCGCAAATATTTTTTCATGTTCATGCTGTTGGCGCTGGCCATCGGTGCCGTTCGCGCTCAAGACTGGCCATCCAAGCCAATTACGCTGGTGATGGGGTATCCTGCGGGTTCGGGCCTCGATGTGGTTGCGCGCATCTTGCAGGAGCCGCTCGAAAAGGCGTTAAACACCCGCATTGTTACCGACTACCGCGCTGGCGCAGGCGGCAATATCGGGTCGGAGTATGTGACGCGGGCACGCGCCGATGGCTACACCATTCTGCTCGGCACCGCTGGAACCCATGGTATTAACGCCGCGCTCTACAGCAAGCTGCCATTCGATGTTGAGGCGGATTTTACGCCCATCGCGTCCTTGATCGACGTAGCGAACGTGCTCAGCATCAATCCGAACGTCATTGACGTGAAAACGGTGCGGGAGTTCATTGATCTGGTCAAGGCCAACCCGGGCAAATACAATTATGCGTCGAGCGGCAACGGCGCCAGCACGCATCTGGCCTTCGCGGAATTCAACACCAAGGCGGGGCTGACCATGACCCACGTGCCCTACAAAAGTGCACAAGCTATCCAGGGCTTGTTAAAGGGCGATGTGTGCTGCACCTTCAATCAGGTGCAAACCATTATCGGGCACTATCGTTCTGGTCGTGTACGTCTGCTGGGGGTATCGAGCAAGACACGTGTAAGCGCGGTGCCTGAAATTCCTACGGTCAGCGAGGCGGGTCTGCCCGGCTACGAAAGCACCACCTGGTTCGGCTTCTTTGGCCCCAAGGGCGTCGATGCGCACATCGTGAATACCATCAATGGTGCCGTACGCAAAGCGCTGGAGATGCCGTCGGTGCGGCAGCGACTTGCCGACGTTGGAAACATGCCGCGTATCGAAACCGCCGAGCAATTCAGGGCGACCGTCAGGAACGATCGCGTGAAGTGGGCAGCCGTCGTCAAGTCGACCGGCGCAACCATCGACTAAACCCAGCGGAGGCCAGTATGAACAAACGCGCCAGAGTATGGGCCGCCATTCGCGGTGAGCCGGTTGACCGGGTTCCCGTCAGCTTCTGGTTGCACAATTACGCGTCCGAAAATTCGGCACAGGCGCTGGCGGATGAGACGGTACGACAGTATCAGGCGTTTGACTGGGACTTTCTTAAGCCACAATCGCGCGCGAGTTGTTTTGCCGAGATGTGGGGAGCGCAGATTGAGTCGTCTACGCAGCAGACGGTCAAGCCGGCCACGAAACGCTACGCTTTGCGCGATGCGCGCGAGCTCGGCACGCTGCAAGCGGCAGACGCGTCCAGGGGCGCGCTCGCCGAGCAGTTGCAGGCGATGCTGGCGATTCGAGCAGCGGTGGGTGCCGATGTGCCTATCGTCGCCACGATATTCGCACCGCTCATGGTGGCCACCTATCTGATGCCGAATGGTCGCAATGACGTGCTGCGATTGTTGCGTGAAGACCCCGCTGCGCTTGAGCGCGGACTTGTCGCCATCGGTGCGACGCTGGCCGACTACGCACGCCACTGCGTCGCAGCCGGCATCGACGGCATTTTCTACGCGACCACACTTGCTACCGAGCCCCTGTTGACTGCCACCGAATGTCGGCGCTTCCAGCGACCACACGATCTGGCGATCCTTGATGCCGTGGCGTCGGCGCCATTCAATATCATGCATGTGTGCGGCGATAACACCCGCTTCGACGAGTTCGTAGATTATCCGGTGTCAGTGTTCAGTTGGGCGACAACGCCCGGCAATCCCTCGTTGGCGGCAGCGCGCGAACTCACCGGGCGCGCGGTGCTCGGTGGCTTGCCGGGCAAGCCGCAGATAGGCGCCATGCGCCCGGAAGCGCTGGTGGAATGCGCGCGCGCATCGATTGCGGAGACCGGCGGGCGCAAGCACCTGCTTGGCCCGGATTGCTCGATCAATCCCGGCACACCCGACACACTTTTGCGCGCGGCGGGTGCAGCGGTCGCGCGAACTGCGTAACTACCATGAGCAAAGGTCAACAAGAGCGCGAATCTCAGGCTGGATTAGTGAAGGGCCGCTACACCCTGCACCGGGCATGACGGCCAATTCGCCCGCCCCGTTTCTGACGCCGCACGGTCACCTGCTGTTTGCGCCTGCTGCGGACGCCCCGGTGCTTGCGGAGGCGCTGCAGGCGCGGTTGATGCAGGCGTACGAGCGCGGCACAGGCCACGCGCTGTTACAGCTGGGCGCGAACGAGGTGGGGACGGCGCTGCCGCCAGCGCTGGGCTACTGGCGTGATTTTGCCGCGCGTTACGTTACCGCGCTTTGCGCCGAGCCGGAACTCACCGCAGCGCACATCGCGCCGCCGCCACGGCAAGCACTCGACGCGCTCGCTGTCGAAGCGCCGCCGATGGCGGGTGCGGAATATCTGACCGCGCCCGTACTGCTTACGTTGTGGGCGCAACTTGATGCGGCGCTGCGGCTTGAATTGTCACAATCCAACCAGCCCTTGCAGGATTTTCTCAAGAGCCGCCACGCGGCGTGGAATCTCGTTGGTCGGGTGCATTTCAATCTGGCCGAAAATCGCGGCGACGATGAAGCGCCTTTCGCTTTTATCGCCACCTACACTACACGCTTGTCGGCACAAGCCAAGGCGCAGCATTTGCCGCTGGGTCAGGCGCTGCGCGAATATTCGGGCGGCAAAAATCAGGCGCAGCTGCTGTCACTCTTAACGCCGGTGCAACGCGCTGCCGCGCAATGCGTGTGGCTGCGCGCGATGGTGGACGCGGGCGAGATTTATCATCCACTGCGCTGGACGCCCGCCGAGGCGTTTCAATTTTTAACGGACGTACCGCAACTCGAAGCTGCGGGCATCGTAATACGCGCGCCGGGCGCGTGGCGCGCGGGCAAGCCGCTGCGCCCGCAGGTGCAAGCCTCGGTGGGCGGCAAAGCGCCGTCGCTACTGGGTAAAGACGCGTTGCTCGATTTCAGCATGGAACTTACGCTGGATGGCGAGAGCCTTACAGCGGCTGAGATTAAAAAGCTGCTCGCGGGCGTGGATGGGTTGCAATTCCTGCGAGGGCATTGGGTTGAGGTTGATCGTACGAAGCTGAGTCGCATGCTCGAACGCTTTCACGCCATTGAGCGCAGCGCGGCCGAAGGGGGATTACCTTTCGCCGAGGCGATGCGCCTGGTTGCGGGCGCTACCGTTACAGAAGACGCTGCTGCCGAGCCTGACTGGTCACACGTCGTCGCTGGCCCCTGGCTTGCCGATACGCTAAAAGGTCTGCGCGGGCCGGAAGGGTTGGCGCAGGTGGAGCCGGGCGCGGCACTCAAGGGAACGCTGCGGCCCTATCAGCAGGCGGGTGTGCGCTGGTTGTACTTGTTGTATCGGCTCGGGCTCGGCGCTTGTCTTGCCGACGACATGGGACTGGGCAAGACGATTCAGGTGTTGTCGCTGCTGCTGGTTTTAAAACAACGCGTTCAAGGCACGCCGCGTACCAGCTTGCTGGTAGCGCCCGCCTCGCTGCTGGCGAACTGGGCAGCAGAGATCGAACGCTTCGCACCGAGTTTGAACGCGCTGATCGCGCATCCTTCGGCGATGCCTGCGGATGAATTGCGCGCATTAGATGGCGCGCGGCTGGCGAATGTCGATCTGGTCATCACCAGTTACGGCACGCTGTTGCGCGCGCCGTGGATGGAAAACTTTCAGTGGCGTCTGGCGGTGCTGGACGAAGCGCAGGCGATCAAAAATCCCGGTGCGAAGCAAACGCGCATTGTGAAAAAACTCAACACTCGCTCGCGAATCGCGCTTACCGGCACGCCGGTGGAAAACCGGCTGTCGGATTTATGGTCGATTTTTGATTTCACCCATCCCGGTCTGCTCGGCTCAGGCAAAGCGTTCACCACCTTCGCCAAGGGCTTGACCACCCGCGAGCATTTTCGCCCGTTGCGCAATCTGGTGCGCCCGTATATTTTGCGCCGCTTGAAGACCGATAAAGCGGTCATCACTGATCTACCCGACAAAACCGAACTCAAAGCGTATTGCCATCTCAGCCCGGCGCAGGCAGCGTTGTATCAGCGCGCGGTGAAAGACCTGACCACACAACTGGAAGAAGAAAAAAGCACGGAGGGAATCAAACGCAAAGGCGTGGTGCTGAAATTCCTGATGCGCTTTAAACAGATTTGCAATCATCCTTCGCAGTGGCTGGGCGATGCGGCGTGGGCCGAGGCCGACAGCGGCAAGTTCGCGCGCCTGCGCGAAATCGCCGAAGTGATCGCCGCCAAGCAAGAAAAGGTGTTGGTGTTCACCCAGTTTCGTGAAACCACCGGGCCGATAGCTGCGTTCCTCGGCACCGTGTTTGGCCGCGAAGGGCTGGTGTTGCACGGCGGCACGCCAGTCGCCAAGCGCCGCGAACTGGTGCGGCGTTTTCAGGAAGATGACCTCGTGCCGTTCTTCGTGCTATCACTCAAGGCCGGTGGTGCGGGGCTTAATCTGACGGCGGCATCGCATGTGGTTCACTTTGATCGCTGGTGGAATCCTGCGGTGGAAAATCAGGCTACTGATCGCGCGTTTCGCATCGGCCAAAAGAAAAACGTGCTGGTACACAAGTTTGTGTGCCAAGGCACTGTCGAAGATAAAATCGATCAATTAATTGGATCAAAACAACAACTTGTACAAGATGTGCTGGAAGGCAGTGCAGAATTGCAATTAACCGAAATGAGTGACAGAGAATTGCTCGATCTGGTGGCGCTAGACATACACACCGCACGGGTTGAAGAATAATTTCTAGGAGCTTCGCACATGTACTACGGATGGAAACCCTACGTATCAGCCGCCCAGCGTCGCGCCAAAGCCGAACGTCTCGCCGCCCAGATGAAGAAAAAAGGCCAAACGCTTTCGCCTGTAATTGCCGAGCGCGTGATTGCCAAAACCTTCTGGGGCAAAGCGTGGTGCGACAATCTTGAACGCTATAGCGATTACGAAAACCGCCTGCCGCGCGGACGCACGTATGTGCGCAACGGTTCGGTAATCGATCTGAACATCGCCGAAGGCAAAGTGTCGGCGCAGGTGATGGGTTCCGAACTCTACAAAATCACCGTCAATATCGCGGCGGTGCCGAAAAAACAGTGGCAGGACATCGGCGCCGAATGTGCAGGCACCATTGATTCGCTGGTTGAGTTGCTGCAAGGTCGCTTGTCGAAGGGCGTGATGGAACGCATCTGTCAACCAGGCAAGGGGCTGTTTCCATCACCCAGGGAGATTAGCTTCGATTGTAGCTGCCCCGATTGGGCGGCCATGTGCAAACACGTCGCAGCAGTGTTTTACGGCGTGGGCGCACGCCTCGATGAAAAACCAGAACTGCTGTTTACCTTGCGCAAAGTGGATGCGAAAGAACTGGTCGCCCGTGCGAGCGCCGACCTGCCGCTGTCGAAGCCGTTGCCCGAACGTGGCAAGGTGCTCGACGACGCGAAGATCGCCGGGATATTCGGCATTGAGATGGCGGAGATTGCCGATGTGGTGGTAAACAAAAAACCGTCGGCGAGAAAGAAGCCCGCCACGAAAAAGAAACCGTTCGCGCGCAAGAAAAAAATCGTGCCCGTGAAGAAGAAAGCGAAAAAGGCGGCGTGAAAAATTTGTTTCGCCATCAGCGTGCCTGTAACGTCGAACCGGATGGTTTCGCCATAACCTATTGTTTTTATTATATTTTTACTAGATGTCATTTACAAGAAAAGTTCGACGGGCAATTCAAACATCTTGCTTAATTACCGCTAGTGTGTATTATACACACGCATGAAAAGCGTAGACCTCATCAAGCAACTTGAACAAGCAGGCTGGGTGCTTCGGGGCGTGAAGGGTTCGCACCATGTTTATACCCACCCGGGGCGCGGTGGCCATATCAGTATTCCGCATCCCAAAAAAGACCTTGGGGTTGGGCTTGCGCACAAGTTGCTGAAACAAGCCGGGCTGAAATGAAAGGACGAAAAAATGAAATACCCCATTGCGATTGAGTTGGGTGATGAGACGCACGCTTTCGGCGTAGTCGTTCCCGATCTGCCGGGCTGCTTCTCGGCGGGCGATACGCTGGACGAGGCCATCGACAACGCCAAAGAGGCGATCGAACTTTGGCTTGAGACAGTGATTGATGACAATGGTGCAGTGCCTGAACCGAGCTCTATCAGCCAGCATCAGGCGAACGCGGAATTCGCCGGCTGGGTATGGGCGGTAGTGACGATAGACCTGGCTGCTTTGTCAGACAAGGCAGAACGGGTGAATATCACGCTGCCTGCGCGCGTGTTACGACGTATTGATGCCGCCGCAAAAGATGCCGGAGAATCACGTTCGGGGTATATCGCCCGGCGCGCGATGGCGGCGTGAGCTTCGATCTTCGCGCGCGATAGGGCAGAATAAATTAAGCGAGGGTTGTCCGCAGCGCCTTCTGGAACGAAGGGTTATACCCCTTGCCGACGCAAGGGCTACTTGCCAGCCACCGCAAGCAAGGCTTTGGGATTGGTCTGTGCAATGGTCAGGAGAGTACGAGCAGCCCCGCTGGGGTGCTTTCGGCCTTGTTCCCAGCCCTGTAGCGTGCGCACAGACACGCCAAGCAGCGTGGCGAACTGCGAT